>CAKNQJ010000044.1 GCA_930990645.1 uncultured Clostridium sp. | reverse complement strand
ATTAAGCTTATTAATGTTCTTTTTATAATTCTAAATATTTTATTTTTTCTATATTTAATTAATATTTGCATTCTTCTTTATATCAATTTAAATGTTAAGGTATTTTCATTTCCAGATTGATCTCTTACTTTTAATATGTTTTCTCCAACAACTGCACCTTTATAACTAGCTGTTATATTATTAATATCTCCCCATTGACTTACAGATAAAACACCAATTTCTCCATTTATATCATATTCAGCTAATGCTATATCATCATAAATCTTAAAACTTATCTTACTATATCCGTTTACAGCATCTCCAATAGTTTCATTTTCTCCATCTTTTACTGTAATTTCTGGGACTATATTGTCAAATATTACATATTGATACATAGAATTATTTATGTCTGCATTTGTTAATTTTGTGCCAACATTTCCTGATGCATCAGCATAACCATAAACTTCAAATTGAATTTCACCTGTAGACAACTCTAAATCTTCTGTTAATTTACAATCTGCATAATATGCCAATAAAGTACTGCTAGAGCTTTGTTCTCTATATGTTGCTATAAATTCCTTACTACCTATTTTAACTTTTGGCTCTACTTCTAACTGTTCTTTAAAATATATAAGCACTCTAACACTATCTCCTATTTTTGCATAATGTTTGTCTCTATTGTCTCCTGAGTCGCTATTGCGAACTATTCCTAAACTTGTATAAACAGGTGCTGTTGTATCTCCTTCTCTTTTAAATACTATTTCTCCCTTTTTTGCAAAGCCATTTACTTTACTTCCGCTTATGTAAAAATTATTTATTTTTGTTCCATTTATTGCTGTTCTCATTTTAAACACCTACCAGTAATATATGTTATTAGGATTGGCTGCACTTTGAGATATTGCAGTTTGCTCATCAGCTACTTTTATACAATTAACACTTATACCGTCTTCTCCTGGATCTCCTTTTTCTCCTTTTATAATTGGAATTTCTTCAAACTCACCTTTTTCATTTCGTATACGTATTACAGACATTTATTCATCAACCTCTTCTTCAATATATATTTTATCCATATCTTCTTTTTTAAAATTTTCTGACACAAAAATTGTTGTAGTATAATACGGAATGTGTTCATTTACTTTCATTCCGTATTCATCAATATATTCTTTTTTATATGTATCGTTTTTATTTCTAATTTTCTTTCCTCTGTCTGCTATTATCATTTTGGGTTCTGTATAATCAAAAAATTGCATTCTTATACCTCCTACTCAACATTCCAGCCCTTACTAGTTGCAATAGCTATTTCTTCTGTTGTTAATTTTGCTTTAAGTATAGAACCTAATATTAATCTTTGAACTTGACAACCTTTCGACTTAATATCATATAATTTATTTATTACATTCATTAAACTATCATGATCCAAATTTGTTTGTGATAAATTCAAAGTATAATTACTAAAATTAGCCTCACTACTAGTTAAATAGCCTTTTCCTAAATTTTTTAATCCTAAAAATTTGTTTAACTTAGAATCATTGTCTACAATTCCAGTTATATTTGTAGCGCTATCAGCATTTACTTCTCCTATGCTTTCTAGTTTTGGACACACAATAAATAAATAACTCATATCTGTTGCTTTAATTGTATTAAGATTCGGAATTGTTTTTAATTCTTTACAGTCATTAAACATACCTGCTGCATCTGTTACATTAGATAAATCTAGTTCTGGTACAGTTACTATACTTGATTGATAGAATAGAGTTCTAGTATTAGTTGCCTTACTAAAATCAATTTTTGGTATAGTCTTAAATAATGTTTGTGCCTTCACATTCCCACTAACGCTACTAAAAAAATAATCATATATCGATTCTTCGCTTCCACTTTGAATGTTTTGGATTTCTGTATCAAAATTCGAAGCTAATATTTTATCTGAAGTCCCCTTTTTTTCTCTTATAGAGTTAGCTACATCTGTCAAAAAATTTTTGAGAGTATCTGTTCTTGCCATTAATATTCCTCCTTTAAAGCAGAAGATATAGCATTAGTAATAGCGTTTTTAACAAAAGTTTCATCTACGAATCCACTATCATTTTCTAATTCGCTCGTTTTGCTAGGTATACCTGTTGCTTCTCCTTCTGGATCTATCCATACTTCTACACTTTCATCTTTAGGTTCTTCTTGTCCAATATAGATTTGCTGTATCCCTAAATCTTTTAAGTTTTTATTGTTTAAAAGTTCAACGTTGTTAATTTTAGGCTTATTCGTTAAATCGTTATAATTAGATGTTCCTTGACTTCCTCCTGCCCCGTTTTTAGCTTTAATGTAAACTATTGTATTAGAACCATCACTTTTGTTTATTGTGATTGGAGTTACAGTATATCCTGCCTCTTCGCTTATTATTCCTGTAGTTATTTCGGTAATACTAATTCCATCTTTTCCATCAGTACCTGCTACTCCTGGATCTCCTTTTTCTCCTGGCTGTCCTGGTGTTCCTGGTTCCCCTTGCGGTCCTTGTGGTCCTTGTGGTCCTTGCTGTCCGTCAGCTCCTTTTAACATTTCTTTTGCATTTGCTACAGTTATTTTTTTAGTTGTGTTATCTTGCACAATTACTAATATGTCTGTATCTTTTAAATTTAATGCTTCTATTAATTCAGATATTTTCTTATCTGCCATTTTTCTACACCTCAACAATTAATTCTTCATTATTTTCGGTATTCAATACAAAATTATCTTCTGTTAACAATCTTGATATTGAATTATCTTCTAATTTTATTTTTAACTTAAATTTAGATTTTGTATAAATTTTCGAAGGTTCTATTATTATTTCTTTGAAGAATGTATCTCTTTCTTCCATTAAATGCACTTCCTCCATTTTCCATCTTTTTTAATTACAAAAACTGCCTTTTTGGGTGTTTCATCTGCTATGTAATATATTACTTTCGCCCTTTTTCTTATTTGGTTCTGAGTATAATAATGAGCTGTCATTTGGTTACCGTTAAATGTGCATTGCACTTTTTTAGAACTTGACCAATCTTGATTCTCATTGTTTGTTATTAAAATAAATTCTATAGTTGTTTTATTAAAAGTTGTTAAAGCTTTATATAATTTGTCTAAATCATCTTGAGTAAACGTGAATACCAAATTATTTGATTCTAAAGCTCTGCGTTCTACTATCACATTTTCTCCAACCTTTATCGTCAAATAATTCCACCAATTTGATTCATTTGTTTTTGTTATATTAACAACATCTCCAAAAAAGAAATCGCTTAAGCTTGTAAATCTTGCAATATCTAATGTTCTTGCATTAAATATATTAGAATACGTATCTATTCCATTTACTGTAGCTTTTAATTGTATTGTATAATTTGTATTCGGAGTTAATCCTGCTACTGCAAAGGTTGCTTCTTTACTCCAGTCTCCCCACCAAGGGCTAATATTTTGCCAACCTCCACCATTTAGACTATATTGCATTGCACTAACATTTTTATCAAGATTATAATAAACATCAAAATGTTCCAAACTTTCATTTTGAATATCTATAGCTAAAAAATTAGCTTGTCTTGCTATTTGTGTTAGCCATACATTAGATTTAGCCTCTCCCCATAAAGGTCCGTATCCAGAACCAGAAGGTAAATCTCCACTCGCCGCAATTTCTATGTTTAAGCTACCATCCCAATTGTGAGGAATATTATCCACTGTAGCACTCACAAGCTGCACGACTGCTCCTGGACTTAAGCTTATATTTAATGTATTACTAAACTCTCTTCCTGCAATCCATAACCTCTGCGTTTTATTATTTGCCCATGAAGTATGTCGATTGCATTTGATGTATGATGTAGCTCTAACAGAAGAAGTATTAGCCTGTTGATTTATATTAAATTCTTCCCATTCGATATAGTATTCGTAAGCTTCATTATGTTGCGTTACATAACCGTTTATTCTAGCCATTTAAGCCTCCTAATCAAAATAAACCAAGCCGATATCCCCCTCTTTTCCTTGAGAATCATCGACTTGATTATGAAATATTTTTAATCTGGAATTTAAGAAATAAGCACTACCATCTTCCACTTTAGCTAATTCTTCTTCTAATTCTGATAACTTTACATTCCATTCTTGTTCAATAAAGTCCCATATCGTATCAAAATCTAAAAAAGTTCTTCTATCTTGAAAGTTTGTAATACCACTTGATGAAGTTCTAAATCTAGCTAATTCATATTGATATGTTCCAGCATTATTTTTTACAATATTATTTTGTGTCAAAGTTGGATAGTTGCTAGCATTTTTAATTATTTTATAGTCTGCCTGCAAGAAACTGTCTGATGTATTAACAGCATCCAGATTTATTTCTAAAACTAAAGAA
>CAKNQJ010000043.1 GCA_930990645.1 uncultured Clostridium sp. | reverse complement strand
T
Source organism: uncultured Clostridium sp. (assembly GCA_930990645.1). Lineage (GTDB taxonomy): Bacteria > Bacillota > Clostridia > TANB77 > CAG-508 > CALXVA01. Next base: position 5,190 of record CAKNQJ010000043.1, on the reverse strand, counting down.
ACTACCGCTTTATTGGTTTCTCAAAGTTTATTGTTTACTTTTCAATGTGCTTTTATGTAGTCTCAATTCCATCTTCGTGGAACGAATTCTATTGTACTATATTTGATGTCACATGTCAATACTTTTTTGTAACTTTTTAAAGTTTTTTTATTTGTAAAAAAGTGCAAAATAATAAACTAGTATTTGATGCGTTTTTTCTTTTATTTTGCTTAAACTTTACTAATTTATATCTTTATTTTTTCATGTGTTCCTCAGTACATTTATTATGATACCACACACCAAAACAAAAGTCAATACTTTTTTTGTAGAAATTTGAAGAAATTTGTTGGAAATTTTTACCTTTCAGACATCCACTAATATTACATCTTCCCCTATACATTTTATCTTATCCCATCCTATCACTATTTCATTACCTCCAGAGAACATTCCCATAAATTTATTACTGCCTGGAACAATTATACTTGTAATTGTTCCAGTCTCCAAATCAGCACACACATCTTGGACAAATCCCATCTTTTTACCATCATTAATATTTATCACTTCTTTATGCTTAAAATCCATTCCCTTTTGTCCCATACTTTGCCTCCTATTAAAATCTTCATTATTATATTATACAGTTAATATGTTTAAATTATGATTATTATAAGTTTTATATTACATTTCACCTCTTATTTTAAACGAGAAAAGTATGTTTAGAAATTTTTATTGGAGTGCTTAAGGTGGGGACCGACAAGTATACAAACTGTTAACGACACGTCAGTGGAGTTTTACAGTTTGTACGATGTTGGGGGCCGGAAATAAAAATTTCTAAACATACTTTTCTCGTCTTTTATAAAAAAAAGCAAATTATTACCTTATTTATAAATTCTCCTTATATGCCTTATTGCATCTTTTTCAAGCCTTGACACTTGCGCTTGAGATACTCCTATTTCTTCTGCAATTTCTACTTGTGTCCTACCTTCAAAATATCTTTTTCTCATTATCATTTTTTCTTTATCATTCAATTTTTTCATTGCTTCTACTATAGTTATAGTTTCAGCCCAATAACTATCGCTGTTTTTCTTATCACTTATTTGGTCTTCCAAATTTATATTATCAACATTGTTTCCGCTTACTGGTTCTTGAAGCGATATAGGCACTTGTATTGCATCCATGCTTAGCAATATATCTTCTTTTGACTCATTTAATATTTTAGAAAGTTCATCTATTGATGGTTCTCGATCATTCTCTCGAACAAACCTGTCCTTTTCCATTGCAATTTTATACGAAAGGTCTCGTATAGACCTGCTTACCCTTATAGAGCTATTGTCTCTTAAGTATCTTCTAACTTCTCCGTATTATCATAGGTACCGCATATGTGGAAAATTGTACATTCTGCTCTATTTCAAAATTGTCTATTGCCTTTATTAATCCTACACATCCAACTTGAAACAAATCGTCTGCATTGTCTCCTTTATTAAAAAATCTTCTTATTACGCTTAGTACTAATCTTAAATTTCCATTTATAAATTCTTGTCTTGCTTCATTATCTCCTTGTTTTATCCTAATAAATAACTCTTTCTTTTCTTCATTTGTTAGTAATGGTAATTTAGAAGTATTGACTCCACAGATTTCTACCTTATTTATCAAGAAAAAACCTCCCTTTAGAAAAATACTATTTGTATTATTTCCAAAAGGAGTATAATTTATACATTTCAATTTCTTTTTTAGCCCTTAAAGAGGTATGTTTTGAAAATTTTTGTAGGAGCAAGTAGCAACAAAAAAATCCAAAAAAACATACTCTTTAAACGCTTTACACAAATAGATACTTCTACCAATACTGTGCTTTTTAATTTTCTGTTTGGAAAAGAATTGTGCTTTTGGCTAGGCAAACGAACAAGAAAACGGGAGGCGTACTTGGTGTACTCTGAGGATTTTCTGTAGTAGAAGTTTTACAACGCCAAAACGCAATTATTTTTCAACCAGTCTTGCTCATGATATCCTTCTTCATCTTATTAATAATCTTCTTTTCTAATCTTGATATGTAACTTTGAGAGATGCCAAGCATATCAGCTACTTCTTTTTGTGTTTTTTCATTTCCACTTATGAAGCCAAATCTAAGTTCCATAATATTTCTTTCTCTATTTGTTAATTTTTGAATTGAATCTCTAAGCAAAGATTTGTCTACTTCATCTTCTATTCTTCTTGATGTTACATCTGGGTCTGTTCCTAAAATATCTGACAGTAGCAGTTCATTGCCATCGCCATCTTGATTTAGTGGTTCATCAATGGAAACTTCTCCTTTTATTCTGTTGCTTCTTCGTAAATACATCAATATTTCATTTTCTATACACCTTGATGCATATGTTGCAAGTTTTATATTTTTGTCTGTGTTAAATGTATTTATTGCTTTCATAAGTCCTATTGTACCAATTGAAATTAAATCTTCTATTCCTACTCCTGTATTTTCAAATTTTTTTGCAATGTACACAACTAGCCTCAAGTTTCTTTCCACCAGAATTTTTCGTACACTCTCATCTCCTTTCGATAACTTTTCTAACACTTCTTCCTCTTCTTTTGGCTCTAATGGAGGAGGTAAAGTTTGGCTTCCTCCTATATAATATATGGGCAAGTTTTCTATTTCATCATTACCTATATATCTTATGTACAAAGTATTAATGCTATTCTTAAGCATCTGCAGTATGTTCATTTTCGCAACCTCTCTTTCTTTTAATTTAATTTGAAAAAGAATTGTTGTTTTGGCTAGGCGAACAAACAAGAAAACCGGAGGCATACTTTTTGTACGCTAAAGGATTTTCTGTAGTAGAAGTTTAACAACGCCAAAATACAATTATTTTTCAATTTTTTTGTTCTAGCAAATCCATCCCCATGAGACCAAAATATTTTCCTCTTTTGCTAAACTCTTTTTCATAAACACATACAATTGCATTAGTATTTATAATTTCATCAATATCAGTTATAATTTTTATTTCATCTACTTTTATTCCAAGCATCATTCCATTTTGCTTACCTACAGATGTAAACGGAATAATCCTTAAACGTGTTCTATATTCATTTTCTAAATCTTCATTATTTTTAAAATCACCTCCTAACATATTTTTAGTATTTTCTAGTAATTCTTTGGGTAAAATGTCATAAAGTATCTTTTTTTCTATCAGTACTACTGGGTTATTGCTTATTGGGTCTTTCAACATATTTCCTGTGTCCAGCATTACTTTGGTTGTTAACTCTTTTTCATTTATCTTAAGTACAATTTCATATATCAATTCATTTTTATTCATTCTTGTTTTTACGACCTTAAACGCTACATATGTAATTATGAATCCAACTATTCCTCCTAATAGGGCTATTTTTAGTGGATATGTTCCAATATACACGCCATCTTTCATAAAAATATCTTGTGGTCTTACTATATACAAAAGTGCAAAAGCACAACCGCCTAATGCAAAAGATACTAAATAAAATACAATTAGTTCTTTAATTATTGCCTTTATATTTTTCGGATTAAAAGCAATATATACCATGCATAAAGAAAGAATAATTTTTACAACAATATTTGCATACAAAGGAAAAATTCCCATATATGCCAAAATTGCATAAACCGCACCAATCGAACTAGAAACTAAAATTCTCCAATGTTTTATTTTTAATTTTATAATGTAACCTGTACCAAACAAAATAATATAATTCATACACAAGTTTTCGAGCAAGACCACATCAACATAAACAGTCACAAATCGCCTCCTAACAGCAATATTTTTCACTCGAAAACAATTAAAAAAATTATGAGAATATGGAATGGAATGTGATTTGAGTATAGAAATTCTAAGAAAATTTTGGTAAGGAATCTCGCACACTTGTGAGGGCGCTGCCAAAATTTCTCATAGAATTTCTACGAAAATCAGCTTGACCGACATATTCGAAATGATTTTTTTAATGTTTTTCGAGATGATATTTAAATTTGTATCGTAAATTGAAGTATATTTTTATATTTATATTGTACAACGTTATGAACAAAAAAACTGTCAAACCATAGGCACGAAAAAAAGAAATAATCGACTATGTTCGATTATTCCTTTATATTTTTGTTCATTTTATTACAAGATTTTCATATCTGTCCCATCTTCCGCTTTTGTGGAATGTGAGACCTGTCCCAAATATCCAAGTTCTTGGACGTTGAGGAGTGTCCCTTTTGTCCAAGCTTTACTTATTCATTCCTCTCTTATTTCTTAAGAAAGATGGTATGTCTAAATTATCTGCAGAATTTGAGTTATCTGCTGGCGTTGGTATAGAATTTATTTTCTTATCCCAAGCCTTATCTACTATTTCGCTTACTGGTATATTTCCAGCCATTCCTGGCTCTTTTTCAAATCCAGTTGCTATTACTGTTATAACTATGTCTTCATCTAAGCTTTCATCTATAACTGCACCAAAGATGATGTTGGCTTCTGGGTCTACGCTTCTTTGTACAAGTTCTGCTGCTGTATTTACTTCATGCAATCCTAAGTTTGTTCCACCTGTGATGTTTATTATTACTCCTCTTGCTCCTTCTATAGATGTTTCTAGTAATGGACTTTGGATAGCTTGTTTTGCAGCATCTTCTGCTCTGTTTTCTCCTGAAGCTCTACCAATCCCCATATGAGCCATACCTGTATTTAGCATTATTGTTTTAACATCTGCAAAATCTAGGTTTACTAATCCTGGTATTGCTATTAAGTCTGATATACCTTGAACACCTTGTCTTAATACATCGTCTGCCATTTTGAATGCTTCTACAATTGATGTTTTTCTATCTATTATTTGTAATAATTTGTCGTTTGGAATTACTACTAATGTATCTACTTTTCCTTTTAAGCTTTCTACACCACGTTCAGCTTGTGATAAACGTTTCTTTCCTTCAAATGTAAATGGCTTTGTAACAACACCTATTGTTAATATTCCCATTTCTTTTGCTGTGGCTGCAACTATTGGAGCTGCTCCTGTACCTGTTCCACCACCCATTCCAGCTGTAACAAATACCATATCTGCTCCGCGTAAAGCTTCTGCAATTTCCGATTTGCTTTCTTCTGCTGCTTGTGCTCCTATATCTGGATTAGCACCTGCTCCTAAACCTCTTGTAATTTTTTCTCCTATTTGTATTTTTGATGCTGCTTTTGATAATAGTAATGCTTGTCTATCTGTATTTACAGT
>CAKNQJ010000042.1 GCA_930990645.1 uncultured Clostridium sp. | reverse complement strand
AGGAAAACCGACATTTTTCTTTGTCAATTTCCTACATATTATTTTACCATTTACAACAGTTATATTAATGTAATTGGAGTACAATACTCCTTTTCGTTAACCGCTTACCCAGTAATCTTCTCCCAATATATTTAACATAAAGAGGCGAAGACTTGCTTCACCTCTATTATCTTTGCAGTTTTACTTTATGTCAACTTTACTATGTGCCTAAAGTGTATGGGTCTCTTTCTTCTCCTGTCCCTCCTGTAACTTTGATATTAGATCTTAGAAGAAATATAGGACGAAGGCCATTCGCAGGATTATACGAATCAGCGTCGCCTCTTCTTCCCACACGGCACAAGCCGTTGCCGAACATTTTGCCATCAGTGTCCACATAGCGCACGTCGAAACCGCTATAGTTTGACTGCGAGTACACGATGCGCGAGGCCAACCAGTAGTCTTTGTCTATGTCATGTATAGTAAGCGAGTTCATTTTGTTCCAGTCTATTTCGTAGTTGGTGTCTTCGTTTTTGAATTGTCCATTATAGTCTTCCATATAGCTGAAGATACTTGTATAATATATTGTTGCTTCCGATGTTGGATTGTTTGGTACGCTTCCTACACACCTTGCTCTACTTGAGTATGTGGTATTGTTATAATCACTTGCTGCTGAATTTAGTGTACTTATTGCATTATTATATGAATTCATTGCTGTATTGAAGAATGTTGTATTATTAGTTTGCATACTTCCTGTTCCATTTCCTAATTTTATATCTTTCACACTCTCCATTGTTATTATCTCTACTCCATACCTTGAACTACTATCATATAATACAACACATTTTCTTTTTATTCCTTTTCCATCTTCATAAAATACATAATCTCCTTCTTCTAACGTACCTTCTATTGAAGGTAATGCAATTGTCATCACACTTCTTGTATCTTCTGCTTCATTTCCAGCTTTATCTGTTACTACTACTTTTATTGTGTAACTTGTTCCTGCATTTAGTTCTGTAAATGTGTAACTGCCTGTTGTGTTTGTTTCTCTTGGGCTTCCTTCATTATTTAAGTAGTATTTATATGTTCCACTTGTTGCTAATCCGCTTTGTCCATCGCTTGCCGTTACTGTTACTGTTACACTGTTTGCTGTTATATTACTTGTTGTTATATTTGTTATGCTTGGTGGCGTTCCGTCGCTTATTGTTACACTTGAATAATCTCCTACATTTATTCCATCAGTTAATCTCGCAAATACTGTATCTCCATGACTTAACCCTGTGACTTGTTCCCCACTATCTATCTTCGTCCAACTTCCTGTTATTACATTTTTTTGCCATTCTATTTGCATTCCTGATACTGATGTAGTTAATGTAATACTTGCTGTTCCATTACTCCATGTTGGATTTGTCGCTACTATATTTCCTGTTTGTAAGCCTTCACTTGCTCCTCCTACTGTTCCTGTTATTTGCTCTGTTAAAGTTCCTGTTCCTACATTATTTGCCTTATCTCCATTTACTTGTACTCTTACTGTGTAATTTGTTCCTTGGGTTAGTCCTGTAAATGTATAGCTTGTGTTTGCTATTCCATTTGCATTTTCTGGTGTTGTGTAAGTCTCATCTCCTTGGCCGCTTTCTTTTATGCTGTATGTGTATGTTGAGTTTTCTTTCATTCCACTTTCATTATCTACTGCTTGCACTGTTACACTTACACTACTACTTGTTGTTCCATTTGCATTTACTACTACTGTTGGATTTTTTTCATCCAATATTTCTTTTTCTTGCGTTCCACTTGTTTTACTTCCATCTGTTATTCTTGCATATACTGTGTCTCCATGATTTAGGTTTGGTATTGTTCCATTATTTTCTACTGTTTGCCATTGTCCTTCATCTTGTTTATTTACTTGATATTCTATTGTATATCCTTCTGCACTTGTATTTACTGTTATACTTGCTTTATATCCTGACCATGTTGTTTCTCCAAATGTTATTGTTCTCTCTGGCGCTACTTCTGGTGCTCCTAGTGTTACTTTTGTCTCTTTTTCTGATGAGCCTTCTGCTGTTTCTACTTTTACTTTTATTTCATATGTTGTGCTTGCTTCTAATCCTTCATACACATATGTATTGCTACTATTTGTTACATCTATCCAGTCTTGTGCTCCCTCTTTTCTATATGAGTATGTATATGTTGCTCCTTCTGCATTTTTTACATCTATTTCTACACTTATGCTACTATCTGTTTGACTTACTATCTTTATTTCGCTTATTTCTGGTCCTACTTCTGGTTCAACTGGCTCGTCTGGTTCTTCTGGTCTATCATTTTCTCCTCTACCTACATACTCTATTTCTAAATCTGTTGGATTTTCTTTATCTGGCTTTAACGTTACTTCGAATACATAATCTGGGTCTGCTGTTACTTCATATGTTCCATCTCCATTGTCTACTACATCTGTATCCTTGTCCACTATTACTCCTGCATCTTCTAATTTATCAAAGTATCTATCTGGGTCTATTGTTCCTTGCCCCTCTATGTATTCATCTGCCTTTATCATCTCCATTTGTTCTTGAATTGTTGATACTTCAGCTAGTTCTTTTGCTTGCTCTGCTCTTGTTATTAATCCATTTTCTCCAAATGTGAAATTTATTGCTATTGTTGATAGAATTATTATGATTATTATTGTAACTACTAACGCCACTAGCGTTATTCCTTTTGGGGCTTTGGTGTTGATACTTTGATTACATGATCTAGTTGCATTTTTTGTTTTCTTATTGTCTACATTTTCTTTAATTTCCAATTTTTTTTCCTCCATTCTTTTTGTTTTTCCTTACAATTTTATTTCCCTTATGTTTATAGTTAAAATATTTTGATAATTTTTTTATCAACTTACTTTAACTATCTTTTTTGTTAATGTTTTTTTATATTGATAATTTTGTCCGCTTTTTATATATTTTAAAGTTGTAATTAACACATTATTTTATAAATTGTGAATTTTCTATTAATCTCACGCATATTTATCTTTTGTTTCTACTATCTCACAAGCACGCAAAAAGGACAGGCTTTCACGAAAAAGTCTTACTTTTGTTTTTAAAACTTCTTCGATAAAGCCTATCCTTTTTATATATCTATTTATTATATTTTTTGCATCAAAATCAAAGCATAATTTTGTTAATGTTATGCTCTCTCTCTCTCTCTCTCTCTTACAGTATCAATGGTTTGCTGTGTTTTTTCTTTTATCATCTTGCTACCTCTTTTCTTTTTTCGCACTATTTGTATTTTTTTATTATTTTTCAAACTCATCAAAAATACCAATAGTATATTGTTATTTTATACTATCAACATCTATTTTTCAACACTTTTGGTAAAATGTAATATATTTGTAATATTTCTGTAACATTATTGTAATATTGTGTCACTTTTTGACATTCTCTATACTGTAGGAATGTTTCTCTTGTCAAAGAAATTTTCCATTAGCTCAAATATTTTCACAAAAAATTTTTTTATACTAGACATTTTTTTTATTTTTATGTATAATTACCTTATGGCTAAATAAAAATTTTAACGAAAGAGGTCGATATAGATGGTAGGAGATATGATTTCAAGAATTCGTGAGGAGAAAAAAATTACAAAATCAGACCTTGCAAGGCTTACAAATATTAATGTAGGCCATATTTCACATTTAGAAAATGAGGAAAGAAATCCTAGTCACAGGGCTTTAAAAACAATTTGTAGAGCTATGGAAATTCCTTATCAACCTTTGATGTATACTTATGATAAAGTTTTTACTGATGAGCAAATGGAGAATAAGATGTATGAACATATTTCATATAACCAAGTTCCTGCAGTAAGTTCTATAGATTCTTTCATGGAAATACCTGCTGATTTTCCTTCTGCATGTTTAGCATTAAAAGTTAATGATAAATCTATGGAGCCAAAAATTGAAGAAGGATGTTACGTTTTTATAGAATTTAATTCTCCTTTAGAGAATAAGGACATCGCTTTAGTAGATTACAATGGAGAAATAATGATTAGAAGGTATATTATTAGAAAAGATGGATTTAGCTTAAGAGCTGATAATAAGGAATTTGAAGATATTGTTTTATCTAAAGATGATAAGTACAATTTTATTGGTAAAATACTTGGAACTAACACAGGACTTATTTTTTAATATATTATTCTACATTATTTTTGAATTTATCCAAAATTATAAAAAAATTTTCTAACTTTTTTTATAAAAACTATTGCTTATTTTGTATTTTAATAATATAATTTGTTATATTATGATAGATTGTTACAAGAGATAAAAAGGAGATAAAAATGGAACTAGTAAAAAACATATTTTTTAACACGGATAAATTGATTGAAAATAGTACAGTAAAGATTTCTTATACAGGGAAATTTTTTCAAGATAACTCAGAAGAAGTATTCATTCATTATGGTTTTGGAAACAATTGGGATAATTTAAATGAAGTTAAAATGGAAAAATCTGATTTAGGTTTCCAAGCTGAAATAGAACTTCTATCTAGTGATAGTTTAAATTTATGTTTCAAAAATTCAAATAACGAATGGGATAATAACGATGGCCAAAACTATGTATTTCCTATTGAAAAAGCTGAACTTGCTTTAGTTGTTAAAGAGGAAAATACTGAAGTTTTGCCTCATAAATTAAGAAAAACTTATTTATGGAGTAAGAAAATTCGCATTGCTATTTATAAAATAATAACTTATTTACCTAAAATAATATCAGGTAATTATAAAAGAAAAGTTAATAATAGCAATGATCAATAATTTTAATTAAGTGCGCTAAACTGTTTTTGTCTTTATAAAGACAAAAACACTCCTTTCATATTATTTTTTCTTTTGTATTGCATAAAAACAACCTATAACTATTATAGGTTGTTTTATTATTATTTAGATATTTTATATATATTTCAACAAAAAGCTTTTAATTGTTACTATAGAACTAGATACTCCAGCCACCATTTATAGAGATAACTTCTCCAGTTACGTAATCATCCTCTATAAGCCATTTAACACATTTTGCAATATTTTCTGCTGTTCCAATTCTTTCTAAAGGTATTTCCTCTTTTATTTTTTCCTTTTCTTCTAGAGAATATTCTTTGCACATATCTGTATCGATAATTCCTGGTGCAATAGCATTAGCTCTTATATTTGAAGGGCCAAGCTCTTTTGCTAGAGCTTTTGTAAATCCAATTAATCCAGCTTTTGCTGTAGAGTAGTGCACTTCCATGCTCCCACCAGTAATTCCCCAAATAGATGACATATTTATTATTAGTCCCTGCTTGTTATGTATCATATTTTTTACTGCTTCTCTTGTACAATAAAATGCAGAATTCAAATTATTATTCATCATATTTTGCCAATCTTCATCAGTTATATCTGTAAATAACTTTGTTTGAGAAATTCCTGCATTATTTATAAGCACATCTATTCTTCCATATTTATTTAGTGCAAATTCTATTAACGTTTCTGCTTCTTCTTTTTTAGACACATCTGCTTTAAAAATATCTACAGTATGTCCTAGATTTTTTATCTCGTTTTCCACACTTTTAGCACAATCTTCTGATTTATTGTAGTTGAGAATAACTGTATGACCGGATTTTGCAAGAAGCTTTACTATCTCTGCTCCTATACCTCTTGAGCCTCCTGTTATAACAACAACTTTATTTACTATATTTTTTTCTTGATTTTCTACCATGATTTAAATTCGCTCCTTTATATACCCCCGCTTTTAAAAAAAGGAATTAGTATAAAACTAATTCCTTAAGTTTGGAGCCACTTGTCCGACTTGAACGGACGACCTACTGATTCATACTACTATAATTTTCATTACCACTAAAAAGTGTTTGTAGTCTGGACTTTCTCTTTACCATAGCTTATGCCTTAGGTACACCGTATAAAGTCTCTACACTCGAAGATTAATAATCTTCTAGCTCGGGATTAGCATATATAAAACTTAGCCTTCCCCGAATTAGCGGTGTCCACTATATGCGTTTCCACATATAGGTGCAAGATAGTTCAAAATAAACATATAGTTTATCTATCCCACAAGTCAGTTGCTCTACCAACTGAGCTAAAGTGGCATTTTTGGTGACCCCGACGGGAATCGAACCCATGTCTCCGCCGTGAAAGGGCGATGT
>CAKNQJ010000041.1 GCA_930990645.1 uncultured Clostridium sp. | reverse complement strand
ATTCTGGAATAATTTTACTTGACTTTGTTATATTAATTATATATGATAAAGAAGCGGACAGCAATATTGTCTAGCAGGGCAATAAAAGCAATAGTAGTATATTCTATCAAAATAGCACTGCAAACGCTTTACAATATGTCTGTGGAAAGGAATGTGATTAACTATGGCAAAAGAAGTCAGTGAAGAAGAGCAAGCAAAAATAAAACAAATGATAGACACTCTAATGGAAAAAGCTAAAAAAGCATCAGAAGATTATTTAAAATTAAGTCAAGAAGATGTAGATAGAATAGTAAAAGCTATGTCTATGGCAGGATTAGAGCATCATATGGAACTTGCTAAAATGGCAGTAGAAGAGACCGGAAGAGGAATCTACGAAGATAAAATTACAAAGAATATGTTTGCTACTGAATATATTTATCATAGTATAAAATATGATAAGACTGTAGGAGTCATTTCTGAAAATGAAGAAGAGGGATATGTAGAAATAGCAGAACCAATTGGAATTATTGCTGGTGTTACACCAGTTACAAACCCAACTTCTACTACAATGTTTAAGTCGATAATCGCAGCCAAAACAAGGAATGTAATAGTCTTTGGTTTTCACCCATCTGCTCAAAAATGTAGTGTTGCAGCAGCAACTATATTAAGAGATGCGGCAATAGCAGCAGGTGCACCAGAAAACTGTATCTTATGGATTGAGGAACCATCTGTTACTGCTACAAATATGCTAATGCATCACCCAGATGTTAACTTAATTTTGGCAACTGGTGGAACAGGAATGGTTAAGGCAGCATATTCTTGTGGAAAGCCAGCACTTGGCGTTGGACCAGGAAATGTTCCTTGCTATATCGATAAAACTGCAAAACTAAAAACTTCTGTAAATGATTTAGTTATGTCAAAGTCTTTTGATAATGGTATGATTTGTGCATCTGAACAATCAGTTATTGTAGACAAAGACATTAAAGACGAGTTCGAAAGATTAATGAAAGAAGCAGGATGTTACTTTTTATCAGATGAAGAGACACAAAAACTAAGAGACACAATGTTCATTAAAGAAAAAGACGGCGCTTTAAATTCAGCAATTGTTGGACAAAGCCCATACAAAATTGCGGGAACAGCAGGAATAGAAGTGCCAAAAGAGACAAAAGTTCTTGTATTAAAAGAAAATGGAGTGGGAATAGAATATCCATTTTCAAAAGAAAAATTAAGTCCAGTTCTAGCATATTACGTAGTAGAAAATGCGGATGAAGGAATTGCTTTAGCTGAAAAGTTAATTGAATTTGGTGGACTTGGTCACTCGGCAGTAATTCATTCAGAGGATAAAGATACAATACTTAAATTTTCTGAAACAGTAAAAGCTGGAAGAATAATTGTAAATTCTCCATCAACTCACGGAGCAATTGGTGATATATATAACACCAATATGCCATCGCTTACACTTGGCTGTGGTACATTTGGAGGAAATTCAACAACAGCAAATGTATCAAGTGTAAATCTAATTAATGTTAAAAGAGTTGCAAATAGGAGGGTTAATATGCAATGGTTTAAAGTCCCAGAAAAAATATATTTTGAAGCAGGCTCAATTGGGTATTTGGAAAAAATGCCTGATATTACAAGAGCATTTATAGTAACAGACCCATCAATGGTAAGTTTAGGATATATAGATAAAATATTATATCATTTAAGAAAAAGAAATGAATATGTACATTCAGAAATATTCTCTGATGTAGAATCAGACCCATCATTTGATACAATAAACAAGGGAGTTCAAATGATGAATGAGTTCAAACCAGACGTAATAATAGCAGTGGGTGGAGGAAGCCCAATAGATGCAGCAAAAGGTATGTGGCTATTCTATGAACATCCAGATGCAGATGTAGAAGGCTTAAAACTTAAATTTATGGATATTAGAAAACGTACGTATAAATTCCCTAAACTAGGAGAAAAAACAAAATTTGTAGCAATACCTACTACTTCAGGAACAGGCTCAGAAGTTACATCATTTGCAGTACTTACAGATAAGAAATTAAACAAAAAATATCCACTTGCAGATTATGAGTTAACACCAGATGTAGCAATAGTAGATCCAGAGCTTGTAATGAGTCTGCCAAAAAGAATTACAGCAGATACAGGTATGGATGTACTAACACACGCAATAGAAAGTTATGTATCTAATATGGCATCAGATTTTACAGACGGTTTAGCAGAAAAAGCAGTTGAACTTGTATTTAACAATCTAAGAGAAGCATACAACCACGGAGATAACAAAGAAGCAAGAGAGCATATGCATAATGCAAGTACAATAGCTGGTATGGCATTTACAAATGCATTTTTAGGAATTAATCACTCGTTGGCACATAAGATTGGTGCTGAATTCCATATGGCGCACGGTAGAATAAATGCAATTCTATTGCCTTATGTAATAAGGTACAACAGCAGTAAGCCAACAAAATTTGTATCATTCCCAAAATATGAATATTTTATAGCTGACAAAAAGTATGCGGATTTAGCTAGAAGAATGCACTTCCCAGCTTCTACAAACGAAGAGGGCGTAAATTCATTAATAGAGGAAATTAAAAAATTAAATGCTGACTTAGGAATAGAAAACTGCTTTAAAGATGCTGGAATAGACGAAAAAGAATTCATAGCAAAAGTAGATATGCTTGCAGACAGAGCATTTGAAGACCAATGTACTACTGCAAACCCTAGAGTGCCATTAGTAACAGAATTAAAGCAAATATTGATTGATAGCTATTATGGAAATTAATAAAATATATTCAATCTGTAGCTACTACAATTCATAGATTAAAATAAAAACATACATTGTTTGCTATAAAATAAAGTTGTGAACAGTAACTCATACTTTTTAAGATGTTAAATTAAATTGACATAAAGTGACGAAAATGGTATAATAAAGATGTTGCACAAATGTGCAATAAATTTAAAAAAATGGAGATGTCGCAAATGACAAAACAGGAAATGAAAAATCAGAAAACCCAAAACAATGCTGTCGAGCGGATACAAGACTCGCAAGAACGGTTAAACAGAGAGCGCATTTTAAAGCTAGAAGGAGAGGTAAAACTGCTAAAGCAAGAATTGCTAAGACTCAGGGCAGACGTAGCAAGGCTACAAAAAGGAAAAGCACATAATGTAGTTCAAGACAATGAAAATATAACAAGAGAAAATATAAACAATCTCTTAACAGAGCTTGGACTTAGTTATAGTGCAGTTGGTCGTGAATACATCTGCGAAGCAATAATGTATTGCAAGGATAAAAAAGATATTATGTTGTGTCATGACATATATCCAAGTCTAGCAAAGACATTAAAAACAACTCAAAGTGGAATAGAAAAAGGCATAAGAATGGCAATTATAGATATAGTTGCCAATAAGACGGAAAAATTTAATGAGATTTTTGGCATAACCGATACCTCTAGGAGGGGAAAATTGACCAACAAGGAGCTGATTAAAGGGTTAATAAATTACCTGAAATAAATCTCCATACTATTTTAGTTTAGCTAAAATAGTCATAATAAAGCTCAACAGTTTAAATAAGCTGTTGAGCTTTATGTTGATATAAAAATTGATAAAATGGCTATTTATAAAACGCGAAGAATAGAAAAGAGTTGTAGTTAGAAAAAGAAAGACGGAAAGTGAAACTGACATAATATGGCAAAAATGATATAATATATGTGTTGCACAAAAGGTGCAATAATTTATAAAAAGGAGATGTCAGTATGTACGGACGACGGGAAACGACGTACGATAGACAACGGCAACAAAGAAGATTTGAGGAGGAGTTGCAAGGTCTTAGTCAGGAGGAACTACTAAAAGTAATTAGCAGACTGATGACAGATGTAAGTGAGCTTAAGTCAATTGTATATGACTTGAGAGAAGAAAACAACATACTCTTCGACAGAGGAGAGCGCTTGGTTAATTTGAAAAAAATCTCGGAACTGCTTACAGAAATTGGTATTCCAGACAGCAAGGGACGAAAGTATCTCATTGAGGGGATACGGTACTGTATTAAGAAACCTGAAAAGATAAGTATAGTAAAGGAGCTATATCCTTATCTTGCCAAAGATTTCTATATTAGTATAGAAATCTTAAGAAATGAAATGAAAAAGGCCATTCGTAAAGCAGTACAACAAAGGAAACCAAAATTAAGAGCAATTGAGAGCTTTTTTCCAAAAGACCTTAGAAAGCTCAACAATGCGGACTTCATTTATGGAGTCATAAACTATCTGAAAAATACTGGAGATTAAATATCCATCTCCTAAGTACAGTCCTTCATAGGATAGTACTGGAAAAGACTACACCATTATGTGATGTAGTCTTTTTTATTGTATAGGAAAAATCGAAGATTTTTGCTATACAACAAGGTTAAGCTTCCTTGGTCCGTGCGTATTTGCGAAGCAAAACGCATATATGGCGAAGCTACTTTTCTTATAATCAACTGTTACTGTAACCTTTTTTAGAAAAATCTACAATTTTCTTGAAAAAATGTGGATTGTATTATATAATTTGAAACAACAAATGCAGATAAAATTCATAGGAGAATAAGATTAAATATGATTATTTTAATAATTTTTCTATTATGTATAATTATTTTTACGGGATTTATTACAGGAAACTTTTTGTTTAATTTAGCATTAAATCCGAAGTCTTCAAAATCAATCATATTTAATAAAGAATATGACGACGAAGAAGAACTAAAAAAAATAGAAAATGATAAATGGCTTAAAGAAAATGCTAAAGATATATTTATACAAAACAAAAAAGTTAACTTACATAGCTATGAAGTTTTAAATAAAAAAGAATCGAATGTATGGGTGATTGCAGTACACGGCTATACAGAGTCAGCAATCTCAATGGTGGAATATGCCAAACATTTTATAGAATATGGCTATAATGTACTAATGCCAGATTTACGAACTAGTGGTAAAAGCGGAGGAAAATACATTGGAATGGGGTGGCTTGATAAGGACGACTTGATTTTGTGGATAGACTACCTTATAGCTACTTATGGAAATATAAAAATAATATTATATGGAATTTCTATGGGAGCTGCAACAGTAATGATGGCAAGTGGAGAAAATCTGCCAAGTAATGTTAGAATGGTAATAGAGGATTGCGGGTATACATCAGTTTGGGACGAATTCAAGTATGAACTTAAATATTTATTTCATATGCCAGCATTTCCAGCTTTATATAATGCAAATATAATAACCATAATTAGGGCAGGATTCTCATTAAAAAAAGCATCTAGCTTAAAACAAATAAAAAAATCAAAAATACCGACATTGTTTATTCACGGAGATAAGGATAAATTTGTACCATTTTGGATGTTGGATAAGTTATATGAAGAAGCTAGTTGCAAAAAAGAAAAGTATGTGGCAAAAGGTGCAGCTCACGCAGAAGCAGAAAGCATAGACCCACAAAAATATTGGCATACAGTAAGGAAGTTTATAAAGAGATATTTGTTTTAGGAAAGGAACGAAAGTAATAATGAAAAAAGGAAAGTTATTTGTAATTGATGGAACTGATGGAAGCGGAAAACAAACGCAACTTCAAAGATTAAAAGAAAGATTTGAAAAAGAAGGAATAGATTATAGAGCAGTAAGTTTCCCAAATTATGATAGCCCATCTTCAGCATTGGTAAAAATGTATTTGAATGGCGATTTTGGATCTGATGCGCAATCAATTAGTCCATACATAGCATCTACATTCTATGCAGCAGATAGATATGCGACTTTTAAAATGGGGTATGAAGAGTACTATAATAACGGAGGAATCATTTTAGCAGATAGATATACAACAGCAAATATGGTACATCAGGCAGGAAAAATAAAAGATGACGAAGAAAGAGAAAAATTTTTAAACTGGTTATGGGACTTTGAATTTAATTTATATAAACTCCCAGTACCGACAGAAGTTATATTTTTAAATATGCCAATAGAATATTCTCAAAAACTAATGGAAACAAGAGCAAATAAAATAACACACCAAGAAAAAAAGGATATTCACGAGAGTAGTAAAACTCATTTGCAAGATGCTTACAACGAAGCATTAAAGCTGGTAAAAAAATATAATTGGTGTGAAATAAAATGCGTAAAAGATGGCAAGATAAGAACAATAGAGGATATAAGCGAAGAAGTTTATGATAAGATAAAAGGCTTAATTTGAACAGTTGAACAATTGGGACTACTGCCTTTTGTTCAAGAACTTGAACGTTTGGGACACT
>CAKNQJ010000040.1 GCA_930990645.1 uncultured Clostridium sp. | reverse complement strand
CTTAAGGTGGGGACCGACAAGTTTACAAACTGTTAACGACACTTTAGTGGAGTTTTACAGTTTGTACGATGTTGGGGGCCGAAAGCAAACATTTACAACATACATATTTCCTAGATTTTACTCAAAACCTTTAAATAGTAACTACAACCTCTTCCTCACATTCTCAAAAACCTCTTCGTGAATTTCATCTATGCTCTTTATTTTTCCATCTTTTACGCATTTTATCTCACACCAGTTATATTTCTTTACTAGCTTGCATGCCTCATTATATGCATCTTGCAAATGCTCCTTATTGCTTTCATGAATATCCTTTTTCTCTTCATGTGTTATCTTATTTGCCCTATTTTGCATTAACTTTTGTGAATATTCAAGTGGCATGTTTAAGAATATAACCTCTGTTGGAACTGGAAGTCCATATAGATTAAATTCGAAATCCCATAACCAATCTAAGAACTTTGCTCTTTCGTCATCATCTTTTATTTTTCCTGCTTGATGCACCATATTTGCAGTTGTGTATCTATCTGCTAAAATAATTCCACCATTGTTATAATATTCTTCATAACCTGTTTTAAAAGTAGCATATCTGTCTGCTGCATAAAAAGTAGATGCAATATATGGACTAATGCTTTGCGCATCTTTTCCAAAATCACCATTAAGATACATCTTCACTAAACTTGATGAAGGACTATCATAATTTGGAAAACTAACTGTTCTATAGTCAATTCTCTCTTTTTCAAATCTTTCTTTTAGCTTCTGCATCTGTGTCTGCTTACCGCTTCCATCTGTCCCATCAATTACAAATAACTTACCTTGTTTCATTTTTTCCTTTTCTCCTCTCTTGGACAAAAGGGACACTCCTCTTTGTCCAAGTCAAAATATATATCTTTTTATAAATTTTCTAACTGTGTGCCAGTATTTTTCTGGGGCTACTGCTTGTGCTTCTGCATGTCCTGCTCCTTTTATAACTAGCTTCTCTTTTTTGCAGGTTGCTGCATCATATAATTTGTCTAACATATAAAATGGTACAAACTTATCTTCCTCTCCATGTATAAATAGTATCGGTATTTTTGATTTTTTTATTTGTTTTATACATGATGCTTTTCTTAATGAATATCCTGCTCTTATTCTTGTAATTATATTCGCATTATATAGTGCTGGGAATGTTGGCATGTGGAATAAATATTTTAGTTCATGTGCAAATTCGTCCCAAACTGATGTATAACCGCAATCTTCTATTACCATTCTTACATTACTTGGAAGCTTCTCTCCACTAACCATCATTACTGTTGCAGCTCCCATAGATATTCCATACAATATTATTTTTATGTCTCCATATGTTGCTATAAGATAGTCTATCCATTTGATTAAATCTAATCTATCTAGCCATCCCATTCCTATATATTTGCCTTCGCTTTTTCCATGTGCTCGTAAATCTGGCATTAATACATTATATCCATAATCTAAGAACTGCTTAGCAGCATTTACCATAAAGTAAGCAGAATCTGTATATCCATGTACAGCTATTACCCAAATTTTACTTTCTTTTTCATTTACAACTTCATAGCTATGCAATTTTATTTTATTATCTTCAATAAATACTTCCTTTGCATTTTCGTTTAGCCATTTTTCATTTTCTATTCTCATATTTGCTTTAACTTCATCAAATTCATTATTAAATATTATTGACTTTGACGATTTTGGGTTTAATGCTAAATTAAATAAAAAATTTCCTGTTATAAATCCAGTTATTATGAAAATACAAATAAGAATAATTAATCCTACTATCAAATTACCCTCCATTTAAAACAATGTTTTCTACTCTTTATTTTGCTTTATTAATTGCTATTATATCATTGCTTTTTTATTTCTGCTCATCATCTTGCTTTTCTATAATAATGTCAGCTGGTTTTCATGCTTGCTCTTTTTTCTTTCTTGAGTTATTATTCACAATTGCATATATTATTACAAGCACTATAATTGCAATAAGTATTATTGATAATACCATTGGCACTTTTGATTCTTCGTCTGGATTTTGCATAATAGATTTTGCTGTTTGAGAAAATGTTTTTGATATCATTTCTTCATTTGAAAATAGTATAACATAAATTTTAATTATTTTCCACCATCATCATCCAATGAATTCATTAATAAAAATTCCTTTAGCTTAATGTGTCTAACTGTACTTGTCGAATAATCTATATCATCATTAGTAATAATAATTTTCTGCGATAAATTATCTATATTTGTAAATGCTGAAAACTCACGATTATATGTCTTTTCTTCCGCCACACTATATGCAACTTGAATATAATATTGCTTATTATTTTTTTGTGCAAGAAAATCAATTTCTTTTCCATTATTATTAAACACATTTATATTGTAACCCATATAAACAAGCTCATTATAAACTATATTTTCTAAGTTATGTGTCAAATCATATCTGTTATCCATGCATCTAATTGAATTAAATGATACATCTGTATCATATATTTTTGAGTAATATGCTAGTTCATTTTTTGTTTTGGTTGAATATTGCTTTACAGGTTCAATTATATATGCCTCTTCTAAATAATTAAGATATTTTATAATTGTATTTATAGAACAGTTCTCATTCTTATTTTTTATATAATCATGAATTGACTTAGCAGAAACTATTCTACTATTTGACCTTAAGATATAGTTTACAAAGTTTTTAAATAAGTTTTCTTTTTTTATCTTGTACCTATTTAATAAGTCATTAATAACAATAGTGTCATCTAAATCATTCAAGTATCTTAACCTTGCCTCTTCTGTATCAAACTCAAATTTCTTTGGAAATCCGCCCCATACGAGATAGTCTGTAATACTACATTCTTTTCCAAGTTCTTGAGTATACTCTAAAATTTCTTTATATACAAAAGGTCTTATTTTAAATGAAACATATCTACCACTCAATTCTCTTGTAAATTCTTTAGATAATAGTTTTGAATTCGAGCCTGTAATAAATATTGAATTATCATATAATCTTAAAGTCTTACAAGCCTCTTGCCAATTGTCTAACATTTGCACTTCATCTAAAAATATATAGCATTTTCCTTCTTTTTTGTTATTTTCTATATAGTCAATTAAGTTGTCACTAGTTTGTATATTGGCTAAAATTCTTTTATCTTCAAAATTCAAGTAAATTACATTATCTGTTTTCTGCTTTATTTCATTTCTTATTTGTTCAAGAATAACGGACTTCCCTGAACGTCTTATTCCAGTTATAATTTTTATTAAATCCGAATCATAGAATTCACGAACTGGTTTTATATAGTGTTCTCTATAAATCATACCACTTCACCTCTATGATTATTATACTGAAAGATTTTTTGTTTGTCAAGAAAATATTTCAGTTGTAGTGAAAGTTTTTTCGTTTTTTAGAAAATCTTTCAGTTTTTTAAAAAACATTTGACACATTTTACATTTTATAGTAATATACTACCATAGTAAGAAGCATTACAAATATACAAAATAAAAGAAAGGAGTTTGTAGAATTATTAGAAAGCGCCTGGACGTAGGATTACACGCATTTAGGTTTTGTAGTTTAAAGTAAATTATATTCTACATAAGTATAGGCATAAATCTATAAAAACAACCTACGTTGACGAGGAAGAAACTTATCGAAATATTCGGCGGATGGTTTCTTGGCATTTGATTACTGCCACAAATATTAGACAAAAACTGATAGCAATGTCAGAACAAAGCTAATAGGGTAATCTTTATTTGTATTGCTTTCTTAGAAAAACAGCTTGTTAGAGTAGACTGATTTTCAAGAGTAAATAAAAACCATTTCAATAGTATTTCAATAATTTATTCTTTAGTGTGGTTTTACTGTACTCTAATCTATCTTTAATACAAGCTAATTTTAAGGAGGTATTTTTTATGTGTGGTATTGTAGGATACGTAGGTAGCAAAAAAGCTACACCTATATTAATTGATGGGCTAATGAGCCTAGAGTACAGAGGTTATGACTCTGCAGGTATTGCAACTATTGAGAAAAATGGCATCAAGGTTATGAAAGATAAAGGAAGAGTTAAAAACTTGAATGATTTAGATGGAATAGATGCTTTGGAGGGGACAGTTGGTATTGCTCATACTAGATGGGCAACTCATGGAAAACCATCTAAAGAAAACTCTCACCCACATATGGATAATAGTGGTTGCTTTGCAGTAGTCCATAATGGAATTATAGAAAATTATGCAGATTTAAGAGAATTTTTAACTTCTAAAGGATATAAATTTTTATCTCAAACAGATACAGAAGTAATTCCTAATCTAATACATTATTACTATACAAATGGTCCTGTTTCTGTTTTAGATAATGAAGAAGATAAATTTTTAGGTGCTGTAAAATCAGCAGTTTATGATTTAAAAGGAAGTTATGCTATTGAGGCTATTTACACAGGTTGCCCAAATCAGGTAATTGTTGTTAGAAAAGATAGCCCTCTTGTAATAGGAAAGGCAGAAGGGGAAAACTACATAGCTTCAGACATTCCTGCTATATTAAAATACACAAAAGACTTCTATTTGCTAGATGATAATGAATTTGCTGTTGTAAAAGGAGCAAGTGTTAAATTTTATGATAATAGCTTAACAGAGCATAACAAAGCAATAAAGAATATTGAATGGGACGCAAATGCTGCTGGAAAAGACGGATATGAAGATTATATGCTTAAAGAAATTTTTGAGCAACCAACTTCTATAAGAGAAACAATCGGCTCAAGATTCCGTTTAGGAGAAAAATGCTCTTTTGATGATATAGAGATCACAAAAGAATATCTTAGCACAGTAAATAGAATATATTTTGTAGCTTGTGGAACAGCAATGCATGCTGGATTAGTTGGAAAAACTTTAATAGAAAAACTTTGTAACATTCCTACTGAAGTTGATATAGCTTCTGAATTTAGATATAGAGACCCAATAATTGATAAACATACTTTATGCATATATATTAGCCAATCTGGAGAGACAGCTGATACAATTGCAGCTTTAAAGCTTGCTAAATCTAAAGGAGCTAAAACACTTGCTATTTCTAATGTTATAGGAAGCTCTATAACAAGAGAAGCAGACTATTCTATATATACACATGCAGGACCTGAAATAGCTGTTGCATCTACTAAAGCATATACATCTCAAGTAGTACTTTTAGCAATTCTAGCAATGCATTTTGCTGAAATTTTAGGAAGCTATGACCAAAAAGCAATCGAAAGCTTAAAAAAAGATATGATAGATTTACCTGCAAAAATAGAGCAAATATTAGATAATACAGAGCCAATTGAAGAATTTGCAAAGAAAGTATATACAGAAAAAGATATGTTCTTCCTTGGAAGAGGAGCCGATTACAGTGTTGCACTAGAAGGCTCATTAAAACTAAAAGAAATATCATATATACATTCTGATGCATATGCTGCAGGAGAACTAAAACACGGACCAATCGCCCTTATAGAAAATGGAGTTACAGTAATAGGAATTATTACTAATCCAAATTTAGTAGAAAAATCAATTAGTAATATTCAAGAGGTAATTACAAGAGGAGCAAAAACACTTATTATTACAAATCAAATACTTCCAAATAGTCATTTTGATTATGTAATAAACATACCAGAAACAAATCCACTTATCTCACCTATTTTATCTGTAATACCAATGCAACTTCTTTCTTACTACATCTCAAAATTCAAAGGATTAGATGTAGATAAGCCAAGAAATCTCGCAAAATCAGTTACTGTTGAGTAACTTTACACTTGGGGACACTCCTTTTTGTCCAAGAAGTTGGACATTTGGGACACTCTTCTTTGTCCAAGAAGTTGGATGTTTGGGAAAATCCTATAACATTACTTATAGGATTTTCCCAAGAGTATTCGTTTGAAATTCCGAACAAAAGGGACACACCTCGTCTCCCAAAAACGTGATTAATATGTATCGTACAAAAGTGAGCATTTTATTGCATAGGAAATTTCGTCAGAAATTTGCAAAGCAATAAAATACTCACTTTTGTTCTATCCATGGAGTAATAGTTTTTTCATAAACTTCTCCTATTTTTTCACTTATTTTAATCTTGTCATGTTAATTTGTAAATAACAATACTTATTTTTCTTAATTATCAACCGCAAAATAATCTTCAGCACCACAAGCAATGCTGCGCCAGGCACTCCTAACAATCCCACTATAACTGCGGTTAGCAAATTAAGTCCTATATGAAATCCAAAATTCATACCAACTAAATTTATAATATATATTAACACTCCACCTAAAATTGAATTAAAAACTAATTTTAAAATACTTTTTAATGGCCAGATAAATATTCTTCCAAATATAAACAAGAAAATTATGCATGCTAAAAAAGTAATTACAGTATTCAAATCCATATTTATTATCAGTCCTCTCTCCTTTATAATTCTTGCTTTAACTACTTCTCTATAAAAATCTATATCATAATTTAAAATAATATTGCGACTTACTAATAAATATGATTTATTTTGGACAAATATGCTTATGTATTTAATACTAGTATAAAATTATTTTCTAATTACTTTCATACTAAACAATAGCTTTTTTATGCCTTATTTTTTCTAATATATATTTCGTTTATCATATCTAGCACAATTCCCTTTTTCTGTGCTTTCTTCATAAGATAATCCAGCTTAGTCTGATTTGCCTTAATCTGATATGAATAATAGTCTATTAATCCCTCTTCTGCATATTCAAAATTTTTATTAGCAGCATCCAATTCATTTTTCGTTTTTATAATATTTACAATAAGCTCTAAATTTTTCTCATCTTCAGACTTGTCCTCAATTTTGTTTTCTCTTACATATTCTTCATATGACATATATACCTCCAAATTATTTCATGAAAATTATCTTGTTACCATTATATGCAAAAATATGTAATTTATTCATACCTTCTTCTCCTTTTTTCAAATACCTATACTCTATCATTACTGCAATATTAAAACTGTGTAATCTTTTGAAAAATTACACAGTTAGAATTATATTCGGAATTGTCAAGCTAACTGTGGATTTTTTTTAAAAAAAGTTTTTGTAAATGGTAA
>CAKNQJ010000039.1 GCA_930990645.1 uncultured Clostridium sp. | reverse complement strand
GACTAATTTATAAATATGATGTAGGTATTGCTAAGAATTATTTACAAAAAGAAGAACTAGAAAAACTAAACGATTTAACTAATTTATTTTTAGATGTAGCAGAAACAGAAGCAAAAGAGCAGAAAACAATGACAATGAACAAATGGATAGAAGTTGCAGATGACTTATTAAAATATAGAAAGAAAAATATATTAAAAGGTGCAGGAAAAATATCACATCAACAAGCAATTGAAAAAGCAAATGAAGAATATGAAAAATTTAGAATTCAACAAGATAAAGAATACATCTCTAGTATGGATCAAATGATAAATAAATATTTAAAAGAGAATAGATAATACAATTTTGAAGAGAAAATAATTAAAGGCATTATTTGGAAAATATCTTTAAAGCACTAAAATTAAAAAAACTTCAGTTGTCAAAAATTATTTGACAACTGAATGTTGAAATTATTTTACGAAATTAATAATAAATATTTATTGGAAGCAGTACCATTATTTATTATTAGATGATAGAGCTGTATTAAAAGATGCAGGTAAAATATCTCACGAAATAGCAGAAGAAAAAGCGTTAACAGAATTTGAAAAATATAGAGTTATACAAGATAGATTATATAAATCTGATTTTGATAAATTAATAGAAAGTAGTGAAATTTAACAAGGTAAAGTAACAAAAAAATAATCCTTTCATAATATATAGAAAATATGATTATGGGAGGATTATTTTTTATGGCAAAGATATTAGTTTTTAACAATGATACAGATAGAATGGAGACATATTATAGAGGAGAAGAAGAAGCCATGCCATATAATACAAATGGAACTTTAAGGGTAAGAGAATTTAGAGGGTCAAGTAGAAGCAATATTTTATGGACAACAAAAAGAACTATGCAGAGTTGGAATAGTCAAAGATATTTATATGGAGGACCAATACCAGTAGGTTTTGCTTTTAAAAGACCATATGAAGGGGGGCATGGTAATCAAAGTCAACATTATGCAGGTGTTGCATTTGATGTTGGTCAGAGATTAACACAAACACAAAGAACTAGACTTTGGAATAGTGCTAATAATTCAGGAGTATGGAGTTATGTTGAACCTATTTCATTAACTCCTACATGGGTTCATTTTGATAAGAGATTTCGGGAAACCAGCTTGTAGTACAGGAGGGTATCCTACAATTAGAAGAGGAAGTCTTAGTAATTATGTATTAATTGCACAAGATGATTTAAATACATTAGGTTATAGAACAAATGGATTAGATGGAATATTTGGGTCAGCTACTCAAAATGCAGTAATTAGTTATCAGCGCTCAAGAGGTTTATCAGCAGACGGAATAGTTGGATGTAATACATGGCGTTCATTACAAGAAGATGTTGTAGGTACTGGTGCTACAGGAACAACAATAAATTAATTTAATGAGGTGCTTCTAGGCACCTCAAAGTTTTTTTAGATTATATTTTTATGAAAATTCTTAAATAAGTTATGAATTTGTAATCTAAATTTAATAAAAATTTAAAAATTTTTTAAAAAACTATTGCAAAATAGAAAAAGTTATATTAAAATTTAGATGAAGTGGAGAAAAGTGGTACAAAGTGGTAGAAAGTGAAAAAGGAGGACCATTAATTGCTAATAGGTGAATACGAGCATTCTCTAGATGCTAAAGGCAGATTAATAATGCCATCAAAATTAAGACAAGATATGGGAGAAAAGTTCATCGTAACAAAAGGGTTAGATGGATGTTTGTTTGCGTTTTCACAAGAAGAATGGATGAATTTTGAAACAAAATTAAAAGCCTTACCACTTTCAGATAAAAATGCCAGAAACTTTGTAAGATTTTTCTTATCAGGTGCAACAGAGTGCGAAATAGATAAACAAGGTAGATTTTTATTACCAAACAACTTAAGAGTTGCAGCTGGACTTGAAAAAGAAACAGTAATAATTGGAGTAGGGACAAGACTAGAAATTTGGGATAAACAAACATGGCAAAATTGTGATGAGAATATTTCTGCAGATGAAATAGCAGAGAATATGGCAAATTTAGGTATATAACTTGAAAAAGTTTATATAAAACACAAAAGATAAAAATACAAAAGACAAATTATACAAAAGATAAATTTACAAAAGATAAAAGGATTTGGTTAAACAAAAGTTAAAAGTACAAAAGCTTTTTAGATACAAAAGATAAAGTGATTTAAGTTTTCAAAAGAAGTTTTTAGTGTACAAATGTTGTTTAATCAAATAACAAAAGATATGAATGCTAAAGAACCAATAAAAACCAAAAGATAAATACATAGAGAAAAGACAGCTGGTAGTTATTTGATTACCAGCTGTTATAGTATATAAAATATCAAGCATTTAAGAGGTAGAAATGGAATTTAAACATAGACCTGTTATGCTAATGGAATGTATAGAAGGATTAGATATAAAACCTAATGGGATGTATGTTGATGGGACTCTTGGAGGAGCAGGGCATAGCAGAGAAATAGCTAAAAGATTATCTGAAGATGGAAAATTAATTGGTATAGATAGAGATGAAGAAGCATTAGAAGCAGCAAAGGAAAATTTAAAAGATTTTTCTAATGTCATATATGTACATGATAATCATGATAATATCAAAAATATATTAGCAGAACTTGAAATACAAAAAGTTGATGGTATTTTACTAGACTTAGGAGTGTCTTCTTATCAGTTAGATGAAAGAAATAGGGGCTTTAGTTATTTAGGTGAAAATACTCTAGATATGAGAATGGACAAAACTCAAGAATTAACTGCAAAGATTGTTGTAAATACATATAGTGAAAAGGATTTAGCAAATATTATTTACGAATATGGAGAAGAAAGATTTTCAAGACAGATTGCAAGAAATATTTGTAAGGAAAGAGAAATAGAACCTATTGAAACAACAAAACAATTAGTAGAAATAATTGAAAGATCAATTCCGAAATCAAAACAAAAAGATGGACATCCAGCAAAAAGAACATTTCAAGCAATTAGAATAGAAGTAAATGATGAGATTAAACCACTATATAACACAGTTAAGGATTGTATAGATTGTTTGGACGATAAAGGAAGATTGTGCATAATTACATTTCATTCATTAGAAGATAGAGCAGTAAAAAAAGCTTTTATAGATGCAAAAGGAAAGTGTACATGTCCAAGTGATTTGCCATATTGTGTATGTGGTGCTAAATCATTAGGAGAGATTATTACTAGAAAACCAATTATAGCAACTGATAAAGAACAATTAGAAAATTCTAGAAGTAAAAGTGCAAAACTTAGAATTTTTGAAAGAAGAATAAGTGATAAATAAATATAACTAGGAGGAGGTGAATAACTTATGGCAAGAACAGGATATCAATATACAACAAGTCCAAGAAAACTAGAACCTGATGTACAAAGAAAAAGAAATAAAAGACAACAAAAGTTAAAAGTTGTTGAAGACTTACCAAGACAAAGAGTACAATTGTCTAAAGAACAGAAGAAAAGACAAAAAAATATAACTTTAGTTGTTATAGGTATTTTTATCTTGTTACTTACTATAAGTTATAGAAATTCTCAAATTAATGAAAAATTTACTGAAGTACAAACTTTGAAAAAAGAATTGTCATCATTAGAAAAAGAAAACCAACAATTAGAAGTAACAATACAAAATAGTTTGAATTTAAACAATATTGAAAAACAAGCTAAAGAAAAATTAGGAATGCAAAAATTAACTAATAAACAAACAGTGTATGTAACTTTGCCTAAAAAAGATTATGTTGAACCAGCAACAGAAGAGGTAGTGAAAACTGAAGAAAAAAATTGGTTTCAACAATTTGTTGATAAAATATTTAATAGATAATTGCTAGGAAGTATTAAAGGTATTTTCTAGCAATTATTTTGGTATAAATATATATCCTTCTAATAAAATTAATTAGGAGGTTTTTTATGGTTGAGACAAAATTATCTAGTAAAAAGAAAATGAGAAATACATTGTTTATAGCTTTTTTAATTTTAATATGTTTGATAGTAAGATTGGGATATATTCAAATATTTCAAGGGAAAGAATTGGCCGAACTTGCATATCAACAACAAACATTAGATAGAAGTATAAATCCAAAAAGAGGGACAATATATGATACAAATGGAAACGAGTTAGCAGTTAGTAGTACAGTTGAAACTGTAACAGTAAATCCTGGAAATATTCAAAGTGAAAATAAAGAAAAAGTTGCTAGAAAAATGGCGGAAATATTTGAGCTTGATTATGATACAGTTTTTAAGAAAGTATCTAAGAGAAGTTCAATTGAAACAATTGTTAAAAAAGTAGATAAAGAGAAAACAGATAAGCTTAGAGTGTGGATGCAGGAAAATAATATTACAGAAGGAATTAATATTGATGAAGACACAAAGAGATATTATCCATATAATACACTAGCATCGCAAATAATAGGATTTTGTGGAAGTGATAATCAAGGTTTAGATGGTATTGAAGCTAAATATGAGGAGGAATTAAAGGGAACAAAAGGTGCAATACAAAGACATACTGATGCTAAAGGCGGAGAAATAGGAGAAGAAGGAGAAAATTATGTACCAGCAGTTGATGGTAATGATTTAGTTCTTACAATTGATTTAACGATACAATCAATTGCAGAAAAATATTTAGAAGAGGCATGTATTGATAATGAATGTACTGATGGAGGAAATATTGTTATCATGAACCCTCAAAATGGAGATATTTTAGCGATGGCAACATATACATCATATAACTTGAATGAGCCATATGAACCTTATACAGAAGATTTAAAAGGAACATGGGATAGTCTATCACAAGAGGAAAAGACTAGAAATCTTCAAGCTGTTTGGAGAAATAAGGCAATAGCAGATACATATGAACCAGGTTCGGTTTTTAAAGTGATTACAGCATCTGCTGCAATAGAAGAAGGGCTAGTTACAGATATTGATAAAGAGGGACAATTTTCATGTAATGGAGGTATAGAAGTTGCAGGTGTTAGGATAAAGTGTTGGAGATATTATAGACCACATGGATCTGAAAGTTTAAGACAAGGTTTAATGAATTCATGTAATCCAGTATTTATAGGATTAGGACAGCAATTAGGTGTTACAAAATATTATGAATATTTGGAAAAATTTAAGTTGTTAGAGAGAACTGGCATTGATTTACCAGGAGAAGCAGGAAGTATTTTTTTAGCTAAAGAAAAGGCAGGACCAGTAGAACTTGCAACAATTAGTTTTGGGCAAAGGTTTGAGATAACTCCTATTCAATTGGTTACAGCTGTATCATCAATTGCAAATGGAGGAACAAGTGTTACTCCAAGGGTAGTAAGGCAAATAGTGAATAGTCAGACAAAAGAGGTAACAGATGTACCAGTAAAGACAAATGGTACAGTTATATCAAAAGAAACATCTGAAAAAGTATTGAGTATGATGGAAAGTGTTGTATCAGAAGGAACTGGAAAGAATGCAAAAGTTGCAGGTTACAGAATTGGAGGAAAGACCGGAACATCAGAAGATGGTGTGAATACTAATAAATATGTTACATCTTTTTGTGGTGTAGCACCTATTGATAATCCACAAGCTGTGCTTTTGATTACTTTGTATAATCCAACAGGAGAAGGAGGACATCAAGGTGGTGGTGTTGCAGCACCATTGGGAGGTCAAATTTTTAGTGAGATTTTGCCATATTTGGAAGTAAGTCAAGGAAATCAAGATGAAGTTGAAGTGGTAGAACAAGTTGAAACACCAGATTTGATAGGAAAGAGTATAACAGAAGCAGAGAAAATAGTAAAAGAAAGTGGTTTAGAGCTTGTTATACAAAATGAAGAAGAGGAAATGGATAAAGATAATACAATAATAAAAACTCAAACTCCACAAGCAGGAATTGTAGTTAATAAAGGAAATAAAATATATGTAGAGAGATAGAAAAATTTGATATAATAAAAAATTGAGATAAATAATTAAACATTTTGAGGAAATAGTTTGATTGGGAGTGTTATTGATATTTTCAATTATGTTTGCTATAATGTAAAAGATTATTAAACTAATAATAAGAATCACATAGGAGAACGAGAATAGAAACTATATGGAATGGAGAATATAAAATTATGATAAGACTAAATGAAACAGAGGAAATAATAAGGTTAATTCATAATGGATTTGATTTAGAATTATTATCTTTTGAATTAGAGATTCCAATTCAACAGTTAAAAGAATATAGAAAAAGGTTAGAACTTAGACGATTTGCAAAGCAATCAATAAGGAGTGGAAAAACTGCAGAAGCTATATATAAATTAAATGATTTTCTTAAGAATACAGATAATGGTGTTATAGAAAAAATGATGTTGTTAAAATTAAGTGCATATGTGAATGGAATGAATATCAACGAAGAAGATTTGCAAGAAATAGAAGAAGAAAAAAAGAAAATAGGTTTTTTAGGCGATATAGATGAAGTGTTAGATGAATTAAATGTACAAATTCCTAAAAGGAAAAGTAGTAATATTAGGAAAAAAGGGATAAAGGAAGAAGCAATCCAAGAAGAATATGAAGAAGAAGTACAAAAGGAAACTGTTAAGCCAGATTATGAAGAAATAATAAATAGATATAAAACTGAAATCGATTCTAATTCAAAAAATACACGAGAAAAAAGAAACTTATTAGCATTTGCATATTTTAGAGAAGGAAGAATAGATGAAGCAAGAGATGAATTGATGACATTAATTGAAGAAACAGGTAGTCATATGGCATATAGACAGTTAGTACATATTGAAAAAACAGAAGGAAATTTCGAAGATGCAAAATTATGGGCTTATGAAGCACTTGATAAATTTCCTAATAGTATTGGAATAAGAGAACAATTAATATCAATAGCAAAAATGGAAAATGATGATAAAGAAATAATAAAACAATTAAAAGATATTATTAGAATAGAACCAGAAAATGAAAAACATAAAAAAAGATTACAGACAGTAAAAAATCATGAAGAAAGATAACTATAATGCTTATTATAGTTTTTTCCTTTTATATGTTGAAAATTATGTAAAATTATAGTATAATTGCTCATATTGGAATATTTCCAACAATTTATCATATTTAGCGAAATTTATTTGCTAAAAGGATAAAAAATACCAAGATACAGTTGTAACAAGTAAATAATTCATAATGAAAGGAGAAACATAATGAGTAAAATTTGGGCAAAGGTAAAGTTTAGAAATGGAAAAAATGCTGAAAGTTTAATAAAAGCATTTTTTAAGAACTTTAACCCAGAAAGTAGTATCGTAGTAAAAGGAATGGAGGCAAGGATGGAAATTATTTTTCGGGAACCTCCTATGTTAATTATTGATGCAATAGGACATTGCAAAGTAATTGAACTGAACTACGGTAAGAACTTAAAAGAGTACAAAGAAGATGAAAATGTACAGGTTGAAACTGAATTTAACTTTAAACAGGAAAGTGAAGAGATTGGAGACTCTGAACAGACCGAACAGGAAAGCAAAGAGACTGAAAACTCTGAACAGACCGAACAGGAAAGCAAAGAGATTGAAAATTCTGAACAGACCGAACAGGAAAGCAAAGAGACTGAAAACTCTGAACAGACCGAACAGGAAAGCAAAGAGACTGAAAACTCTGAACAGACCGAACAGGAAAGCAAAGAGA
>CAKNQJ010000038.1 GCA_930990645.1 uncultured Clostridium sp. | reverse complement strand
TAAACTATTCCAGTCTAATTTTATATAGCCTAACCATCGATAACATACTAAACATTTTCCTAACACTAGCAGTCCATTCTTCATCCGTGGAGGTATTTCCAACAATGAGTCTGGTGCTGGTGTGCACAACTTCTACATCGCAGCAGGCACTATCATTGGTAACAGTGGTTTCCGCGTGGCCCTTCCCGTACTTTGATGAAGGTCTGCACCTCTTAAATTATGTAAAAGTATTGATTTAAGAAAATGTATGTAGTAAAATAGATGAAGTTAAATATATATAAATCGGAGGAATAATGAGCAAAAGAGTTTTATTAGGCATGAGTGGCGGAGTAGATAGTTCTGTTTCTGCCTTGTTACTTAAAGAGCAAGGCTATGAAGTAGTAGGTGCTACAATGCGTTTATGGGAAGAAGACAACCAAGATAAAATGAAAAAAGAAATAGAGCAGACTAGTGAAAGCAAAGCTCAAGAAAGCTTCCACAGTGTGCAAAACTATATAGAAACAAGTGCGATAAATGATGCAAAAGCAGTATGTGAGCAGTTAGGTATAGAGCATCATGTGGTTGATTTACGAGATGAATTCAAAGAAAAAGTGGTAGATAATTTTATATATTCATATATGTGTGCTAAAACTCCAAACCCATGCGTGGAATGTAATAAATCTATGAAGTTTGGCGCTTTTGTTAAAGTGGCACAGGACTTGGATTGTGAATTTATTGCAACAGGTCATTATGCAAAAGTAGAGTTCTCTGACAAATACAACCAATATGTTTTGAAAAAATCAGAGGTTGTAGGCAAGGACCAGACCTATTTTTTATATGGTATAAACAAAGAGATTTTGCCTAAAATAATTTTTCCTTTATCTGGTTTTAAGAATAAGGAAGAAATTAGAAAAATTGCTGCAGACAATGACTTAAAAGTTGCAGAAAAAAAGGATAGCCAAGAGATTTGCTTTATTTCTGATAATGATTATGTGAGTTTTTTGAAAGATGCAAATCAAAGTGAAAATGAAGCATATAAAACAGATATGTGCAAGCAAGGCAACATTGTGCTAAAAGATGAAACAATTCTTGGACAACATTCTGGCCTTATAAATTACACAATAGGACAGAGAAAAGGACTAGGAATAGCATATAAAGAGCCTTTGTATGTAATTAAACTAGACACAATAAAAAATGAAGTTGTAGTTGGTGCAGAGCAAGATTTGTATAGCAATGAGCTTACTGCAAATGAGTTGAATTTTTTGCTTGATATTGATTTGAGCAAAGAAATTGAAATAAAAGCAAAAGTAAGATACAGGGCAAAAGAAGCAGAGGCAAAGCTCAAGATAAGATATATTGAAAGCGAAGATAATCAAAAGGCAGAAGATAATATTAATGTAATAAAAGAAAATATAGAAAATAGCACAGAAAAAAACAGAGCAGAAGGGGACAACACAGGAGAAAACGCCACAAAAAAAAGTAGCGCAAAAAATGCAATCGCAAAGGTAACATTTGCTGAGCCACAAAGGGCAATTACTCCAGGACAGTCTGTTGTATTCTATTTAGGAGATGTTGTACTAGGTGGAGGCAAGATTTTAAATTGAAGTGTGTCTAATTTGTTAGAAATTTCGAACAAATGCTCCATCATATTTATTCAAATTGAACAAATTTTCGCAAATCTATTGATTTTTAATCTACGTTATGGTAAAATATTTACTGTAATAAAGTTGAGGTGATTATATGTCAAAAAATGTGTCTAAGGAAGAAACACTTGAAACATTAATCGCACAAATAAACGAACTATTAAACGAAATAAAAAACGAACAAAAAAACATGCAAATGAAAATTGATACTAATCATAAGGTGAATATGCAAAAGTTTGCTAAGCTTCTAGAGTATAATGAGATTAGTGATATGACAAATACTATATTTGAAAGAAGATTAGCAAGCATAGAGAAGTTGCTTTATGAAGTATTCAAAAGTTAAACACAGATAGAATTTTTTAATTCTATCTGTGTAAAGAAATTTTAATCATTTTTATTTTTATTCTTGTTATACAGACTATTAAGAGAACAAGTCATATCATATATTATTGTATTAACCTCTGGAGGTAATTGATTTAGAATATTTACAATTCTATTAGATGTTGAAGATGTATTAGTTTCTCCAAATAGTATGTAATCTGCAGAAAAGCCAGTGTTGTTGCAAATGCTTAACAAAGTATTTAGGCTAACAGACTTTTCGCCTCTTTCTATTTGTGATAAGAATGTCTCTGAAATGTTGATTTTTTCAGAAAAAGAACTTCTTGTTAAGTTCATAGTTTCACGTATAGTTCTAATTCTATTACCAATTTCTAAATTGTTTTTCATATAACTATCATTCCTTCCTAGCTATAACTAGTAAAATAAAAATAATCTAAATACTTTGACTTTACCGTAAAAGCGGACTTCACAGTAAAAGGATAAAATTTCGCAAACTTATTATATCAAAAATAAAATGAAAAGTTTGTCGAAAAAAGTAATTTAAACAAAAAATAATCCCATAATTATTATATAATTATTATTTTAAATATCAATATACAAATAGGGTAAATTATGTTAAAATTTATTTGGATTAGAATTTTTTTTGAAAAACTAGGGATAATGTATAGTAAGAAGATTGAAATTAATAAAATTTTAGCACGATTTATATTACTTGAAAGGAATGTGATAATATGGATAATTTAAATGAAAGCCTTGATATTCTTGATGAAATTTATAAATCAAGACAAGAAAAATTAGGTATTTGTACAAAAGAAATAAGAGAAAAGTTAAATGATATGTCAATAGAAGAGATGCAAGAAATTCTAAATGAAAGCATAGAAAATACCGAGAAGAAAAATCAGACTTTAAACGATTTAGATATGCTTATAGAAAATTATGAAATAAAGATGTCGAGCTATATTGAAGAAGCATATAAGCAAGGGTTTAAAGATGCGTTTTCATTATTTATGGAATGTAAGCAAAAATAAATTTCATAAAAAGAGTTGATTGTTACTTATAATTTTTTTGGGAGTTATATTGCTTTATACCAAAATTTAATATATAATTGCAATTGAAATAATATAAGGAACATAAAAGGAATGAGAATAAAATGAAAAAGGGGTTAAAGTTCTATATAGCTTTATGGGGAGCAAAGGTGGGAACAGTAGTATTAAAGATATTTAGAAGGAATGCTTCATTTTTTCCAGGTAAATTTGCAATAAAAGTTTGCAAAGATTTTATTGGAAAGATAGAGAAACCACGTACAATAGTTGCGGTTACTGGAACGAATGGGAAGACCACAGTATGTAACATGATAGAAGATATACTGAAAGATAATAATTATATATTTATAGATAATAAATATGGCTCAAATATAGATGCAGGTGTTGCTACATCTTTAATAAATGGCGTGACTATGATGGGAAAAGCCAAAAAAGATTTGGCTGTTTTTGAAGTGGATGAAAGAAGTTCGCCTAGAATATATCCATATATGACGCCTACTTATTTGGTGTGCACAAATCTATTTAGAGACTCTTTAATGAGAAATGCACATACAGAGTTTATATCAGAAATTTTAACGAAAAGTATACCAAAAGAAACCACGCTAATATTGAATGGTGATGATTTGATAGCAAGCAATATTGCACCACAGAATAACAGAATATACTTTGGAATTGATAGATTAGATACAGATGGTGACAAATGTATAAATATTGCAAGAGACATTATTGTATGTCCAAAATGTAATAGCAAATTAGTATATGACTATGTTAGATACAATCATATAGGAAAAGCACATTGTCCAAACTGTGATTTTAAATCGCCAGACATAGACTATTTGGCAACAAATTTAGATTTGGAAAATATGAAGTTGACTTTGAAAAATGGTGAACTAGAAGAAGAGTACGACTTAATCAGTGATAATATTATAAATATTTATAACATTGTTACTGTGATTACTGTGTTAAAGCAATTAGGCCTTAGTAGAGACCAAATAAATGATTCACTAAAAAAACAAAAAATTGTGGATACAAGATATAGCGAAGAAATTATCAATGGTGTAAAAGTTATAACACATTTGGCGAAAGGAATGAACCCAATCGCTTGCTCAAGAGTGTTTGATTATGTAAGGAAATATAAAGGAAAGAAAGCTGTAATACTTTTGTTAGATGACTTGCATGAAGCAGCAAAAGGTAGCGAAAACACAGCATGGCAATATGACACAGATTATGAATTTTTAAATGATGATAGCATTACTCAAATAATAATTGCAGGAGCACGTTATTTAGATGGTCTTGTAAGACTTGAAATAGCAGGGATAAGCAAAGATAAAATTGTATATCAAAGAGATGAGCTTTCAGCTGTGGATAAGCTAAATTTGAATGGTGTAGATACTGTGTTTGTATTGCATGATTTGTATGCGATTAAGCTTAAGGAGGCTGTGAAGGCTAAGGTTGAACTTATGCTGAGGAGTTGAAACAGAATTACAATTTTGGCGTTGTCAAACTTCGTTTGAAATTTAATCAACGTACACCAAGTACGCCTCATAAATTTCAAACTCGTTTTCCTAGCCAAAATTTAATTCTGTTCCAACGGAAAGGTTAGCAATAGAGAAAATCCTTTGACGTGGTACCAAGCACGCCCCCGGTTTTCTTGCTTGTTTCGCCTAGCCAAAACAGTAATTCTTTTTGCGATTTAGTGAAAAAAGTAAGGATGCGCCCTTGCCTTTCAAACTCGTTTCCTTAGCCAAAATTTAATTCTGTTCCAACGGAAAGATTAGCAATAGAGAGGATGAGATAAATGAAGATAGAAATTCTGTTTCCAGAGTTTTGCAACTTATTTGGAGACATGTATAATATGAAATACTTGAAAATGTGTGTGCCTGAAGCGGAATTTATAGAAACTGCTTTAGATGAAGTTCCTGCATTTGTGCATGAAGATGTTAATCTAATATACTTAGGTCCAATGACTGAAAAAACGCAGGAAAAAGTAATAAAAAGATTAATGCCATACAAAGAAAGAATAGAAGAATTAATAGAAAAAAATGTATTCTTTTTGTTTACAGGAAATGCAGTAGAGGTTTTGGGAAAATACATAGAAAATGAAAATGGTAGCAAAATTGAAGGAATAGGAATATTTGATGTATATGCAAAAAGAGATATGATGCATAGACATAATAGCTACATGATAGGTATGTATGGAAATATTGAAATAGTAGGTTTTAAAAGCCAATTTACAAAGATGTATGGAGATAATTCTAACGAATATTTCTTAGTAGTAGAAAAAGGTATTGGAATAAATGAAAAGAGCAAATTAGAAGGAATAAAAAAGAATAATTTTATAGGAACATATTTGTTAGGACCAATTCTAATAGAAAATCCGCTATTTACAGAAAAAGTATTACAAGCAATCGGAGCAAAAGAAGACATAGCACTAAAAGATGACACAATAGCTGCCTATGAAGCGAGGTTAAGGGAATTAAAAAAACTTGGGTAAAAGGGGCACTCCTAAACGTCCAAAACTTGTACAAAAAGGAGTGTCCCAAGGTGTAAAGAAAAATTGACAAAAAGAAGTGTCCCTAAGTGTCAACTTTTTTCTTCCAACATATAGCAAAAGAAAAATATATGTGGTACAATAGGTAATGAATAAATGGGATCAAACGTCCATTATTAATGTGAAAGAAAAAAGAAAGGCTGTGATAAACTATGGATTTTGAAGGGATTGGAATAGGAGAAAGTGATTTTAGAGGACTTAGACTAAGAAAGAATTACTTTATAGACAAAACTATGTATATTAAGGATATTATAGATAATCAAGCAAGGGTAGCATTAATAACACGCCCACGTAGATTTGGTAAAACATTAAATATGAGTATGTTGAGATACTTTTTTGATTGTGATATAAAGGACTCAAGAGAGTTATTTGAAGGACTAAAAATAATGAAACAAGATGAAAAATATACATCGAAATTAGGCGCATATCCATGCATATATTTAACATTGAAAGATTTAGATGTGTCAAAGTTTGAGTATATGATAACACAATTAAAAACAGAGATGCTGGAAATATACTTTGAGAAAAAATATTTATTAGATGGAGATAATATTGCAGAGGGAGAACGAACTGTTTTTAATAAAATACTTTCTGCAACAGCAAATGAAATGGAAATAATAAATAGTGTAAAAATGTTATCAAAACTTTTATATAGACACCATAACAAACCAGTAATGCTATTTATAGATGAGTATGATGTACCAATTCAGGCAGCGTATGTAAAGGGATATTATAAAGAGGCTATAGAATTTTTGAAGAATTTTTATAGAACAACATTTAAAGATAATCCATATTTAGAAAAGACAGTGTTAACAGGAGTAAGTAGAGTAGCAAAAGAAAGTATTTTCAGTGGGGCGAATAATTTTGATGTATATACGGTATTAGATGATGAATTTTCAGATGATTTTGGAATAACTTCAGAGGAAATGGATAAAGTAATAGAAGATTTTAGTGTAGAAGATGATAAAAAAGAAATAAAAAAATGGTATGATGGATATAGAATAGGAAATGTAGAAGGCATATATAATCCATGGAGTATATTGAATTATTTGACAGATAAGCAACTAAAACCATATTGGGTAAATACGAGCTCAAATGATTTAATAAAAATGACAATAAAAAAATCGACAACAGTAAAAGAAAAGATGGAAAGATTGCTAAAAGGAGAGACAATAGAGGTACCAATAGATTTAGAAACAGTAATAAATGGAATAGAAGAAAACGAAAACAATATTTGGGGATTAATGCTAGGAACGGGTTATTTGAAGGTAGATGAAGTAGTAAATTTGGCAGAAGGAATATATAAAGTAAAGTTGCCAAATTATGAAATAAAACTATTATTCCAATCAATAGTTAGGTCATGGTTTAATGACAAAGTAATAGGAAATGATTTGAATAGTATTTTGAAAGACTTAGTAGAACTAAACTTAAGTGAGTTTGAAATAAAATTTAGAAAATTAGTAGAGGAAATGTTCAGCTATATGGATGTAGGAGAGAATACAGCGGAGAACTTCTACCATGCATTTGTACTAGGAATGTTGGTAGGATTGAAAGATAGCTACTATGTAAATTCAAATAGAGAGTCAGGAATGGGGAGATACGACATAATGTTAGAGCCACAAGATAAAACAAAGAATAGCTTTATAATAGAGTTTAAAGTGGCAAATGATATGCAAGAAAGAACAATAGAAGATGTAATAGAGAGTGCAAAAAAGCAAATAGAAGAAAGAGACTACGAGAGCAACTTACGTGAAAGAGGATTTAATAATATAACAAAAATGGTATTTGCATTTCGTGGAAAAGATTGCAAGATGCAGGTTATTTAATTCGAAGAATATTACAAGAATGTTACAGAAATATTACAAATATATTACATTTCGCAAAAAAGTGTTGAAAAGAAAATGCTAATAGTGTAAAATAAAATTACACTGTTGGCATTTTTGCTTGAGTTATAATAAATCAATGTGTTTTTATAACGTATAAATAAACACACAATGACTTATTAAAGAGAGGCGTTAGAATCGAAAACAGGCGGTAGACATAAAACAAGGTCAACATAAATAAAAAGTTATCCACAAAAAGCAACAAAAAATGTGGATAACTTTTTTATTTGTAGGGTAAAAAAATAAACTTACATTATTTGCCAATACTCTTAAAGTATATCTGAG
>CAKNQJ010000037.1 GCA_930990645.1 uncultured Clostridium sp. | reverse complement strand
CATTGCAACTACTGCCATTTCAAATTCCTCCTTTTTTGTTTTACCTCCACTAAGCATCAACATTTAAAAAGACTTGCTTTAAACAAAACAAGCACTCCTCTTTAAACTAGCTTGTGTGTGTATTTTTAACGTATACTATTATACCATGATTTTTTAGCAATTGCAAGGGTTTTGGAAGAAAAAATATACTTAACATAACACAGTGATTTTTTATATATATTTTTTTAAAATTTCTGTTCCTTTTTGTAAAATTATGTGATAAAATATTTTTATTCAAATATGTAAATTAATAAATTTTATAGAGCATTCAGTTGCTCGAATGGAGGTCAAAAATGCAATTTAATAAATGTAGTAGGTGTGGATGTTTTTTTGTTAATTCTGGCGATGTTTGTCCAAATTGTCAGCCAAAAGATAATTTTGAAATGAGCAAACTAAAAAATTTCTTAGAAGAAACTGATACCAAATGTTCTATGGAAAATATTTCATATTGCACAGGCATTAGTATGAGAAATTTGAATAGATTTTTTACTAAAGATGGTTTTGTAGAGTATAAGCCAAAGGAGATTTTATAGGGATAAAGACTCAAAGTCTTTACCCCCTATTTTTCTTATACCACATATATTTCTTTCAATTTCTCAACCGCTTCTTTTGCCTTTTCTTCATCATTGGCGTGAATGTATGCAACAACGTCATTTTTTTCTACTTTGTCTCCCACTTTTTTATTGAATATTATTCCTACTTCTGGCTCTATTTTATCTTCTTTTCTTATTCTTCCTGCTCCTAAGAATACTGATAGTTTGCCTACTTCTTCTGCTTTTAGTTCTTTTACTGTACCTTGCATTTCTAATGCTACTGGCATAATGTATTTTGCCTTCTTGAATTTACTTGTATCTTCTATAAATGTTACATCTCCGCCTTGGTTTACTACTAACTCTTTTAGTTTTTCTAGAGCCTTTCCATTTTGTATATTTTCTAGCATTTTTGCTCTGTTTTCTTCTAAACTATCTCCTTTTCCTGCAAGTTTTATCATATTGCTACCTAGTTCTAGTACAACCTCTTTTACATCTTCTGCCATATCTCCTTTTAGTGCTTGCACCGCTTCTATTACTTCCAAACTATTTCCCACATTTCTTCCAAGTGGTTCCTCCATTGGCGTAATTACTGCTACAGTTTCTCTACCTGCTAATTTTCCTATTTTTATCATTGTATCTGCAAGTTCTTGTGCTCTTTCCTTTGTCTTCATGAAAGCTCCGCTTCCATATGTTACATCAAGCACTATCTTATTTGCACCTGCTGCAATCTTTTTGCTCATTATGCTAGATGCAATTAAAGGTATGCTCTCTGTAGTACTTGTTGCATCTCTCAAAGCATAAATTTTCTTATCTGCTGGTGCCAAATTTAATGTTTGCCCTATTAAGCTAATTCCTATTTTTTTCACATTCTCTATAAATTCTTTCTCAGATACATTTACATTATATCCTGGTATTGCCTCTAATTTGTCTATTGTACCTCCTGTATAACCTAACCCTCTTCCAGACATTTTAGCAACTGGTATACCTAGCGAGGCAATTATTGGAGCAAGTATGAGTGTTACTTTATCTCCAACTCCACCTGTACTATGTTTGTCTACAACATTACCTAATTCTGATAAATCCAATATATCTCCTGAATGTGCCATCGCTATTGTAAGATTAGTTGTTTCTTCCTCATCCATACCATTTATATATATTGCCATTATTAATGCAGATGCTTGATAATCTGCAATGTTTCCATTTGTATATTCTTTTATGAAAATTTCTATCTCTTCTTTACTTAATTTTTGTTTATCTCTTTTTTTAGCAATTATCTCCTGTATGTTCAATTTCAATTCCTTCTTTCTCTAATAATTCTCTTAAATCATCTTCTTTTTTATATAGTATACCTTTAATCCCAAGCTTTTCTGCCTCTTCAACATTTTTTATTTTATCATCTATAAATATAGT
The DNA here is from genome assembly GCA_930990645.1 of uncultured Clostridium sp. Lineage (GTDB taxonomy): Bacteria > Bacillota > Clostridia > TANB77 > CAG-508 > CALXVA01. The sequence goes on along the minus strand of CAKNQJ010000037.1, from coordinate 6,040 downwards.
CTCTTTTGGTATTAAATTATATGTTTCTATTAATATCTCATAAATCTTAGGCTCTGGCTTACTTATATTCTCTATATATGAATAAACTCCACCTTTTACTATTTTAGCAAATTTAAAATTTTCATAAATATACTCAAATGGTTCTTTTGCAATGTTAGAAAGCAAGTATGTCATATATTTTTTATTTATATTTTCTAATAATCTAGTATTTCCTTCCATTTCATGTATCATATACTTTTGTTTATCTTTTGTTAACAGTAAATCAAATTCTACACTAAAGCCTTTATATTTATTATTGCAATCTTGTAACATTTCATCTACAGAAATTAGTCCATTTAAATACTTTCTGTAGTTTACATCTGTGGCATATAATTTTTTTGCTTCTTTTATTTTATCTTCATTAGTCTTTAACTTTTCTACTTCTTTACTAGGAAAATATTCTACCAAAACATTACCTATATCAAAAACAACATTTTTAATCATACACATACCTCACACAATATTTTTCACAAAACTTCTCCTATGCAATGGGCAAAGTCCATATTCCTTTATTGCTGCAATATGTGCAGCTGTACCATAACCTTTATGTTTTTCAAATCCATACATTGGATATACTTCATCCCATGCTCTCATAATTCTATCCCTTGTAACTTTTGCTACTATTGATGCAGCTGCAATAGAATAGCTCTTAGCATCTCCTTTTATAATTGACTTGTATGGAATATGGTCAGTGTCTATTTTAGTTAATGCATCTACTAAAATTATTTCCGGCTTTTCAAATCCTCTTTGCTTTTCTTGTAAATCTTTTTCCATTTCTTTTATAGCTGCAGTTAGTCCCTCTTTCGTAGCATTTAATATATTTATTCTATCTATTTCCTCTTGTGAGATTATACCAACTCCAAAACCCAATGCTTCTTCTGTAATTTGCTCATATAGCTTCTCTCTTTTTTTCTCAGAAACCTTTTTGGAGTCATTTACACCTTCTATCATAGAATCTTTTGGCATCACAACACAAGCCACAACTACCGGCCCTGCTAAAGGCCCACGTCCTGCTTCATCTATTCCTGCTATACTTGTTATTCCTTTTTGGTAAAATTCTTCTTCAATTTTTTTTAACTTAGTTAATCTTTCAAATTCTTTTTCTTTCATTATTATTTTTCCCTTTCCATAAATTAAACTTAGAGTTATTATTCATAGATTATTTTTCAACATTTATTCCATTTCTGACAACTTATACAATACCTTTCCACTCTCATCTTGTATTCCATCTACATATATTACATCATTTTTCTTATAATCTACTATATAATAATCATCTGTCTTTATTTCTTCTAATCCCAATTCCTTTAAATTTTCATTATCTAAGCAATATAAATTACTATCTTCTGACTCCAACTCTATAACATTATTGTTTACTAAATTTTGTACTTTTTCATCTTGTTCTTTGTCCTTTGTTGGAGTACCAATATACTCTGCACCTTCTTCTTTTATTTCTACTTTCTGTGCAATTATTTCTGCTTTTCCTTGTATTAATAGTAGATTAGTTTTTACTGTTTCAAATTCTTCTTTGTTATAACTATTGCTCGCAACTTTATAAATTCCATAAATAGCTGCTGCAATTATTAATATTAGTATGATTATTTTTATATATGCTGCTAATAAACCTTTTCTTGTTTTCATGTTATCCTCCTGATTTTATTGATTTTTGTACCATCATTTTATAAATATATCAAATATTTTTAATAATTTCAATGAAAATTCATGTTATTTTATGCATTTTTGCATTTTTTATTCAATTTTGCCGATAATTTTATTAATTATCTTAATATAAATTTTAAAGCTAATATTATTATATTAAATTTCTTCCTTAAAACTTAAACATATTTTTCACATTTTGTTCACAAATATATTGTATTATATTACTAGTTTAGGTTATTATATATATGAAAGGAAAGTGAGATAAATGGATGAAAATAAACAAAATAATCCTGAGATAAGAGCAAATGAGAATACTTTCAAAAGTGTAGTTTCTAACACTCAAGCTGCATATAGCTCATTTGAAAATTTTAATCAAAAACAAAAAAAGCAAAAGACAAAATCTACCAACTCAGGTGGTGGATTTGGAAAAACAGTATTATTACCATTCGCATGTGGTATACTTGGTGCCGGACTCGTAGTAGGAACTTGCTTTGGAGTACCAGATATAAGAAATAATATATTAGGAGCTTTAGAAACTTCCAGCGGTGAAAACACAAGTGTAGTAGGAACTGCCAATATAAATACTGAACAAATTTCTTTACTAGATTATTCTGACACTGCAGTAGGAGTTGCTCAAAAAGTTCTACCTTCTATAGTTGGTATTAATGTAACTTACTCAGTAAATTCACCATTCTACGGTGCCCAAGGAACTGCATCTGCACAAGGCTCTGGAGTGATTATAAGTGAAGACGGATATATTTTAACAAACAATCATGTTGTTAACTCTAGTTCTTCATCATCATTCTATGAGTTAGGGCAAGCTAGCAAAATAACAGTAACATTGTATAATGATGATACAGAATATGAAGCAGAAATAGTTGGAACTGATGAGCAAACTGATTTGGCAGTTATAAAAATTGATAAAACTGGATTAACAGCAGCAGAACTTGGAGATTCAGATTCAGTTCAAGTAGGAGAATTCTGCATGGCGATTGGTAATCCATTAGGATTAGGAAGTACAGTTACTGATGGTATAGTAAGTGCTGTAAATAGAGAAGTTACTGACGAAGACGGAAACACATACACAGCTATTCAAACAAATGCAGCAATTAACTCTGGTAATAGTGGTGGTGCATTAGTAAATAGCCAAGGTCAAGTAATTGGTATTAATACCTTAAAAGTATCTGGAGATGGTGTAGAAGGTGTTGGATTTGCAATTCCAATTAATTCTACTAAAGATATAACTGATGATTTGATAGAATACAACAAAGTACGTAGACCATATTTAGGAATAGGCGGTATAGAACTTGATGAAGAAACTGCAAAAGCAAATAACTTGACAGTAGGTATTTATGTTAAAACTTTGGAAGACTTTTCTGGAGCAGAAAGAGCAGGCATTAAAGTTGGAGATGTAATAGTTAAAGCTGATGGCCAAGATGTAAAAACAATGGATGAATTAAACGCAATAAAAAATGCAAAAGAAATTGGAGACAAAATGACTTTAACAGTATGGAGAGATGGTAAGACACAAGATATTACAGTTACTCTACAAGAGCAACCTTAAAAATAAAAGAGAATTGACAAAAGGGACACTTCTCTTTGTCAATCCTTTTTTACACTTAGGGACACTTCTCTTTGTCAAAAAAATTTAACTTTTAGGAGTGTCCATTCTGTCAAAATTTTAATTTTTATTTTTTCAATATTATCACTTTTTGTTCACACAATGTTCAAATTTCCCCTGTATAATATAGCCATAGTTGATAAGAAAGTTACTCCATTATCAACTATATATAAGTAAAACATCCCCTTTTATTTTCAAAGGCAACTGATTTTAGTCAGTTGCTTTTTTAAGTTATAGGAAATGCAATTTCCTATAACTTAGAAAAGAGCTGAAATCGCTATTTCCTTTGAGATTTCCTCACTTTGCTCGGAAACTCAAATCGTCACGAACAAAAGGCGACGTTCGTCGCTTTGTTCTGATATTTATGACTGTATGGTAATTTTAATGGAAATGACTTGGGATATAGATGCAAGAAAAAAGGACACCTAAATTACTAATTTATATTAGCAATTTAGGTGTCCTTTTGCTTAAAAATTTAGAACGAATGCTTAAGTCCCCTTTGTTCGAGAACAATTAAGCAAGTTCAACAACTGCTCCAACTTCTGTAAATTTAGCTTTTAATTCCTCAGCTTCTTCTTTGCTTGCTCCTTCTTTAACTGTTTTTGGAGCTCCATCAACTAAGTCTTTAGCTTCTTTTAATCCTAATCCTGTAGCATCTCTAACAACTTTGATAACTTGTATTTTGTTTGCTCCTGCTTCTTTTAATACAACGTCAAATGAAGATTTTTCTTCAGCTGCTCCTGCTGCTCCACCAGCTGCTGGTGCTGCAACTGCTGCCGCAGATACTCCATATTTTTCTTCTATTCCTTTTACTAATTCAGATAATTCAACAACTGTTAAGCTGTCGATAGTTTCTAATAATTCATCTATTTTTGCCATTTTAAATTCCTCCTTAAATAAATTTTATTTTGTGAACTTGGCATGTTCACTGACTTTTTGTGGTCATTCTAACCTTAATTTGTTATTTCTAAAAAATTAACTTTAGAAATCTAAACTTTATTCATAAAATAAAGTTTACGTTTTGTTCTTTGTAAACAAACTAATAATTTGTTTCTTAAAATCACATTTTTGTTCTCTAAAACGAATTAGAAACGAGTATTGCTAGGAAACCAAGCTAAAATTTTTGAGATAGTACATTTGTACATCGAAAAAATTTTATGCGTAGGTTGACACCGCAAGACCAAGTTTATAATTTGTTTTAAGCGTTTTCGCGTTGTACCCTAACTGCATCCAATGTAGCAGCAAGTTTTGTAATATTTCCAAGTAATGCTCCAGCAAGTTTTGCAAGAAGTTCTTGTCTTGATGGTAGTTTTGCAAGAGTGATTATCTCGTCTGCTGTCATAACTTTACCTTCAATGATTCCTCCTTTTATTTTGTAGAAATCATGTCCTTTAGAATAGTTATATATTGCTTTTGCAGTTGTTAAATAATCTTCCTTACTTGTAATTAGTGCTGTTGGTCCTTCCAATAAATCATCTAGACCATTTTCACCATTTGCATTTAATGCTCTTTTTATGATGTTATTTTTTATAACTCTGTATTCACCTTTTGCTTCTCTTACATCGTTTCTTAATTTAGTAACATCTTCAACAGTTATTCCTCTATAGTCTACTAATAATACTATAGATGCATCTTTTAAATCTGCTGCTAAATTTTGAACTGCTTCCTCTTTTTGTTTTAGTATTTTTTCACTAGCCAAATCTTTTCACCTCTTTTTCTATATAATAAATAAAAAATCTGTATATATAGCCATCTCTAGGCATATACATACAGATTTTAATCCGCACTATAACATGCCTAGGTAAGTCTTATTTTTATGCTTACTGTCTTTGGCTATTCTATTTTATACAAGGTATTCGCATTATATTTAATGCCCATTACCTTATTTTTGATCAATATACATACTTGGTCCCATTGTTGTAGATATAGCTACACTCTTTATATATTGTCCCTTAGCTGCTGCTGGTTTTGCTTTTATAATAGCATTCATAACTGTTTCGTAGTTCTCCATTAATTTGTCTGTTCCAAATGAAACTTTACCAAATCCTAAGTGGATAATATTTGTTTTGTCTAGTCTATACTCAACTTTACCAGATTTAATATCTTTAATTGCTTTTGTAACATCCATTGTTACAGTTCCTGATTTTGGGTTAGGCATTAAACCTTTTGGTCCTAATATTTTACCTAATCTACCTACAACACCCATCATGTCTGGAGTTGCAACTATTACATCATAGTCAAACCAGTTTTCTTTTTCGATTTTTGGTATTAGTTCTTCTGCTCCAACAAAATCTGCTCCCGCTTTTTCAGCTTCTTCAGCTTTTGGACCTTTAGCAAATACTAATACTTTTAATGTTTTACCTGTACCATTTGGAAGTACTGTTGTACCTCTAACTTGTTGATCAGCTTGTTTTGAATCAACACCTAATTTAACGTGTAATTCAACTGTCTCATCAAATTTTGGTTTTGGCATTTTTTGAACTAAGTCTAGTGCTTCTTTAACACTATATACTTTTGTTTTGTCAACAAGCTTTTCTGCTTCTTGATATCTCTTTCCTCTTTTCATTTCTACCTCCTTTGGTTCAAACGAACAAAATATGTTCTCCCATAATTAAAATTAGTCTTCTACTACAACACCCATAGATCTTGCAGTACCTGCTACCATACTCATAGCTGCTTCTAATGATGCTGCATTTAAGTCTGGCATTTTTTGTTTTGCAA
>CAKNQJ010000036.1 GCA_930990645.1 uncultured Clostridium sp. | reverse complement strand
AAAAATCTGATGTGTAAATACTTTTTGTATTCCACACACCAGATTATACACTATCCCACTTTTTCAAAGCATTAAAATGTGGATAACTTTTTCTCATGCAAATTCATCAAAATATTTCCAAAATTTCCTTGATTTATTTCTGTACAAATGATAAAATATTTGAGTAAGATTATAAAGATTGAATTTTAGCTTAAATTAAAGAAACAAGGCTTACGGAAACAATCAAATAAAATAGTTAGATTTGTACCTTAGAAAGGAATGGATTTTTAGATGAAGAAAAAAATAGCTGCAATAATAATTATTTTCATGTTTGTTCTTTCAATGTGGGGAACAATTGCACTTGCAACAGATGCAAATATAGGAACAAGCGTAAGTACGAGCACAGATGCAAGTACAGCTACGACTGCAGGTGTAAGCACACCAACACCAACACCAACTGATACAAGTGCTGGAACAGATGCAGGCTCAAATACAAATGAAGCTGATTTAAGGAATGATGCTACAGTTAATTTAGTTCAAATAAAAGATGAGCAGTTGAAAACACTTCAAGATTATCAAGATTCTTATGGAGATGCAACATATGGATTTGTAGCATATGTTTTAAATATTATTAGGATTTATAGTATACCATTTGGTTTTGTAGGAATTGCAATAAGTGGTATTTATAGATATATTATAGGTATAAGAAAATTAGATGTAAGAGACAAAGGCTTTGGTGCCATGATAGGAATTATAACAGCAATGGTAATCTGTCAAGTTTTGCCATTGGTGTTTGCAATAGTTGTAAGAGGCTGGAGGGGTTAACAAATGAAAGTATTATTTGCCGTTAATAATGAAAGTATTTCTGAATCGATAATAAAGAAATATCAGCAAGAATACAAAGAGATTATTTCAAGTAAAAATGTATATTACTTTGATGCGATTACAAGAGAACTTCAAAAAGATAAATCGTATGACAGAATTGTTATAAGCGAGGACGTAGAGCCATTTGCTAACAACAATTATGGTGTTATAGATAAATTTATTTTTGAAAGATTGGATAGTATAAGTGATGAGGCTACATCACCAAATGGACAAGATATTCCAATAATTTTGATTTGTGCTGACAGAAGAAATAAGTCAGAGGATATTTTGGTTAAATTATTTGGTATTGGTATTTATAGTGCTTTACTTGGACAAGATAGAACTATTTCCAAAGTATGTGAGCTTATAAATAAACCACGTAGCAAAAAAGATGCTAAAATTTACTACAGAATAGATACTGACGATGTTGGGTATAAGCCTGAAAACGAGGGCGATGTTAACGAAGTTGAAATTCAAAATATATTAAATCACTATAAAAAATTAGGAAAAAATGAAGAAGAGTATGTAAGAAGTTTTGATAATATTGCAGAACAATATACAGATGCTCAACTTAGAGTGATTTGCAAGTTTTTACCTTTAAATGTAAAAGCAGTTCTTGAAGCAAATTCTCAGAAATACCAAGAATTAATCACATTTGGAACAGTTACACCTAGCATTAGTCAAGGAAAGGGAAAGCAAGATAAATATACACCAAATGAAGATTATGAAAAAGCAAAGAAGAAAAAGAGTGCTTTTAAAGGTGCAGATCTTTTTTCAAAAAATATTGGAAAGTCAGAGTTGACCAAACCTGTTGTAATTCCTTCAGTAGCAGGTCAGAGCAATACACCACCAAGTACAAACAATGTTGCAAATAACATGATGGCTAATAATCAATACAATGTACAACAACCAATGATGCAACAGCAAAATGTTCAGCAAGCACAACAGCAAGTTCAACCACAGACAATGAAGCAACAGACAATGCAAGCACAGCAACAATTTGCACCACAACCGGCACAAAATCAAAATTTAAATCAAGCAGAAATAGACAATATTTTACAATCTGTGGAAACAGATATAGCAAAACAGCCAGAAACTGCAGAAGAAGCGCCTAAAAAAAGAAGAGGTAGACCTAGAAAGGTTGATCCTAATGAAGAAGCTTCTAAAATCAGTACTGCAGAAGAAACTGCAGAGCAACCAAAAAAGAGAAGAGGTAGACCAAAAAAAGTTCAACCAGAAGAACAAGTTATGCCACAACAAGATGAGGCAGTTGATTTATTTGGTTTAGGAAATGAACCAGAAGAAACATCTGGTACAGGAAGTTTAGTATTGCCAGGGCTTGAAGATGATGGGCAAGATAACATGCAAAGTGTATCTAACAATGCAGGAAATGCATATAACAATGCTCAAGAAGATCAATCAATGGATTTGTTTAGTTTAGGTAATGATAACAACATGTCACAAAATAGTTACAATCAAAACACAAATATGGGATATAACAATGACATGTATAACAACCAAAATGCAGTGAATAATATGTACAATAACCAAAATTCTATGTATCCACAAAACAATACTACAAATATAGAAATCCCAAATCCATATGGGCAAAATAATAATGATGCTAATTTAAGAAATTTGTTAAGCATGTCAAACAAATTAGTTGCATTTGTAGGAACATCAAAAAATGGAACATCATTTTTGGTAAATAGCATGGCTGAAATCTTGTCAAAAAGAGGAATAAAAACTGCAATACTTGATTTAACCCAAAATAAAAATGCATATTACATTTATACTCAAAATGATGAAGAATTGAGAAAAACAGCATTTTCTTGTATAGAAAATTTACAAAATGGAATTGCAAAAGGTATTGAAGTAAACAAAAATTTAACAGTGTATACAACATTACCAGATAGAAATACAGATTTTAATGACTATAGCAATATTTTAACTACATTAATGCAAAATTATTCATTAGTAATAATGGATTGTGATTATGAAACAAATTATGCATATTTTAACATGGCACAAGAAATTTATTTAGTACAAAGTTATGATATTTTAACAATCCAACCACTAACAGCATTTTTAAGAAATCTTAAATCTAGAAATATTCTAGATCCAAATAAATTAAGAATAGTTTTAAATAAGGTACTAAGAGTAAGAAGCATTTCAGAGAAAGTAATAATTGGTGGTATGTCATCATATAATGATCCTTCAATGTCATATATGACAGAATTATTTAATAAGGATAATGTTAAATTTTGTGTAATACCATTTGACCAAGAAGCATACTCTAAGTATTTGGATGGATTGGTAAATTGTGAAATATCTACAACAGGATATCCAAAAACATTTGTAAATAGTCTAGACAAATTAGCAAATATGATGTATCCTTTACTAAATAATGACAAACCTGCAAATAAATTTAACACATATAACCAAAATACAAGTGGTTTTTCAAGTGATATGAATGCAACACTAAATAAGATGAAAAACAGATATTAATACAGAAAGTAGAAGAGGTGATATCTTTTGATAATAGGAGTAATACTTATATTAGTACTAATTATAATATTACTAATGGTATACAACATGTCTATCCATAAAAAAATAGAAAACTTCAATAACTTAAATCAAAAAGTTACTAACTTAAATATATTACAAGATTTTATGGATACAATTAGCAAATCTGCATCAGTTCAAGAAAAAATAGAACAAATAAATAATATTATTATTGAAAGATATCAGATTAAATATTCTACAATAGTTGTATATGATGGTACTAAATATGTTGTAAGAGCCTCTAATGTTGACCAAAAACATTGGGACGCACTTAGCAATTTACAATCAGAAGAAATATTTACAGAAAGCATTAAAACATCAATACCTAAATATGTAACAGTAGAAGGAGAAAACGAAAGATTACCATATCAAAAAATGGAATTTGCAAGAGCAAAATGTGCAATGTTTTTTCCATTATATATAGACAATGTATATATAGGATATTGGCTTTTAGAAGGTAGTAAACCACATGAATTTGATAGTATAGACACAACTATTTTAGAAGTTATTAGAAATAATATTGTATCAATACTAAGAACTGTAGAAAATCAAAACATAATAGAAAGTATTGTTAGAGACGACAAATATAGTGCTTTAAAAACAGCAGAATATTTATATACAGAAGGAAGAAATACAATTGATAAATATACAACTTCAGCAGTATGCATGTTTAGAATAACAAACTTAGAAAAAATAAATGAAGAAATAAGTAGAAAAACAGGAGATAAAATTATTACAAAAGTATCAGAAGTAGTAAGAGCAAATTTGGCACCAGAATACTTATTTGTAAGATACATGGGACCAAAATTTGCAATAGTCTTTTCTGGAATAGAAAAACAAGCAGTACTAGGCTTCATGGAAGAAATAAAAAAACAAGTAGAAGAAATAGAGATAGAGCCAGTAGACGTAGAATTCGAATATGAAGAAGGCGAAGAAGAAATTATAGCAAAACCAAAATTGAATGTTATAATATCTACATACTACAAAGGGACGGCATTAGAAGGAGTGTTAAAAAAATTAGAACAATACTTAGATAATGCAGATAAAGAACAAAATGAAATTAATGTATTGTAAGCTCGAACAAATGGGATGGAGCATTTGCTTGAAATTTCGAACAAGAGGGACACACCTATGGATATGTACTTAAGTGGAAAAGAAGGAGCGTTCGATTAAAAATTTAAGGCTGACTAAAAATATAATAAAATAGATAAAATGCTAAAAAAGCGGATTGGAGGAAGTTTATGTCAAGTATGGATGAAACAGTAAGTTTTAAAGTAGAAAGGGACAAAAACATTAAGGCTAGAGAAATTTTAAAAGAAGTGTATAATGCTTTGCAAGAAAAAGGGTATAACCCAATAAATCAAATAGTAGGGTATATTTTATCAGGCGATCCTACATATATAACAAGCCATAATAATGCTAGAAATTTAATAAGACAGATTGAAAGGGACGAGCTTTTGGAAAAAATGGTTAAAAATTATATAGGATTAGATGAGTAATATGCGAAAATTAGGAATAGATTATGGAGATAGCAGAGTTGGTGTAGCTATTACAGATGAACTTGGAATTACTGTGCAAGGGCTAGAAACCATACATCATAAAGGAAATGACAAACTGGTGCTAAAACGTTTGGAAGAAATATGCAATCAATACGAAATTGATACTATGGTAATAGGGCTTCCAATTAATATGGATGGGACAAGTTCTGAAAGGGTAGAAATTACTGAAAAGTTTATTCATAAGCTTAAATGTAAGTTTAATAAAATAAAAATCGAAAAGGTAGATGAAAGGCTTACTACAGTAGCAGCTCATAGAGCGATGAATTATTTAAACATAAATAAACATGAAAAGAAAAATATTGTAGATACAATATCAGCAGTGTATATACTGGAAACGTATATGAATAAACTAAAAAATAGCGAGGATGACTAAGATATGAAAAAATGTGTATAATAATAAGATTTTAAATTTGTAGAAATACAAAATAAATAAATTTAAAAATTTGAAAGGAGAACAAAAAATGAATGATGATGTAAACAATGTTCCAAACGGACAAGAAGGAGAGGAACTAGATAATATAATTGTGCTTAATGATGAAAATGGAGAAGAAATTGAATTTGAATTCTTAGACCTTATAGAATATGAGGGAGAAGAATATGTGGTATTATTACCAAATGATGAAGATGAGGATGCAGGAGAAGTAGTAATACTTAAACTAGAAGATACAGATTCAGAAGACGAGGAGTCTTATGTGAGTGTTGATGATGAAGATGTTCTAAATGCTGTATTCCAAATCTTTAAGGAAAAGTTTAAGGATGAATTTAATTTTATTGATTAGTAGTTTTAAGATACTTAGATTAATACAGAAATTACGAAAATGGGTAGATGACGATTAATACTAATGCAATAGGGAGGCTTTCAAAGGGAAGTCTCTTCTTTATATTAATATGCTGTAAATAGTAACTAGTAGTAATATGTTTTTAACAAAATTTCGTCAAAATAATGCAAAAAATATAATAATATGTTACAATATAGATATGTAAGAATAAAAGGAGGAACACGTATGAAGAATTTTTCTAGTTGGTTAATTGCGATTTTTGCATTTATGTTTTGGGGATTTAGATTGGTAGGAACTGTACTTGCTTCTATAGGAATGGAGTTCATGTTTGTGCCATCAAATATGACAATGGAAATAGTATTATTATTTATAACATTTATTTGCGCTTGTTTTATTATAAAAAGAAAATTGCTAGCTGCACTAATATATATGTTATGCCATTTTGTGTATTATGGACCTACCTTTGTAAATCATTTTATGGGAATAATAAATAAAACATTAGATATGAACTTGTACATGACTACATTATTTGAATTCTTTGCATTAGTATTATCTATTGCAGCAGTATTTGACGTACTATTAGATAAAAACAGAAAAGCACACCCAAAGGATAAGAAAACGGACTGGTTTTATACAAATAAGGATTATGACAGAAAACTAGATGAGAGAGCTGATAAGAATAATTATAGAACTATGTAAGATATATATATTAAATTTAGTCGGCACTGCCGGCTTAAATTTGGTTAGTAGATATTATTAAATAAGTTGAAAGACAGGAGAGTAAAAGATGAATGACAGTAAAACTAATATTAACTGGTATCCAGGTCACATGGCAAAGACTAGAAGACAAATTATAGAAGATTTAAAACTAATAGATATAGTAGTTGAAATGCTCGATGCCAGAATTCCAATGTCTAGTAGAAATCCTGACATGGAAGAAATAATAAAAAATAAAAATAGAATGGTTATATTAAACAAATTTGACCTAGCTGATGACACAGAAAATAAGAAATGGATTAAATATTTTGAGAAACAGGGAATACCAGCTGTATTGGTAAACTCTAATACAGGAGAAGGGATAAGCCAAGCAATAAAGACAATTGAGGAATTATATAAAGAAAAGCAGGCAAAATATGAAGATAAAGGAAGAATAGGAAAATCAATTAGAGTGATGATTTTAGGAATACCAAATGTAGGCAAATCTTCGTTTATAAATCGAATTTCAAAAAGAAATGTAGCAACAGTAGGAAATAGACCAGGCGTTACAAGGCAAAAGCAATGGATACGAATAAAAAGCAATATAGAACTTTTGGATACGCCAGGAGTATTATGGCCAAAATTTGAGAGTGAAGAGGTGGCTTTGAATTTAGCATATACTGGAACAATAAAGGATGATATATTAGAAACTATAGAAATAGGATTTAGCTTATTAAAACTACTTGTAGAAAAGCATTTGGCAAAATTAATGGAAAGATATAAGATTGATGCAGAAACCATTGAAGAGATTATGAAAGAAGATATTGAAGAAAATGAAAAAATACTTGAAATTATGCACATGATAGGAAAAAAGAGAGGTGCCGTTATTTCAGGTGGGAATATAGATGAGGAAAAGACTGCAAAAATAATATTGGAAGATTTTAGAAGTGGAAGGGTTGGAAGAATTACGTTGGAAGAAGCTAGATTTGAAAAATAATTACAATTTTGGCGTTGTCAAACTTTGTTTAAAATTTAGTCAACGTACACGCAGTACGCCTCTTAAATTTTAAACTTGTTTTCCTAGCCAAAATTTAATTCTTTTCCAAATCTGAATATTATAGAAAAAGATAGGAGTAGGAATGATAGAAGTAATAGAAAGACTAAGAAATGAAGCAGATGTAAATACAATGTCTCCACTGACATGGGCATATGTGGGAGATGCTGTGTATGAGCTGTTTGTTAGAGTAAATTTAGTAAATAATGCGAATATGAAACCACACAAGTTGCATATAGAATCAATAAAATATGTAAAAGCAGGCGCACAAGCAGAAATATTAAAAAAGATAGAAGATAATCTAACAGAGAAAGAAAAAGAAGTTGTAAAAAGAGGTAGAAATGCAGAAAATCATCATTTGCCTAAAAATGCAACTGTGCAAGAATATATGTACTCAACAGGATTTGAGGCATTGATAGGATATTTGTACTTGACAAAGCAAGATAAGAGGTTAAAAGAATTATTAGAATTATGTATGTGAAATACTTTAAGTTTATGCAAAATATTTTTTTATTTGTATTGCATCTCTATTGCATCAGTTTTACAAAATAAAAAACCTAGAAAGCTTGAAAAATAAGCATTTCTAGGTTTAACGATTCTGGTGACCCCTACGGGAATCGAACCCATG
>CAKNQJ010000035.1 GCA_930990645.1 uncultured Clostridium sp. | reverse complement strand
TAGTTGTCAGCTTATTTTTTATGGAAATTATTGTAAGTTTATTTTTTTACCCTATTTTATTTGCCAAACCTATTGAAAAATATATAAAAGTGTGATATAAGTTATGCATAAAATATTTATTTTGAGAAATGAAGGTTAGACGTGAAAAATATAAAGGAATATAATCTAGATGAACTAAAAGACGAATTAGAGCAACTTGGAGAGAAAAAGTATAGAGCAGAGCAAATTTTTAAGTGGATATATGTAGACAAAGTAAAAGAATTTGATGAAATGACTAATTTGTCTATTGAATTAAGAGAAAAACTAAAAAAAGAATATACAATGTGCAATTTTAATATATTAAGAAAGCAAGAGTCATCAGACGGAACAAAAAAATATTTATTTGATGTGCTTGATGGGAACGCAATAGAAACTGTTCTTATGCAGTATCATCATGGTAAAACGATATGTGTTTCGTCGCAAATTGGGTGCAAGATGGGATGCAAGTTTTGTGCATCTACTGGTATAAAATTTGTGAGAAGTCTTACAGCAGGCGAGATTGTGGAACAAATTTTAGCAGTTGAGCAAGATATTGGAGATAAAATTTCAAATGTAGTATTCATGGGAATTGGAGAGCCTTTTGATAATTATGATAATGTAATGAAAGCTATAAAAATTATAAATAATCAAAAAGGTCTAAACATTGGTGCAAGACATATAAGCATTTCTACAAGTGGACTAGTTCCAATGATATACAAGTTTGCAGATGAAGAATTGCAGTGCACTTTGTCAATTTCACTTCATGCGACAAATGATGTGAAAAGAAGCGCAATGATGCCTATTAATAATAGATATAACATAAATGAATTGATGGAGGCATGCAGATATTACATAAATAAAACAAATAAGAGAATTTCTTTTGAATATGCACTTGCCAAAGATAATAACGATAATTTAGATGATGCAAAGGAATTAGTTAAGCTATTAAAGGGCATGCTTTGCCATGTGAATTTGATACCGATTAATAAAATTGAAAATGGTGCATATGTAAAAAGTTCTAATGAAAATATAATTAAGTTTAGAGATTATTTGAACGAGAAAGGAATTGTTGCGACAATAAGAAGAGAGCTAGGCTCTGATATAGATGCTGCCTGTGGACAGTTAAGAAGAAAGAATTTAAAGGAAGATTAAGAAAATGTAGAAAATTTTGAATTTGGAGTTTGCAAGTGTTGCTATATTTACGTAAATGTAAATAATAAAGACAAACTATAATGTATTGAAAAATTCAATTAACGGAGGTAAATAATGGTTTTTGCTAAGACAGATATAGGAAAAGTTAGAGAACAAAATCAAGACTATTTCTATATCTCAGAAGAAACAGAAGAACCAAAAATATATATTTTAGCTGATGGAATGGGCGGATACAAAGGCGGAGAAATAGCAAGTAAGCTTGCAACAGAATCGGCTAAAAAGTATATTCAGAATAATTTTGAGGGAATAATAAAGGAAAAAGAAGAAATACTTAAATTGGTAAAAAATGCTGTCGAATATGCAAATATGATTGTATACGAAAAATCAAAAGAAGTTCCCGAATTAGATGGAATGGGTACTACTTTAGAGGTTTGTGTAATATATAATAATAAGGCATATTTAGGACATGTTGGTGATAGTAGAATATATAGAATTCGTAAAGATGTTATAAGAAAGCTTACAAAAGACCATAGCTATGTGCAAAAACTGGTTGAGGATAAAAAAATAACCAGAGAAGAGGCGAAAACACATCCAAAGAAGAATATGCTAATGAAAGCACTCGGATGTACACCTTATGTTGAGCCAGATATACGTGCAAGAAATTTTGAAAAAGGCGATATTTTTATAATGTGCTCAGATGGTTTGACAAATATGGTTGAAGAAAGCAGGATTTATAGCTTAGTAACACAAAATATAAATTCAGCAGCAGATAATCTGGTAGATGAAGCTAATATGGCTGGTGGAATCGATAATATTACAGTTATTATAATAAAATAGATCTTGTATAAATTAATGTATTTTTTATTGTATAACTACAGTTTTAATATGTTTATACATAATAATTGTACAGATTGAATTATAGAAACTTATAAAAAGAGCAACAAGCTCAAGATGGGGGTTTTTAAATGAACTTAGAGGGAAAGCTGATAGGAAAACGATATGAAATTATTGAAAAAATTGGAAATGGTGGAATGGCAACAGTATACAAAGCACAAGATATTGTTTTGAAAAGATATGTTGCTGTAAAAGTTTTAAGAGAGGAATTTACAACAGACGAAGAATTCATAAGAAGATTTAACACAGAAGCACAATCTGCAGCAAGTTTGACACATCCAAATATTGTATCAATTTATGATGTAGGGACAGAAGATAACATATACTATATTGTAATGGAATTGATACAGGGGAAAACATTAAAAGAAATAATAGACGAAGATGGTGTACTTCCATGGAAATGGTCGCTTGATATTGCTATACAAATAGCATCAGCATTGGAAGTTGCACACAAAAATAACATAGTTCATAGAGATATAAAACCACATAATATAATAATAACAGAAGATGGGGTTGCAAAAGTTACAGATTTTGGAATAGCAAAAGCAGTATCAAATTCAACTATTACAGCATTTGGAACTACAATAGGCTCAGTACATTATTTCTCACCAGAGCATGCACGTGGAGGATACACAGATGCAAAATCAGATTTATACTCACTAGGTGTAGTAATGTATGAAATGCTAACAGGAAGAGTACCTTTTGATGCAGATACACCAGTGTCAATTGCGTTAAAGCACATGCAAGAAAAGCCAGTTGAGCCAATAAAACTAAATCCATCAATTCCATATTCGGTAAATAAAATTATTATGAAAGCAATGGAAAAAGATTTGAACTTGCGTTATCAATCAGCCACTGAAATGCTTAAAGATTTGAATATGGCACTAAAAGACCCAGATGGTGATTTTGTAAAAACTTCTTCAAATGATATGGCATATACACAAAGAATTGATACAATTCCAGAAGAAACTATAAATAATAGAAGTTATCAAAATGCTACACAAGATAATAGAAATCAAGATAAGAAAAAAGGAAAAATTGGACAATTTTTTCAAAAACATAAAGCATTAAAGATAATCTTAATAATATTATTAATTATAGCAATACCATTAGCAGGATTCTTTGGAACGCAAGCAATATTAAATATAGGAAGAGCTGATGATGTTGCACTTCCAAACTTTGTGGAGATGACTAGAGAAGAGGCAGAAACAGCAGCCACTGAGGCTGGATTACAACTAGAAATATCAGAAGAATATAACTCGGATGTTGAAAAAGGAAAAGTAATATCACAAGATCCAGCATACATGGACGGATATACAGTGAAAGAAAACTCAACTGTAAAAATAGCAGTAAGCTTGGGAGAAAATATAAAGAAAGTGCCAGATGTTGTTGGTAAAACTAGAGACGAGGCAACACAAGAAATCGAAGATGCAGAATTGAAGGCTAATGTAGTAGAAGAAGCAAGTAGCAAAGTAGAAGCTGGATATGTTATAAGACAAGAACCAGGAGAAGACGAAGAATTAAATGCAGGAGAAACTGTAACAATATATGTAAGCACAGGTACAAGGCAAATTACAATGGAACATGTAGTAGGACAGACAGAAGATGCTGCAAAGAAAACACTTACAGACTTAGGATTTGAAGTGAATGTAGTATATGAAGAAGATACAAGCAAAGATAATGGAGTAGTCCTTAGTCAAAGCCTTGATGCAGGAAGAACTGTAGATGAAGGAACAGAAGTAACACTTACTGTAAATCAGGTGGCAGAAATAAGAGAAGTAGGAGTAATAATAAATGTATTAAAAATTACAG
This sequence comes from uncultured Clostridium sp., assembly GCA_930990645.1. Taxonomy (GTDB): domain Bacteria; phylum Bacillota; class Clostridia; order TANB77; family CAG-508; genus CALXVA01. The sequence continues at coordinate 4,687 of CAKNQJ010000035.1, read as the reverse complement.
GAGGATATACTCCATCTGAACAAACAACACCAGGAGGAGAAACAGAAACTGGTGAAGAAACTACGCAAACAGAAAGCACTACGGTAAGTATCACAGTAAATGGTGAGACGAGAACAGGAATAGACAAAAATGCAGACGCATATTCTGGAATAACATTATCAGCAAAAGAAGGAGAAAACTTAACAGTATCACTATCTATTACAGATTCAGGTACAGGACAAGTGATTTATAGCACATCTAAAACTGTAAGAGTAGGAGAAGATACAACTGTAACATTTGAATAAATTAAAAAAATTGACAAAAGGGACACTCTTTTTTGTCAATTTTTTTTGACACTTTGGGACAGGTCTTGAAAAATATCTATAATCCATAGTTACTTTAAAATGTTAATATTTAAATATTTTTACTTTATACATGTTAAAGTCGGTGAATATGTATATTTTTCAAATTTATTAGTTGCTTGCTGGTCGAAATCATATAAGCACAAAGTAAGTACGAAGAACATACATGTTCACTGTCTTAATAATAAAATCTTCGCAGATCTTTAAATAGTAGTAATAAATAGCAACTTAAGACAAACAAAAGTTTGAGGAAAACTTGACATTATAAAAAAGAAAATGTATAATTTTAAAAGAAAAAAGAGATAATAGAAGCCAAATATTTTATGATGAAGTCGGTCTAATAAATATTTCTAAAAGCTGGAGGTGCTTGGTGCGAAAAGGAATAGTTTTAAGTAATATATCAAATTTATATAAAGTAGAAGTTGAAAGCGCAATATATGATTGCAATGCAAGAGGAAAATTCAAAAGCAATGATATTAGTCCTGTGTCAGGAGATTTAGTGGATATAGAAATAACTGACGAGACTAAAAAAGCAGGAGTTATAACAAATATTTACGAAAGGAAGAACTATTTGAAGAGACCTAAAATGGCAAACCTTACACAAATAATTCTTGTTGTATCTATGAAATTGCCTAAACCAGATTTGGAGCTTTTAGACAAGCAACTAGTGTATGCTGAGTTTTTAGGAATAAAACCTATAATTTGCTTAAATAAGATTGATTTAGAAGAAAATAAAAAAATAGAAGATATTTTTAAAATATATAAAGACATAGGTTATGATGTGATAAAGACAAATGCAAAAGAAGGACTAGGAGTAGCTGAACTAAGAAAATTTTTGAAGGATAATATAACAGCTTTTTCCGGAAATTCAGGAGTTGGAAAATCAACTTTGATTAATGATATATTTGGAAAAGATATGACGCAAGAAGGTGTAATCAGCAATAGAAATAAAAGAGGGAAGAACACAACAACTCAAGTGAATTTATATAAAGTTGGAGAAAATTCATACATTGCAGACACGCCTGGATTTTCTACATTTGATATAAATGAAATACCAAAGGAAGATTTAGCACAGTATTTTATAGAATTTAGACCATATATTGGCAAATGTGAGTATGGAGATTGTAGCCACATAAAAGAACAAAATTGCGGAATAAAAATAGCTTTAGAACAGGGAAAAATTTCAAGACAGAGATATGAGAATTATTGCAAAATCGAACAAAGGGGACGGAGCATTCGTTCGAAAAAACGAACAAAAGGGACACACCTAAAAGTTTGTAGAGATATAAAAATGAGATTTGATATAAAGTGATTTTCGTAGCTAGCAGACCTGTCCCAATTTTCCACTTTTGTGGAATTTGAGACCTGTCCCTAAATTCCAAGGAGGTAGAAGATGGAAGTTTCAACATCGATTTTAAGTGTAAAAAAGGATAATTGCATACAGACATTCTATAACTTAGAAACAGCTGGTACAGATTATTTTCATATAGATGTGATGGATGGAAAGTTCGTAGAAAATAATACAACAGATTTAATGACTGAGTATGCAGAATATTTAAATAGCATAACAAATATACCGTTAGATGTGCATTTGATGGTAAAAGATGTTATGTCATACATTAAGAGTTTTCTGGTTTTTGAGCCAAGGAATATTACAGTACATTATGAAGCGGCTAAGAGTAACAAGGAACTTTTGAAATGGATTGCATTTATTAAGGAAAATAATTGTAAGGCGGGAATAAGCATTAAACCTGATACCGAAACAGAAAAGATATATGAAATACTTCCATATGTACATACAGTTCTTATTATGACAGTTGAGCCTGGCAAAGGTGGACAGAAGCTTATACCAAGCACAATTGGAAAGATAAAGACTTTGAGAGAGTACATAGATAAACAAGGCCTTGAAATTGATATAGAAGCGGATGGTGGGATTAATCTAGATAATGTGCAAAGCTTGAAAAAGGCTGGATGTGACATTGCTGTGGCTGGTACAAGTATAATAAGTTCAAGTGATTTTAAGGATACAATAAGTAAGCTTAGAGAATGAGGTTACTTTAGAGTTTGTGTTACAATTTTCGGCTATAGAATAAAAGCTGTAAATCGAAACAAAATAGTTACTATTTACAGCATATTAATATCGAGAAGAAGTATATATTTTTTATTTTTATTTCCGGCCCCAACTGCGTACAAACTGTAAAAACTTCGTTTAACAATTTGTAAACTTGTCGGTCCCACCTTAAGCGCTCCAATAAAAAGAAAAAATATATACTTCTTCTCTAAAGGAAAAGGCTGCGAATTGTAACACAAAATAGTATGAAACAAAAAAATTTCTACAATTGCCTTGATTTATACTGCTACAAATGTTACAATATGTTTTGTGAAAGTATATAATTATATACTTTTTGTACAATTATATAGATGGTGATAAATATGCCAATTTACACAAAAGCAGGATTGCCTGCAGGAGAAATTTTGAGAAAGGAAAAAATACAAATTCTAGAAGAACTAGAAGGAAAAAATCATTTTGAAGGAAGTGAATTACTACAAGTAGCTATACTAAATTTAATGCCGCTAAAAGAGGATACAGAGCTACAATTATTACGAAAGTTAGGAGTATCAGGGAAAAGCATTAAAATAACATTTGTGAATGTTATGTCATATGTTAGTAAAAATACTGCACCAGATCATATGAAGAGATTCTATTCTACATTTGAAGATATAAAGGATAAATATTTTGATGGATTAATTATAACAGGTGCACCAGTAGAGCAAATGAGATTTGAAGATGTGATTTATTGGGATGAACTTACAAAAATAATGAATTGGTCTGAAAAACATGCAAAATCTACGTTACATATTTGTTGGGGAGCTCAAGCTGGATTATATTATCATTATGGAATAGACAAGCATTTGATGAATAATAAGATGTTTGGAGTATTTAATCATAAAATAGATGATAAGAATTCGAAAATAATGTTTGGATTTAGTGATGGATTCAAAGCACCACATTCGAGACATACTACTGTGTATAAGAAAGATATTGAAAAAGTTCCAGAACTAGAAATTGTGGCAGAATCAGACAAAGCAGGGGTATTTATAGTAGAAGATAGTGCAAAAAATCAGTTATTTGTAACAGGGCATTTGGAATATGCTGCAGATACTTTGGATAAAGAATATAAAAGAGATTTATCAAAGGGTTTGAAAATAGAAATGCCAGAAAATTATTACATGGACAATAATCCAGAAGAGGGACCGATTTTCAGCTGGAAAGATAATGGAGATAGGATTTATTCTAACTGGATTAATTATTATGTAGGAAAATAGATTTTATAATATTACAATAATGTTACAGAAATATTACAGTTATATTACATTTTGCTAAAAATGTTGAAAAGCAAATGCTGATAGTGTAAAATAAAATTACACTGTTAGCATTTTGTATTTGCTTGAAATATAAATATGACTATTAAGAGAGAATACGAGCTTGTCAAGTCTGGTGTGGTAATTTTTTAAAAAATTTGTAAAAAGTGATGTGGTGATTGCAAAGTCATGTCACTTTTTGCATGGAATACATCATATATTTTAATAATATTCAATTGTCAATGTGCAAACAATAGATATTTCTCATACAGTAAGGTGTTTTGTGTATCTATCTCCAAATATTTCAATTAGTTGAGCCTGAATGGTTTTCCAGTTTTGAATTGGTTTACTCCATTTCTCAGTTAGTTCTTGTATCCTTAAGAATAGTACTTTAAATACTGAATTTTCAGAAGGGAAAGCCCCTTTGCCTCGAGTAACTTTTCTTAAAGCTGAATTAACTGATTCAACTGCATTTGATGTGTATATACATTTTCTGATTTCTGCAGGCAACTCAAATAGAGGTTCAAGATATTGCATAAAATCTTCTACCTTTTTAACTACTCTTTTCTTATCAGCATGCTTAGTTCTAAAAGCATCTAACATTAGTTCAGCCTCATCTTGGCTAGTACTTGTATATATTTTCTTAAAATCAGCAATCACTTGTTTTGCCTCTTTTCTATTACATAAACTGTGTAGGTTTCTTGCTAAGTGGACAACGCATCTTTGACTTTGAGTTTTAGGAAATACAGTTTCTAAAGAGCCCTTAAAACCAGCAATACCATCACTAGACATGTATAATATATCTTCGATGCCCCTTTCTTTTAAATCTTCGAATACATTGCTCCAAAATGAAGCAGACTCGTTTTCATTTATCCACATGCCTAAGATATCTTTATACCCAAAGCTATCAACGCCAATAATTATATATATTGCCTTTTTAGATGCAGTTATATCATCATTTTTAATAGGTACATAAATACAAT
>CAKNQJ010000034.1 GCA_930990645.1 uncultured Clostridium sp. | reverse complement strand
TCGAAAAAAATTAATAATTAAAAAGGACATATTATTAAATTCTAATTTGGAAAAAAGATGGAATTAATAAAAATATATGAAAATGAAAAATACAATGAAAATATGTAAAAATTAGAATAAAAAATATGTGAATGAATTTAAATAAAGAATTCAAAAAAATTGAAAAAAATTATAAAAATTCTCTTAATAATTATCGTAAAAAATATATCATGGTATTAATTAAAAGTCAAGAAAAAGTCATCGACAAAATTCGACAAAAGATAAGTAAATGTAGTAAATTTAATAGCTTAATAAAGCAAAAAAATTCAATGTTTAGACTTGAATGCAATGAAAAAATATGGTAAAATCTTAATGTAAGAGGTAAAATATGAATTTAGAAAAAAAGGAGAATATATAGGACCAACTGAATGGGGAATTTCTAAAGAAGGGCAAGTACCAGTAGAAGAATACGATAAACAAAAAGGAAAAAATAGGTATGTTATCAATGTAAGTAGAGGATGTCCACTTTTGGGTGCACATTGTCTTATACAATTAACTGAGGGGCGAAAAGAAAGAAGAAGGAGTATACAAAATTTAGAAAGTGTAATAGAAAAGATTAGATATAAATATAAACATATAAAAATTTGGGCTGCTAATTTTACACTAGATAGATACTATATGCATACTGACATATGTTAATATGGAATATTTGATGAACAATAATGAAAAGCAAAAAATGAGAGAAATTTTGAAAATTGATGGAAAGAGTAAGAATAAAAGAAGAATATATAAATAGATGGAATTTGCAGTTAGTGTTTGACTATAAAAAATCACGTAAATTGTAACAAATAAAGAAAAAATCGAGATGAATTTGTCAAGGAAACTGGCTAAAAGACCTATTATGTGGTAAAATATATATAAAGTTATTTAAGGAGATGAAAATTATGAGTGATAAACAATTGATTTTAAATACAGTGCAAAGCTTTGATGATTTGGCAAGCTATGAAGATATACTATATGCATTATATGCACAACTTGAAATACAAAAGGGAATTAAAGATATGGAAGAAGGAAATACTAAGACTAGTAGTGAAGTAAAGGAGATTATAGATAAATGGTAATTTGGACTGATAATGCTGTGTCACATATAACTGAATTTATAGATAGTGTAAGAGAAGGTACAGAAGAAACAGCTAAAGCTTATATGTCTAAATTGATTGACTATGTAGATATATTAGAAACTATGCCTGAATTGGGAAAAGTTCTTAAATATAAAATTTTAGGCTATGATGTAAGGCAAATTATATATAAAAAACATAGAATTATTTATCATGTAAAAGAGAATAATGCTGTCATATTAGCTATTATACATACAAGATTGGACATAGATAAAGCAATAAGAAAGTTAAAAAGAGATATTGAATAAATAGATGGAATGGTTAAAGTACCATTCCATCTATTGCGTTGTCGTAAATCCAATTTTTTAAATCTTCCATCTCATTTGTTTCATAAAATTTTACTAACTTTTCAAAAAACACACCTTGTTTTCTTACAGGAATTTGAATAATACCGCAACCATTATCTATCATTATTTTATTTGCAAATAGCATGGCAGTTCTTTTATTACCATCTAAAAACATTTGTCTACGCATTGCCCATAGCATGATAGTAATTGCTCTTTCTGTTTCATTTTCTATTTTTAATAATTCCTCTAATTCTTCTTTTATTTGACTTTCTATTGGAAACCCAGGAATCCAATCAGTACCACCCATTTTTACAGGTGTAGTCCTTAAATTACCACAGTTTATGATAAGATTAGCTCCAACAATTTTATGAATTTCACGTAAAGTATTAAAATTAGTTGGGACATCTTCAGTTTCTAAAATAAATTGCCAAGCGTGTTTTAAATTATTAATAGTTACTACTTCGTCAGTAGTCAATCCTTCTATTTCTCCACCTTCATAAATGGCTTGAGTTTGAGGATACGTAACAGATATTCCTTCTAAATTTGCACTTGAATATATATAATCAACAATATTTCTTTTTGCAACAAATATATTTTGCTCTCTTGTTAAGTGATATTTATTTTCCATAAGTAACCTCCATTGTAAAAAGTTGTTAATAATTAACTTATTTAAGTATATCATAATAAATAGAAAATAACTACAAAAAATAAAAAATTCTTCTCTTTATATATTTACATTTTCAAAACTTATCTATATAATAATTAAAGAAAATTTTTACAAAACTTGCATAAAAATTTAAAATTGACAGAAGATACAAATAATAGGAGGAACGATTGTATGGATAAAAAGTATGTGTACTTATTTAGAGAAGGTAACGCAAATATGCGTGAGTTACTTGGAGGAAAAGGTGCGAATTTAGCAGAAATGACTAATTTAGGATTGCCAATCCCACAAGGTTTTACAATAACAACTGAAGCGTGCATTGAGTATTATGACAATAATGAGACAGTATCTGATACTGTTAAATCACAAATTTTTAATAGCTTAAGAGAACTTGAAAATATAACAGGAAAGCAGTTTGGAAATCCAGAGAATCCACTTTTGGTATCAGTTCGTTCTGGCGCAAGGGCGTCTATGCCAGGTATGATGGATACTATTCTAAACCTTGGTTTGAATAAAGAAGTAGTAGAGGCAATGGCTAAAAAGAATGAGCGTTTTGCTTATGATAGCTACAGAAGATTTATTCAAATGTTTAGTGATGTTGTAATGGAAATTCCAAAATCTTTATTTGAAGAAGAAATTGACAAAATGAAGAATAAAAAAGGTGTTAAGCTAGATACAGAGCTTGACGCAAATGATTTAAAAGAGTTAGTAGAGATTTTTAAAGGAATATACAAAAAAGAGCATGGCTCAGATTTCCCAACTAATCCAGAGGAGCAATTGATTGAGGCAGTAACTGCAGTATTCCGTTCATGGAATAATCCTAGAGCTATAACATATAGAAGATTAAATGATATACCAAGTAGCTGGGGAACAGCGGTTAACGTGCAAGAAATGGTATTCGGAAATATGGGAGAGGATTGCGGTACAGGTGTTGCCTTTTCTCGTAATCCAGCAACTGGAGAAAACAAAATATTTGGTGAATACCTAATGAACGCACAAGGTGAAGATGTTGTTGCAGGTATTCGTACACCACAACCAATAGAAACATTAAAAGAAACAGATATGGAAGCATATCAAGACTTTGTAATGTATGCAAATAAATTAGAGAAACATTATAAAGATATGCAAGACATGGAATTCACTATAGAAAATGGAAAGTTATATTTTCTTCAAACAAGAAATGGAAAAAGAACAGCAACAGCAGCACTTCAAATTGCAGTTGATTTAGTAAATGAGGGAATGATAACAGAAAAAGAAGCAGTTCTAAGAGTAGAGCCAAATCAATTAGACCAGTTATTACATCCAAACTTTGAACAAGAAAAATTAAAGGCAGCAAAGCCAATTGCAAAAGGACTAGCAGCATCTCCAGGAGCTGCAACAGGTAAAGTAGTATTTACTGCAGAAGAGGCACTAGAGAAACACGAAGCAGGAGAAAAAGATTTAATATTAGTAAGACTTGAAACATCTCCAGAAGATATTGATGGTATGCATGTATGCCACGGAATACTTACTGTAAGAGGTGGTATGACATCACATGCAGCAGTTGTAGCACGTGGTATGGGAACTTGTTGTGTATCTGGATGTTCAGAAATAACTGTAAATGAAGAAGAAGGAACATTTACTGTAGGTGGCAACACCTATCATGATGGAGACTGGATTTCACTAGATGGAAGCACAGGAAATGTTTATGGAGAAAAAATAGATACAGTAACAGCACAAGTTACAGGAAACTTTGCTAAATTTATGGAATGGGCAGATAGATATAGACAAATGGAAGTAAGAACAAATGCAGATACTCCAAAAGATGCAAAACAAGCATATGAATTTGGAGCGCAAGGAATTGGTTTATGCAGAACAGAGCATATGTTCTTTGCACCAGAAAGAATTGCAGCAATAAGAGAAATGATAGTATCTAAGACAAAAGAACAAAGAGAAAAAGCATTAGAGAAAATACTTCCAATGCAAAGGGGAGACTTCGAAGGACTATTTAGAGAAATGAAAGGACTTCCAGTAACAATAAGATTATTAGACCCACCATTACATGAGTTCTTACCACATACAGACGAAGAAATAAAGGCTTTAGCAAAAGACATGGGAATGACTTTTGAAGAACTAAAAGACATTGTAGTAGGATTACATGAATTTAACCCAATGATGGGACACAGAGGTTGTAGACTAGATGTAACATATCCAGAAATTGGTGTAATGCAAACAAAAGCAATTATAGGGGCAGCTATAAATGTGAAAAAAGAAGGAATAGATGTAAAACCAGAAATAATGATACCACTAGTTGGCGACTATAAAGAGCTTGTATATGTAAAACAAATTATTACATCTACAGCAGATGAAATGTTAAAAGAAGAAGGTATGGACATTAAGTACATGGTAGGAACAATGATAGAAATACCAAGAGCTACACTAATTGCAGACAAAATTGCAAAAGAAGCAGAATTCTTCTCATTTGGTACAAATGACTTAACACAAATGACATTTGGATTTAGCCGTGATGATGCAGGAAAATTCTTAGGAGAATACTACTCTAAAAATATCTATGACTTTGACCCATTTGCAAGAATTGATGAAGAAGGAGTAGGCAAACTAGTAGAACATGCTGTAAAATTAGGAAGAGAAACAAGACCAGATATAGAACTTGGAATATGTGGAGAGCATGGAGGAAATCCACCAACAGTAGAATATTGTCATAGAATTGGATTAACTTATGTATCTTGCTCACCATTTAGAGTACCAATAGCAAGGCTTGCAGCAGCACAAGCAGCAATAAAATACCCAAGGTGAGCGGAAAATAGGGACAGGTCTCAAATTCCACAAAAGTGGAAAATGGGGACAGGTCTGGAGAGATAAACTTAAATGTGGTCACAAATTGTGATCACATTTAAAAATAGCCTCGACAAAACAAGCCGTCCCCTTTTGCTAAATTAATTGACATAAATTGACTTTTGGATAGGGATTTGTTAAAATATAAATGTACAAATTTTATTTTTCAGTCTTCTTATGGAGGAAAATATTATGCGGAAAAAAGATAAGCAAGAGGAATGGGTTGACATGCGTCTTGGAAAAAGTTTAAAACTTTTTATAATTCCCAGACTACTGATGAAGAAAATTAATATCAGGAGAGGAAACTACATGGAAATATCCATTGAGTTCGGAGCAATCTGCTTAAGAAGATTCAATTTTGAGCAAGATATTATGTCTCGACCTCATATTGGAGTAGTCACCTTAAAAAATTTTGGAAAATTTTAAAATCAAAAAATTATAAAAATTGTAAATAAAAAAACAAAAAAGGGAGAAAATAAATTTTAAGATAGTAAATTTAATCTGAAAAAAAGATAAAGATGCTATTAAAAAATTTTATTAGGAGGTTATGAACATGAAAAGTACAACAAAATTGATGATACTTTTTATATCAATTTTTGCAATTTTATTTGCAATTCCAATGGTCAGCAATGCTGCCGAAACAGAAACTGCTACAGATGAAAGCACTTTGAGGACTGCAATAGAAAATGTAAATGATGGTGGAACTGTTGAAATTCAAAATAACATAACAGTAACAGGTCCTATAGTAATTCAAAAAGAACTTACTATAGATGGTAATGGTTATACAATTGCAGGCTCTACAGAATGGACATCTACATCAGGAAATCAAACAATGTTTACAGCTCAATTTGCTGCAGGAAAACTTACATTAAAAGACATTGACTTAAATAATGGACCAAAATATGGTGTACAAGCCTATGATGGAGCAACTGTAATATTAGATAATGTTTCAATTACAGGATTTCGATATGGCGGAGTTTTAGTAAATGGTGGTAATGTAGAAGTAAGAGATTTACACTTAGGAACTAATGGTACAGGTGCTAACAATGGTATAGAGATTGACAAAGGTGCAGCTGCTACAAACAACCCAACACTAACTATGAATGGAACTTTAACATCTGATTCTACAGAAAATGTTGTTAAGCCAGCAGATAATGGATATCTTACAGATTTTACAATAACAAATACAGAAAATACAACAAATAAAGTTGTAATCGCAGGTGATAAGGTGGTTTTAACAGATGAAAACAATAATGTAATTTCAGAAAGTGCTATACCTGAAGATGCAACACCAAATACTACAGAAAAAGCTAAAGTTATAGTAACATTAGTTAAAGGAGATGAAACAAAACAAATTATAATAGATGAGGGCACAAAAGTTACAGCAGATTTATTGAAATCACACATTACAGTTGAAGAAGGATATGAAATAGAAGGATTCTACACAGATGAAGGATATACAAAAGCATTTGATTTTGATACAGCTCTAAATGCTAATATAACAATATATGCTAGAATTGCAGAAATTGCACAAGAAGAGCCAACTCCTACTCCAGAAGAAAAGCCAGAAGAGAAGCCTACAACTGAGCCAGAGCAAAATGATAATAATAAAGATGATGTACCAAAAACAGGTGTGGAAAGCTATATAGGAATTGCAGCACTTGCAATAATGGTTTCAGTAGGAGCTGTATATTTTGCTAGGAAGAAATAAGAAAAGTGTGCGTTTTGTTTCGTGAATATGTACGGCCCAAGGAAACTTAACCTTGTTGCATAGCAAAAATCTGCGATTTTTCCTATACAATAAGAAAAGTGGCTTTGCTACATGTGCATTTCACTTCGCGAAGATACACTTCTTACAGAAACAACAAACTATTATAGAATAGGTAAAATTACCTATTCTTGTACATAACGATAAAGGTGTAAAAAGGTATGATAAATAATGACAATATGAAAAGTGTGAGATTAAATCGATTAATATATTTTTTAGCAATTACAAATATCATTTTAGCATGTATATACATTAATATGTTTTCTTTGCTAAAAGCAGAAGCGGTTGAGGAAAGCCAGTTATTAAATAGTGTAGAAATAGATTGGCGGAAGTTTGAGTGAAAATCAAAACGGAGATATAGAAGAAAAACAACAATTTACAGAAGAGGCAAAAATAGCAGATGGAAATACTGGGGAAGATGCTCAAAGCAATGAAATTTTGGAAAGTCAAGAGAATGAAGAACAAGGACAGAATGTAGTTACAGAAAGAATGCTTAAGGTAGAAAAATTACAAGAGGAGAATGAGGATATTGTTGGATGGATTGAAATAGAGGAGACAAACATAAATTACCCAGTATTGCAAGATGAAGATAATAAATATTACTTAACACATAACTATAAAAAAGAAACGAGTCAAAAAGGCTCAATATTTTTGACGAAAGACTATGATTGGGAGTTGCCTAGTACAAACTTATTAATTTATGGGCATAATATAATTAATGGGCAAATGTTTCAGGATTTGCTAAAGTATGCAGATGAAGATTTTTACAAAGAACATCCAGTAATACGTTTTACTACTCCAAATGAAGATAAGGAATATGATATTATTTCTGCATTCAAGTCACGAGTTTTCTATAAATCAGAACAAAATGTGTTTAGATATTATGATTTTGTAAATGCAGAAAATGAAGCAGAGTATAACGAATTTGTAAAAAATGCAAAAGAGGCATCATTATACGATATTGAAAAAACAGCAGAGTATGGCGACCAGCTAATTACTTTAATTACATGCTCTTATCATACCGAGGATGGAAGATTTGTGGTAATTGGGAAAGAAAAATGATAAATTGGAGATGTCTCTATTTTACCATTAAAATAGTTATGTTCAAAAAAATGTTAATCAGACACATAAATTAGAACGAAAAAATGTAATAGAGATATACAAAAAAGATAATTATAAAGTCATTCGTATTTTTAATAAGAATGGAGCAACTTTTCAGGAAGTTATGGAAAAAAATCTTATTTAGAAGTGTTTGGGATAGTGAAAAGGGAGAATATTATTTTAGTGTTGTAGATGTTATTGCAGCATTAACTGATAGCAATATTCCAAGAAACTATTGGAGTGATTTAAAAAGAAAATTAAGACAAGAAGGAAGTCAACTGCACGAATATCGTGCAGTTGAAAATGAAAGCCACAGATGGTAAAATGCGTGAAACAGATACAATCAGAAAATATCTATAAAAATGTAAAATTACTATTGCTATTTATACAAATATATGATATAATACAAACAAAAGTTCGAAAAAGATGATGCAATGAATCATATAAAAAGTATAAATGGATTAATGAAATACTTAAGAGAAAAACACCATATGCAAATAGGTGGGACATATGATAAAAGAAAGTTGAAAAATGTAGGATATTATCATGGATATAAGGGATATAGATATATAAAAAATCCAAACAATAAAATTAATTTTAATAGTTTTGATGAATTAATGGCAATAATTGAATTTGATAATAAAGTAAAAATATTATTATATCCACAAGTAATGTTTATTGAAACAGCATTAAAAAGTTATGCTTTAGAAGTAATTATTCAGAAAGGGAAAACAGAAAGTTTTAGTGAAATTTATGCTGATTTGATGACTGATTATAAATCATATAAAGAGATTAAATATAAAAATGCTTATAAAAAAAGGCTAGATACATTTAACAGAATTCAAAATACAATTGCTAATAAATATGCGAATGATAATAATATAGTTTCTCATTTTATATTATACTTGTTTCATACATGTTAAAAAAATTGGATAAAAATAATAATGAAATATATAGAAATATTAATGATTATTTAAAACATGTTAAGAATTTAAAATCTTGTATATTTAAACAAATTTACGACCAAATTATTTTTACTAGTGATGAACAAAAAATAAATGATTTTATAAATTTT
>CAKNQJ010000033.1 GCA_930990645.1 uncultured Clostridium sp. | reverse complement strand
CATAAAAAATATCCTCCTTCACATGTTTCCTATCTAAAAAGCGTTTTTGCAAGTCAAATTTTAAAATTTATAATTTCTGTTCCTTGAAAGGAATTTCTTAAATTAATGTATTTAAAATTTGACAATAGAATTGTTTCTTACTTCTTTCCTAAGTTGAATGGCATAATATGAAGGCTAAGTTTTCAATTTTATAAGAATTTGTTTAACTTCTTTTAAATTATACTTCTGCTGATGTTCCTTAATATAGAATGGTTTACTAGATATTTCATTTACTTTATATTCTAATATTGTGAGAGTAATTGGATGTGTAATTAGATATTTAGTAGGCTTTATAAATTGTAAATTTGTAGCTATTAAATGCTTAATTTTTCCGTTCTTAATTGTGTAATTATAATTTTTAATAATTCCCAATAATTCCTCATTAGGTTTTAATTCCTGTATTATCTTAAATTCAAGCATTAAAAATGTCCTCCTTTCCAGAAAGAGAACATTTTTAGTTTATACATAAAAAACAACCTACAAACCTTATAGTTCGTAAGTTGTTATAATTTGGAGCCAATAAGCAGAATCGAACTGCTGACCTACGGGTTACGAATCCGTTGCTCTACCAACTGAGCTATATTGGCAAATATTACGAGATACTAATTTTCTATAATTAGTATCTCATTTTTATTTAATTTTGTACAAATTATTCTATATCAAAGAAGTTTTTACATATGATATCTATACTAATACTTTTCTATATTCTAGAAATGTTTACCTCTTTTTCTCCTTGGTGGGTCGTCATCAAATCTATTTGTGTCCACATCTGCACCAAAGTTTTGATCAATTATACTTTTTCTGTTCTTTCTTCCATAGTCCATACTTTCATTTTCTTCTGATTTAAAATTCAAATCTGGTTTAATATCATTATCATTTAGCTTATCAAAATTCAATTCTGATTTTATCTCATCCTTTGTAGCTCTGAAATTTTGTCTAGTACTTACTTCATTATTAGTATTTTCGAAGTTTAATTCTGTATTAGTATCACTTTTGCTAATATTATCAAAATTTAATTCTGATTTTATATCGCTATCTGAATTTATATTATTTTTTGTAGTTCTAGTAATATTTTGATCTTCGTCTTCCTCGTCATCATCTGATGAGCTTACTCCTCCAAAGTATGGCTCATAACCATCATATTTATTTCTATTATGTCTAACAATAACAATAATTATTACTATAATGATTATTACACCTATTGCAATTCCTCCATATAATAGCAAGCTATCATCGTTATTCTCTTCTACTGTTTGCGCTACAGCTTCATGGATATTCGCTGTAATCTGATATGTTACTGTATTCTCTCCATCTTCTGTTTTTACAAGAATAGTTATAATATTTTCTCCTTGTTGTAATTCATCATTACCAGTAATTTCAACTGTTGCATTTTCTTCACTTGGCACTGCATTTATATTTAAACTTGTAACTGATAAATCTGCTATATCTACTGTATATTCATGTGTATCAGTGCTGAATGTTGGTGTTAATTCATATCCCTCTATAGTTATTTCTGATAGTCCAAAGCCTGCAGCTTCTCCTCTTGTAACATTTATGGTATATGTCTTTTCTGTTCCATCTTCAGATGTGACTTTAATTTCTACTGTATTCATTCCCATTAAAAGATTTTCATTACCTGTTATTTCAACTTCTGCTGTATCATCGTCTGGAACAGCATTTATTTCAATTGATTCTACATCTTCGCCTACAGTTAAATCATATTCTGTTACATCACTACTGAATTCTGGCGTTAACTCATAGTCTCCTTCTATTGTTAGTTCTCTTAAATTATTATTACTTGATTCTTCTGGTCTTTCTGTAGTTAAATATTGACTGCTTACATATGCAGTTTGACCATTATATGTAACTCTACTCCATGTTATTCCATTAACTGCGCTTGTTGCCCTTCCTGTTCTTGTTACACTATCTCCTTCTTCTAAAGAGCCTAAAACTCTACTGCTAGTGCTATAACTTGACCTTACATTAACACTGCTTGTTGCATAAACTGTCTCATTTACAGAAGAAAATGTTGGTGCATTAGAAGTGGTGTTTGAACTTGTTCTTTCTGATGAAGAGTTGTTGTTTGAACTACTTGTGTTATCTGAAGAGCTTCCTCCCGATGATGATGCTGCAGTTACTGTGACGGTATCTGTTCTCGCTGAAAGCGTAGTAATTGGATCACCAGTAGTAGAATCAGATATATCAGCTGGTGTCAGAGTAACAGTCGCATTTCCTGGACTATTAGCTGTTACTCTAATTCTCCCCTCTGCATTTCCATTATCTACAAAAACCGAATCCAGATTCACAGAGACATTTGAACTATGTGTTATATCAAATCTTCCTGTTATTCCTTCTGCATTAACAGTTATCTCGTATGAGTTTCCTGCTGTAGTGCTAGAAATTCCCGAGGTTATGCTAAAACTTGCTGCTTCTACTTTTTTCATAACACATATTGTTGAAAGTACAAATGTAATTATAAATAAACAAATTATCTTTTTAATTTTTACTAATTTTCTATCCATATTTCTTTTCCTTTCGTTTTTTATATTATATACTTATGCTACCTTTTCCCATAATATAATTTTTTACTTTAACATAATCAGATGAGCTTACCTTTCCATCACTATTTACATCTGCGCCAGATTTTGCAACATTGCTTAACGAGTTACTGCCCATAATATAATTCTTTATTTTAACATAATCAGATGAACTTGCTTTGCCATCCCCATTTACATCGCCTTTCTTTACAACTGTATATGTCGTTCCACCTATTTGAATTGTATAACCTGTACCTATATTTCCTGATGTCACTGTTTTGCCACTAGCATTTTTTATCGTAGCCCCCGATGCTTTACTTAATACATTTTGTGCTGTTATATTTGGTTCACATACTAAATTTGATCCTGTAGTTTTAAATCCACTACCACTTATTGTAGAACTTCCTGTACTTGTAACTGGCTCTATGTAATTTTCATCACTGTCTCCTCTTGCCACATATCCTGTAACACCTGAACCTGTTACTATTTTATCCCAAGTATATCCATTTGCTGTAGAAACTGCTTTTTCTGTTCTTGTCAAATAATCTCCTCTATCCGCATATCCTAAAATAGCTGAACTTGTACCTGGGCTCTTTCTAATTGTCAAACTGCTACAAACAACTTTTACTATATCTTTGCCATCAGCAGTTGTTCCACTGTTTGATACCTCTTCTAAGTATCTTGCCACAATATATCCTTGCGTTCCATCTGCTAATATTATTCTCGACCAATCGTATCCATCAACATTCTTGTATTTGCCCTTTTCTATTATTGTAACTCTCTGCCCTACTGTCAGAGTTGTTAATGTTGTTGTTCCAGATGTTCCTGGGCCATTTCTAACATTTCCTGGCTCTATCGCAATTGCTGTAATATTGCAATTTGTAACATCATCTATTACTTTAAATCCTGTTGAAATAATGTAACCTTTTTTTCCATTGTCTAAGACTACTTTATCCCATACATATCCGTTTTCTTTTTCTGATCCAATTTCAATTCTTAGTACTTTTGCATTTTTATTTAAAGTTGCTAATCTTGAGGAACTTGTACTTTTAGAACTGTACACTACTACTGATGAATTAGTTATTTGTATGTTTTGTGTTACTATAGATTGTGTTCCTGGCATTGCACATCTAGTCGATGGCATATTTTCAAATACTGGTATTACAAAGTTAAACGCCATGTCTAAATCACTATCTATTTCGCTATATGTTTGTTTTATGCTTGAACTCTCTGTCCTAGCTGCTGAGACATTCTGCTGATATTGATGCCAATATAGGCTTCCATCACTATCATCCACATCAAATTTTTGTAAATATAAAGTATTTTGGCCTATATTAATATATCCCTTTGCTAAAAATTCTGCTCCACCTTTTATAGATTTTTCAGGATCTGTCCACCCTTGATCTTTTGCATATTTTAGTGCATTTGTTATTATCGCTGTATCTCCCGAGCCTGTTGCATTTACATTTAGAAAATTGTAATATCCTTTATAGTTTGAATATGTACCTGATGAAGTAGATGAGCCTGTCGCTCCTTGTTCTTGCCTAATTCTTGAAGCCAAATGGTATGGACTTATACCAGCTGCCTTTGCTGCATCCATTATAACTTGTGCATAAGATTTGTTTATAGTCTTTTTAGCTCCACTAGTTGTAGTATATGATATTTTACTTACATCTAAGTAAGTTCCATCTAATATTTGTTGAACTCCACTAACTGTATATTTTCCATCTACCCATTTTAGGTTTTCAAATTGAAAAATATAATCTTCAAATAGTGAATTTCTAGGATCCATATAGTATGAAACAGTTGATGCCGAAGCACATCTCCAACTCCCATTATCATATGCCTTATTTCCACAAACTGAACATACCCATTCACCTGATTTATTTTGAACTAAATTTCTTCCATGAGATGCAGTTGTTTCATTTCTAATTACAGTATCCCAGTCTAACCCCGTATATAAAATTGTGAATGTCCAGTTTGGATGCTCTTTTAATAAGTTGTCAAGCAAACTAGAGTATCCAGGGTAATCATCTAAAATATTACTTCCTTTTTTGTAGTCTTTAGTGTTTTGTGATTTTGCTTGAACTTCTTGACCCATAAAGATGTTTATCAAAACTCCTAATAATAATACTATAATTAATAATATGCTAGTACATTTTATTAATTTACTCATATATGGATATTCCTCCTCATTCGTTTCATCGACATTTTTTTCATTTAAAGTATATCACTAATCTTTTTTCTAGTCAACCCAATTTTTTGTGAATTTTTTTGATATTTTTCTTTACAAAAAAAGTAGTTTAATATACAATAATGTAGAAAATAATTGTTGTATTGAAAGTCCGTTCCATCTTGCTGTCACATATATTTTGTATTCTCCATGTATTCGAATAAAAAATATATGTGACACGTGGAACTTCTTGTATCAAATAATTAAGTTACATTCAGTGAAAGGACATTAGTTTAATGAGCACATATATTTCTAAAAACGAACAAGACACAATAGAATTTGCCGAGAAATTTGCTGAGAGGCTAAAGCTTGGCGATATTGTTGTGCTTACAGGAGACTTAGGCTCTGGCAAAACCAAATTCGTTCAAGGTGTTTTAAAACATTTTGGACTAGAAAACGAAATATCTAGCCCTACTTTTACAATTGTAAATGAATATAACGCAAAAGATATTAACATATATCATTTTGATGTGTATAGATTAGAAGATGCAGATGAATTTTACGCCATGGGTGGAGATGAGTATTTTTCTAATGGAATTTGTTTAATTGAATGGGGCGAAATGATTGAAGATATTTTACCTAAGCCATACACAAAAATCACTTTTAGCAAAAGTGATGAGAATGTGGATTTTAGGGAATTAAAGATTGAGACTATTGATTAAAATTATTATTACAGACTGTTCGCAGTTTGGTTGCGTAAATAAAAAACACTTTATCTGTTTACTTTAAAAGAAAGGAAATTTTAGATGAAAACACTTGCAATAGACACATCTTCTAAAAGATGCAGTGTCGCCATATTAGAAGATGGCAACGTACTAACAAATTTATATAATGATGATGAAAAAACACATTCTGTCAAATTAATGCCAATGGTTGATGAAGCATTTGCAAATACAGAATTAATTTTAGATGATATAGAACTTCTTTCTTGCTGCATAGGTCCAGGCTCATTTACAGGTGTCCGAATTGGTATTGCAACTGTAAAAGCATTCGCAGATGTAAAAAGCATTCCAGTAGTTGGAATAAGTTCTTTAGAAAGTTTAGCATATAATGTTAAAGATAAAATTTCAGATAATACATTAATTTGTTCTTTAATAGATGCAAAAAATCAAAATGTATATTGCGGTCTATATTATTTTGTCAAAGATAAATGTATAGAATCACAAATGCTTGCAGAAGATATTAATACAACTATTTCTAAAATTATTGAAATATTAGAATGTAATAAAAGTATTGAATTCAGTGCAGAAATTTCTGATAGGGACATTAATAATTCAAATTCAGATGAATCTAGTTATAATTTTAATAATGTCTTTTTTGTTGGAGATGGAGCAATAGCATATAAAGAAATTGTAACATCTTCTTTTGATGAGACAGATTATAAAATAGATTTTGCTTTAGATGAAGAAAATATGCAAAATGGGATTAGCTTAGCATTAGCTGGATTGGACAAGTATAAAGATGGAAATTATGGAGTTTCTTCTACTATCTCCCCTATTTATCTTAGAAAATCTCAAGCAGAAAGAGCTTTAGAAGAAAAAATTCAAGTTCAAAAAATGACAGAAGACGATCTGAATGAAATAGAGCCAATACTTAATTCAGAATTTGATGACTTTTGGAATATCAACAATTTAAAAAATGATTTTGCAAATGGAAATTCAGTTTACTTTGTAGCAAGACTCAATAACGAAATCGTCGGATTTGCCGGAATACTAAAAATATGTGATGAAGCAAATATAATGAACATTGTCACAAAAATAAACAAAAGGCATTTAGGAATTGGTAGCAAACTTTTAGAAGCACTTATTTCAGAAGCAAAAAAACTAGGTTGCACTAGTATAACACTTGAAGTTAATGAGCATAATACATATGCTATTAATTTATATAAAAAATTTAATTTTAAACGAATAGGTTTGCGAAAAAAGTATTATAATAATACAGATGACGCAATATTAATGCAGATGGAATTTAGGGACAGGTCTTAAATTCCACAAAAGTGGAAAATGGGGACTGTCCCTAAATTCCACAAAAGTGGAAAAATTGGACAGGTCTCTGTACTATCAATAAAATTAAATAATATTATAATTAGGTGACTAGGTGTGTCCCCAAAGCGAAAAAAATTTCGCCCACAGACCTGTCCCCAAAACGAAATTAGGAGGAATACGAATGAAAAGAAAAAATGAACTAGGATACAAGGAATTGAAACTAACATGTGACCCTAAAGTATTTAGTTTTGAAACTACTGATGATTTGGAGCCAATTAGTACAGGCATTGGTCAAGAACGTGGTATTAAAGCTTTAGAGTTTGGTATTAATGTAGATATTAATGGTTACAATGTTTATGTAGAAGGTCCTTATGGGGTTGGTAAAACAGCTTATGTAAAGAACTATTTAAGTGTAGTATCTAAAAAGAAAAAGGTGCCAAATGATTGGTGCTATGTATATAATTTTGATAATCCAAATGAGCCTGTTGCTGTATCTCTTCCAGCAGGACAAGGTAAGGAATTCAGGCATACAATGGATGCTTTTATTAATGATATAAAAGTGGATATAAAAAATACTTTTAGTAATGAAGATTTTGAGAAAGAAAGAAATTTGATTAAGCAAGAATATGAAACTAAGCGTAATTTGCTTATGGAGCAGTTAAATCAAAAATCTGCAGAGTATGGGTTTACTGTAAAGTCTGCACAAAATGGTATTTATATGATGCCTATTCTTAATGGTAAAACTATTGCAGAGGAAGAATTTAATAATTTGGACGAGGCTACAAAAAAAGAATTTGAGGACAAGTCTACTATAGTTCAACAGCATATAATGGAGGCTATTGGACAGATTAAGTCTATTGAAAGAGAGTCTGAAAAAAGAATTCAAGATTGGCAGTCAAACATAGCACTTCTTACTATTAATGCACATATTAATTTGATTAAGTCTAAGTATAAAAGAAATAAAAAAATCAATCATTTCTTAGACTCAATTAAAAAAGATATTTTGAAAAATATAAATTTATTTACTGCTGATGAGAAAGCTTTAGAAGGAAAATTACAAGGTCCGCAAGCTGCACATCCAGAAATATATAAACCATGGCTAAATTATAGAGTTAATCTATTTATTGACAATAGTAATTTAGAAGGTGCTCCCGTTGTTGCAGATACTAACTATTCTTATCACAATATTTTTGGTAAACTTGAATACGAAAACTATTATGGAACACTAAAAACAGATTATACAATGCTTAAACCTGGTTTACTTCATATTGCAAATGGTGGATATTTAGTATTCCAAGCAAATGATTTGCTTACAAATAGTTTATGCTATGATGCTTTGAAAAAAGTTCTAAGAAGCAAAACTTTAGGAATAGAAAATGCTGCAGACCCTCGCTCATCTATGGTTATGATATCTTTAAAACCTGAGCCTATTCCTTTAGATTTAAAGGTTATATTAATAGGTGATGAAAATATATACCAAACATTACTTGCAATGGACCCAGATTTTAGAAAATTGTTTAAAATCAAGGTTGAATTTGCAGATGATGCACCTTTAAATAAAGATAACATGGTCAAACTTGCTAGATTTGTTAAAGGATATTGTGAGCATGAAAGCTTACCTCCACTAGACCCTAGTGCTATGGCAAAATTGATAGAATATGCTTCAAAACTTGCAGATAATCAAGAAAAACTTTCTACTCGTTTTACAGATTTATCAGTTATTGTTGGTGAAGCTTCTACTTGGGCAAAACTTGCTAAATCCAAAATAATTACAGAAGAGTTTATAACAAAGGCTTTAGAAGAAAAAGTAGATAGAGTTAAAAAATATGATGAAAGATACATGGAAATGATAAAAGATGATACTCTTTTAATAGATACATCTGGCTCAAAGGTTGGACAAATAAATGGACTTACAATAATGAATGTAGGAGATTATACTTTTGGAAAACCAGTTAAAATAACTGCTAACACTTATACCGGAAAAAATGGAATTATAAATATCGAAAGAGAAGTTGAACTTTCTGGCTCTTCACACTCTAAAGGTATACTTATTTTATCTGGATATCTAGGAGAAATGTTTGCACAAGATATGCCACTTTCACTTACAGCCAGCATTTGTTTCGAACAATTATACAGCGGTGTTGATGGAGATAGTGCATCAAGTACAGAGCTATATGCCCTACTTTCAAGTTTAGCTGATATTCCTATAAATCAATCATTTGCTGTAACTGGCTCAGTAAACCAAAAAGGAGAAATTCAACCAATAGGCGGAGTTAATGATAAAATAGAAGGATTTTATCAAGTTTGCAAAATGAGAGGATTAGATGGAAGCCACAGCGTTATAATACCAAAACAAAACATACACAACCTAAACCTTTCTAATGAAGTAGTTGAAGCTGTAAAGAGTGGCAAATTCCACATATATGCAATATCTACAATTGATGAGGGAATTGAACTACTTACAGGAGTACCTGCTGGTAGCAAAGATGAGAATGGAAACTTCCCTGCAGGAACAGTAAACTATTTGGTATACAATAAGCTAAAGAAATACGCTGAGGTTAGCAAAGAGAAGTAAAGATTTAATTATCAAACGGAATTGTCAAGCTAACTGTGGATTTTTTTTTAAAAAAAGTTTTTGTAAATGGTA
>CAKNQJ010000032.1 GCA_930990645.1 uncultured Clostridium sp. | reverse complement strand
TGATTAATATATTGCAAGTTTCTCGAGTCATAGTCTGTAAATCTACTATCCCATCTAAAATCCCATCTAATTTCATTCGTTAATTGCTCTATTGTATAAATTACTGTATTCTCTTCATACCATAAAGAGAGACAGTCGAATACGACTGCCTCTGATAAAATTCTATTTGTTTGTAATTGAGTTTTTGATAATGATTGTATTTGTACATCTTTGAAATATTCTTTTACTGTTCCGTCTGAGTATGGTATTTTATAGCCAAATCTTAAGTTTTCTGAACTTTCTATGAAATTAACAAAAGAAGTATAATTTTCATAATTTATAAAATTTAGTGTTCCATTAATTTGTCCTTGTTGTATATTTCTTAAATTACTTATAAAAGTGTCTCCCAACTGTTGATATTCAGTTATATAAGTGTATCCGAGTCCAGAAGGTTCTGTTAATAATGTATAATTATATATGTCCATCAATGAGAACTCTTGACCTTTTTCATTAATTAGTTTAAACTCTCTTACCATTTTTGCCTCCAAATAAAAGCACTAAAAAAGACAGCATTTGCTGTCCTTTAAACTACTTTTATGATATATTCTAATCTTCCAAATTATCTATTGCATATTGTGCTTCTTCTTTTGTAAAACTTTCTCCATATTCTGAAATTAACTGATCATATATTGCGTTTTTAGACATGTGCATTGTCTTTTGATATGTCTTTGCTTTTTCTAATGCATTTCTCTTATAATCTGTTTTTAAATTATCGATTGCATACTGTGCAGCTTCTTCTGTAAACTGTTCTCCATATTCTGAAACAAGTTGATCATATATTTTCTGTTTTGACATATACATTGTATCTGAATATATTTTTGCTTTAGCTAAAGCGTTTTGATATTCCATTGGTACATTAGAAATATTATCTTCTTTTTCTGTAGTATCTTCTTGAGCAATATTGATAGTTGAATTAATATTGTCTTTATCTTCTACTTCTAAAATATTTTGTTGATTTCTCTGTAATACATTATTCGAAGTTTCTTTTGTATCTAATTGACTATACAGAACACTTAATACAATGATTAACAATATTATCAATACCCAGAAATACCATTCTTTATAAATTGGTTTATAGTTTGCGTTATTTTTTTTCATATCTATTCCTCCTTATATTTTCTATAGGAAATATTATATCACAAACAAAGTATTTTTTGTCAAATATTGTAAAATTTTTTAATAAATTAATCCAAATTTTCTATTTATATAATTAAATGCATTATCAAGTTCCGCTTCTGTCATTTGTTGAGGATAAAAATTAACTGTAACATTATTATTTGCTCCAGCATCTTTTAGTGCTTCACTCATATATCTTGTTAATGTTCTATCAAGTGGAATTATTGCTTCTGCAGCCTTTCCTTCCCCCACCATAGCTAGTGTTGCTTGATCTACTATACCTCCTTTTGCAAGTCTCGGAATTGTAGGAATGCTTAGACTTTTTCCTCCCACTCCAGGAACCCAGTCAGGTATTTTAATTCCATTTATTCCGTTTATTAGTCCATTTATTCCATCAATTATCCAGTTTAGAGGTGTTTTTATTATAGACCATAAACCTTCTACTATATTTTTGAATATATCAGAAATTCCTTGCCAAGCTTTTTTCCAATCTCCTGTAAACACTCCTGTAATAAATGTTATTAAACCATCCAGAATTCCAGTTATAGCTTTTATAACTCCTCCAATTGCATCAAATACTCCACTTATAGTTGACCAAATAGCATTTAGCACTCTTTCCACTACTGGCCACAGTACGTCGACTAAAGCGCTAATAATCGGTGCTATAACATTATTATATAGTTCGGTCCAACCTTGTATCAATTTAGTTATAAAATTCACTACATTTTCTATTATTCCTTTTAATGTATTATTCCAGAAATCCATAAGCCATGTTAAAACTTTTGTTACAAAAGGTTCTAATTTTTCCCACAATTGTTGCCATAACTGCCAAACTGTATTTAACGCTGACATTACCGCATCTTTTATAGTATTAAAAGCTGGTATTATAGTTTCATTAAATAAATTAACTAAACTATTCCATACTTCCATTGCTTTATTTCTAAACTGTTCATTTGTATTAAGTAGATATACAAAAGCTGCTCCAAGTGCTGTTATTACACCAATTACTATTCCAATTGGACCAGTAATCGCAGTTAATGCTGTACTTAATGCTCCTGTTCCAGTTGTTAGTCCTCCTATTGCTCCTGCAATCTTACTTACAACTCCAAAAATAGTACCTCCAATTGAGATTACTTTTCCTAATATAATTAAAACAGGACCTATTGCTGCAACAAGTCCTGTTATTGTTAAAATAGTATTTTTTGTTTCTTGGTCTAATGCGTTAAATTTATCCATCCATTCAGTTAATTTCTGAATGATTTTTGTAGCAATTGGCATTAAACTTTCTGTAAGACTTCCTAGTGATTGATTAAAAGAGTCTATTGCATTAGATAATGCTCCACTAAAGGTTTTGCTTTGTTCTTCCATCGCTCCAAAATATTTTCCACCTTCTTGAGAGGCATGTATTAGAGCTCCACTTAAGTCTTCCCATGTAACAGTCATTTCTGCTGCTTCTTCTTTTGATATTCCTAAATAATCAGCTAGCAATCCATAAATGTCAATCCCTGCATACGCAAATTGTTTTATATCTATTGCAGCAGCTTTTCCTGTATTTTTGATTTGTTGTAAATTTACTGCCATTCTAGAAAGTTCATCATTACCACCACCTGTTGCAGATACTGCATTGCCTAATGCTAAAATAACTTTTCTAGATTCTTTTGCATCTAAACCAGTAGAAATTAACAACTGATTTGCTTGTGTAAGTCCTTCTACATCAAATGGGGTGGTTTTAGCATCTTCTTGTATTTGTTGCATTATTTTCTGTGCTTCTTCGGCATTACCAGTTAATGTAGTTAGAGCTTTCTCGTACTTTTCTAGTTGTGCATTATATTTTATTCCATAAGTGATTCCTGCTCCAATTGTTGCTGTTAGTCCTAGAAATTTTGTACCCAAATCACTAACAGCATCTCCTACTGTTTTCATTTTTTTACTTATGTTGTCTAGTGATTTACTTACGGCAGTCCAATTTGAAGCTTCTACTTTTAGTTGTTTTAATTTGTTTTCAGTATTTATAATTTCTCTTTGAAGATTTCTATAATTTTCTTGAGATATTGTGCCTCCATTTTTTATAGTATCATCTGCTAATCTTTGTGCTTGTTTTAATTGATTTAATTTATTAGTTGTTTCTTGAATGTTTTGAGATAGTACAGCTTGTTTTTGTGCTAAAAGCTCTGTATTTTTTGGATCAAATTTTAATAAACTATTAATTCCTTTTAATTCTTTAGATAAGTTTGAGGTAGTTGTATTTACTTGTTTTAAAGCTTTTTGTAATCCCGATGTATCGCCACCTATTTCAACAATTATTCCTTTTATACTTCCTGCCATACTACCTCCTTCCAGCTAACTTGTCCCAATCAGCTTGTGTTGCTTTTCTAGTTTTTTTCTTTTTATCCGCAAAACAAATTAAAATTTTTGCTACATCTGTATATTTCATTTCTTTTAAATCTTCGATTTTTAATCCAATTTGTAAACAATTTGCTATAAATCTATAATCTTCTAAAGTGTCTTTCTCTTCTGAATTATTTGTCTTTATAACTTTGGTTTCTTCTATTAATTCTTCATCAACAAAATGAGGCAACGGCAAATTCCGTTACCTCACTAATCCAATTATCACTTAAGTTTATTTTTTCTATACTCTTAAGCCAATCTTCAAAACTTCCAATTTTATTATTTGCTGTATAAATCAGTATATAAGCAATCTTTTCTATGACATCAATAAAGTCATCTAAATCCACCATCATTTCTGAATTAACAGCTTTTTCAATTTCTTCGTCTGATTTTCCTTCTTGCTTTAATTTATTTTTTAAATCTTCTTGCTTTTGAGAATAATCACTTAAAATTTTAATATCAGCAAAAATTCCTTTTTTGAAGATTGACTTATACTGAAACCTTGTAAAAGCGTTACAATCTATGTCAAATTCTTTATCATTTATAACTATTTTTTTCATTTAATACCTCCTAGACACCTGCTGTAGCATCTTTTTTATACACTTTTGTAAAGAATGAATTGTAAATATCTTCATTTGTGTCGTTTGGCTCAATGTAAGCCATAACAGCTCTGTCTGTTGAACGTGGAGACATTGTTATTGTCATTGTCTCTGTTCCTACTTCAATAGATTCTTCTTTTGTATTATTCTCTCTGCTTGGTCTTGTAGCAGTACAATCAAAAAATACCCATCTTCTATTTTTAGAGTCTCCTTTCCCTTGAAACATTAATGCAAATCTTGCTGTTTTATCATCTGCATTTTCAAATATCGCACCATTTGTATCAGCTGTTCTTCCTAAGATTTCTTTTAAGAACTGTTCTGGTGTCATTGCAATTTCTAAATCTCCTGAATATCCTTGATTTGAACTTGCTATAAAATATTTAACATTATCAGCATAAAAAGGTGTTTCTTCCCCTTCTGGATCAAAATTTAATCCTACTGCTCCTGGCATAGGAAATGGTGTGCCATATGTAATCTCTCCATCTGTTTCTGTTATTTTTGCTACATAGCATTGTTCAATACCATATAAAACTTTATTGTTTGTTTCTCCTGACATTGCTTTTCCTCCTTTTTAATTTTTAAATTTCAAAAAAATAACTTACTTGCCAGACTTTTTCGTCTTGTAAGTAAGTTTCCTCTGTTTTATTCCACGGAATATCTCCGAGAATTTTATTTTCTATTTTGTTTTGTTCTTCTATATTTTTATAAATATAAGTGTAATCTAATTTTATAGGTATCGGTCCATAATAAACCTTGTTATCAGCCATAAAATTATCTGTATCTATAGTAATTGCTATTAGATGTGGAGGTTCTGTTGCTTCTTCAAACTTGCCATAAGCATATTTAAAGCCTTCTTTTTCACATCGTGTTTTTAATTCTTCTAATGTCATTTTGACCTCCTCTTAATTACTGTTGTAATTCTTTTTTCATATAATTTGTTATATTTTTGTTCTAGTGGTCTAATATGTGGAATAGCTTTTGTTCTTCCTCCATTTCTTGTAGCATGTCCAAATTCAAGTAAATGTGTTAATTGATAATTTGTTTTATTATGAATTTTTACAGTATATCTTCCCCTGTTTTCTTTACCTTTTTGCCTTGTCCAACCTTTATAATATGGTTTACTCCTGCTCCCTTGTCCTCGTGGAGATGTCTGCTTTAGTTCTTGAACAGCTTCTTTTGTTAAAGTATCGGTTGTATCTTCAACATCTTCAGTAATGTCTTCAACATAACTTTCTAAATAATCACTTAAGACTTTTTGCAAGTCTTCTGGTTTAGTTGTCTTTGACATTTTTTATTTTCCTTTCGCAAATTAAAATTAGTTCATCTGCTGTTATTTCTTGAACTCTTATTATTGTATAAGTAGTACCTATATATATAAGTTCTTTCTCATTGTTATAATTCAATACACTAATTCTTAATCTTAGAGTTGGTTGATACCCTGCTTGATTAGCTTCATAATACTCATTAGCATATACATCTTCTACTTTTATTATTGGAATTTCTATTTCCACAGGTTTTTGAGGTATTGAAACACCTATATCGTTTTGTATAGAAGTAGTAGATAGTAACTTACAACTTATGTCACGCATTACTATCACTCTCCTCTTTCATTAAGTATTCTTGTGATAATCCTAAATTAGCACAAAGAAGACTATATGTTCTCTGTGCTAATTCTTTTTCTTTTATATCTACATTACCGAAGTTTGCTTTTACATACATAACAATAGCAGACTGTATAAGACTGTCTTTTGTATCTTCACTAGCTGTTATTCCTTGTCTTTTCAAATCTGCCATTCCTGCTTGTATCCACATTTTAATTTCTTCATCTTTTAATGTAGCTGTTTCTACAATGCTTAAACATTGCTTAGCTATTTTTAGCAAGTTATCCATATAGTCCTCCTATTCTTACTAAACTCCTGCAACAGTTACAGTTATTTCAGATGTAGACTCATCTGAATAAGTGACTGTACCACCTGTTACTTTGCCTGTTTCATCTGTTGTTAGTGCAATAGATGTTACGCTTTTACCATCTGCTCCAGCAGGCCCTTGTTCTCCTTGATCTCCCTTGTCTCCTTTTGGTCCTTCTGGTCCTTGAGTACCTCCAGAAGCTTGATAATTTTGAACTATATAATCAAGAACTTCACATATAGTTTCTCCTGTTACTTCATCCACAGAAGTTGCAGAGGTAACTTTCAAAGCTAATTCTTTTAAAAATTTTACTTTAGTATCCATTTGTTACCTCCTATTCTCCTTTTTGGCTATATGCGAAATAGTTTGGTCTTGCAACACCATCATAAATCGCATATCCACCATATACAATTCTTCTAGGTTTAACTTTTATTTCTTTATCTACTCTAATAGGAGTAACTTCGTTTAATATGTAATTTTTACAGTTACCAACGATAATGTCATCATCATTCAAATAAGGGTCTACTTCTACTGGTACTAGTTTGTTAGTAGCAATTCCTTGTAAGAATGGATAATTTCCATTGTTATCTTTGTAGCTTACAATATCTATATTTACATTAGTAGAAATATAAGCTTTTGCTCCTCTTCTTGCTTCTTTTGTTAAAGATTTATATGCAGAGATTATTCTTTCTATTGGGTCTTCTCCTTCTTTTATTGGTGTTAAATCTTTAGTTATTCCTTTTGGTTTATTTGCTCCATCTCCATAAATAACAGCATTTACTAAAGCAATACCCATTTTAGCAGCTAACTCTTCTACTATAAATGGAATAAAACTTTCTACTGCCATTTGCTCTAATTTCCATGTTATTTCAACATCTTTGGCAAGTTCCCAGCCAGTTAATTGTAAATTAGCATATTTTTGACCTTCGTTATCAGTTTCTTTTAGCTCTGTATACCATTTTGCATCGTCTGCTTGTTCTAAATATGGTAAATCCACATTACCAGCTACGTTTAATTTTCTTATATCCCTAAAAATTGGACTAGAGTCTACAATAATTTCTAAAATATCATTTCTGACTGTTCTTGGAATAAATAAACCACCATTATTAATTCCTTGTGTATCTGCATCAGATGCTACAAAAGTTGTATCTGTTGTTGTTATAGCATCTCCTAATGCTCTCTTTTCTTCTGCTGTAAAATCTTTTTCAGGTCTTCCAAGCAATTTTTTTGCCCACGCTGTTCTGTATTCTGGACTCTCTAAAACTTGTGCTAATGTTCTTTTTTCTTCCACTTTTTCTTCCTCCTTGTATCTAATTATTTTTGTTATTTCTGCTTTTCTTTGTTCTAATTCACTCACATCTGCAAGTAATGCTCTTTCTTCTTCATGTGTTATTGTTCCATTGTTTGAATTTTCAGTTTCTGGAATTTCCTTGTTTAACTCTTCTGCTTGTTTTCTTAATTCCACTAATTCTTCTTCTGTTTTAGCTTCATTAATTTTGTTTCTTAATTCTGTTTTCTTATTTTCAATTTCTTGTTTTGTCATTTTTTATTCCTCCTAAAATATTTTTTTGCAGTTCTACCACCGCTCTATAAAGCTCTATTTTGTTTCTACCAACAAAAAAAGAAGCAGTTCTACCACCGCTTCTCTTGTCGAGAGTTATATACATAACATTAATTTAATTTTTTCTTTTTCGAAATTTAACTTGTATTCCTCTTTTTTTGCCTCATATTGTCTTTTTTCTTCTTCATATTGTTCTTTATTTCGAGCATAGATTTCAGTTGTTTCGTATGCAGGTACATCTACGACAGATACATCAAATATTTTATCAAATTCCAATATTTTTCTAGTATCTGTTTCATAATCGTATTCTTGCCTTTTTACTGTAAATGCAAAGCTCATTTTACTTAATACACCATCTTTAATCAAAGTGTATATATCTCTATTTTGCGTTGTATCAGGTAGTCTAGCTCTTATTTTTAGTCCGTGATCATCAATAGTAAATTGTAGCGAGCCACCTCTTGTTCTTGCCATTGGTAAGATAGAGCTTTCATGATTATATTTCATAACTATATCAGACATATCTGCATTATCAAATGCATGCCTGTCAATTACCTCTTTAATCCACCCTAAATCAGTAATAGTATCAAATACTGCAGCATACCCTTCAACTATCATTTCATCTGTATTATCTAATGCTCTCATATCTACTAATCTTATTTCTTTTACTGCTTTTTCCATTATTTTTCGCCTCCTACTTGATATTGATTTGCTATAGAACTATCTATGTTATTTAAACTTTGTAATATTCTATTTCCTTCTTCTCCACCGATTGGTGGTAAATCTAAAATTTCTCTTCCTTCGTCAACTCTTAACATTGCCCAGGGAGCAACAACTTTAAGTAAATCTGTTTTAGTTTTTAAACTAGCATATTGTAGTCTATTTGCTGTAAATACAATTCTATGTCCTTCTTTAATGGATTGTTTTTTAAATATTTTATTTGTAAATGCGTAACCCATTTGAATTCCACGTGCTTCTACTACACCTTCGTAAAAAGCATTCCACTCTTCTTCAGTAAAACTATTATTTATAATTTTTTCCGATACTCCAAAATAATCAAATATATTGTAATTTACTCTTTTTAATTGTTCATCATCTAGAGTAACAGGTTTTAAATTTACTTCTATAAACTTTGCTTTTGCATCTAAAGCCGCTATGCCACTTTCATTTTCTAAACTTAAAAAGTCTTTTACAAAATCTTCTTTAGTCTTTACTAAATCTTTATTCTTTAGCATGCTATTTTCGTATTGCAAAATACCTTTTAAATTTCCCGTTGTTTTTATTGCATTTTTTATTCCTTCTGATGCAGTATGTGCAGTTTCTAAATCTGTTGTTAACACTTTATTACTTGTTCCAAAAATATCATTTTTGTTATAAAACAATCTTAAATGTATAACTTCTAAATAAGGTATTAAGTATGTTTGTCCATTTATAAATCTAAATTGTAAGTACATTGTTCCTTTTTTATCTTCTAACAAATCATAATTTAGTGCTAAAACTGGATAAAAAGCCGTTATAAATCCCGTTTTGTCTCTTGCAATATAAACAAAAGCATTACAGTCAGTATATAATAGAGAAATAACTCTATATATAAAGTCATATGTATTTTCAATAAGGTTTGGCTGATTACTTAGTAAAAAATTTATATCTCCTTTTATATTATTTGTTATGCTATTCTGAATGTGTTTTGGAACTAATTTTGCACAATGTGTTGCTATTCTATCTATGCATTCTCTTGCTACTTTGCTTTCATATGTCCCATTTTGCAAAGTAGTAAATCCATTATTCCAACCACTTAATAATTGAAATTGAGTTTGTGTAGTATTTGTTTGTTCTTGTTTCTTTTTTCCAAAAACAACTTCATATAAGCTTCGTCTTTCTTTTTTCATTCTCACTCCTCCTGCAATGCTAAATAGTC
>CAKNQJ010000031.1 GCA_930990645.1 uncultured Clostridium sp. | reverse complement strand
TCCATCCATTTCAACTAATAATTGGTTTAATGTTTGTTCTCTTTCATCATGTCCACCACCAAGACCTGCACCCCTTTGACGTCCAACTGCGTCAATTTCGTCTATAAATATGATACATGGTGCATTTTTCTTAGCTTGGTCAAATAGGTCTCTTACTCTTGATGCTCCGACACCAACAAACATTTCAACAAAGTCTGAACCACTTATTATAAAGAATGGTACTCCTGCTTCACCTGCAACTGCTTTTGCTAAAAGAGTTTTACCAGTTCCTGGTTGACCTACAAGTAGAACACCTTTAGGGATTCTAGCTCCCATATCTGTAAATTTCTTTGGATTTTTTAAAAATTCTACTACTTCTTCTAATTCTTCTTTTTCTTCATCAACACCTGCTACATCATCAAATGTGATTTTATTCTTTTCTGCTGGTGTCATCATTCTAGCTTTACTTTTACCAAATGACATTGTTTTGTTTCCTGCGTTTCCATTTCCAACGCCACCCATCATAAAGAACCAGAATATAAAGAAAATAATTAATAATCCAAATGGTGTTAACAATGTAAGTAATACCATAAATATTGATTCTGATTTTTCTTCTAATGTAAATGCTCCATCATTTAAAAATGGTTCTGCAAACGACATAAAGCTTTCCATATCTGGAATATTTACTTCTCTTTTTAATTGTTCATCTTTTAGAGTTACAATTGCTGAAGTTCCATCTGATTGGATTTCGATATCTTCAACATTTCCACTATTAATATTTGAAATTAATTCTGAATATTTTAATTTCGAATCACTGTTTTCAATTATTGAAGATAACACAACTATAAATATTACACCTATTATTAACCACATGGCTAATGTTTTTATTCCGTTTTTCAAATTAATTCCTCCTTGATTCTAAGTTGTTTTATTACCCCTGTTTATTTCACTTTGAATTTATACCATAATAATTTTGGTTTGTAAATGTTTTTTTTATGACTTTTTTGTGACAAAAACGTTCATATAAGTGCTTTTGTTACGGATACTCAGACCCTACCGTCCTATTGTTTTGAAAAATAAATTTTATGATTTTTTACTAAAACCTTTAAATTTTTATTTGGTGTTAAGAATTTATTTCCAATATTGTTTTTACAAAGTTTTAAAATATCATCTATATGTATTTTTTCTATTCCTTTACTACTCCCAAAAAGCCTTGTTATAGTATATAATACAATCCTTGATTTTATGACTTTTTCATAATTATTAAATTTCTTTAAGTTTAATATTATTTCTTCATTATTTTCTTCTATAAAAATCTCTTTATATGCTTTTTCTACTTGTTTTTCCACGTATGTATCTTCTTCTTTTACTAATTCTGAAAGTCTGTCTAATGTTTTTATTATATTTGGATTAAATTCTTGTTTTATATATGGAATAACCACATTTCTTACTTTATTTCTGCTATATGTATTATCAAAATTTGTTTTGTCAATTCTTGGATTTAGATTTTTTTCCTCACAATATTCTTCTATTTTTTCTCTTTCTATTTCAATAAGTGGTCTAATATATTTACCTCTTTTAGGCTCAATTCCCTTTAGCCCTAAGAGTCCGCTTCCTCTTAATACATTCATTATCATTGTTTCTACTTTATCATTTTTGTTATGTGCTATTGCAATCTTATTTGAATTTGTTTCTTTTAAAACTTCATCAAAAAATTCATATCTAACTTTTCTTCCTGCTTCTTCAATTCCTATTTTACTATTATTAGCAATTTTTTCTACATCTATACTTTTTGAAAAAAATTTGATATTATTTTCATCACAATATTTTTTTACAAATTCTTCGTCTTCTTTTGCTTCTTTTCTTATATTATGATTTATATGTGAAACTACTATTTGGAATTTTAAATCTATAGTTTCATCTTCATCTATTTCTCTTAATACATTTAACATAGAAATAGAATCAGGTCCACCTGACACACCTAATACTAGTTTGTCTCCACTTTCTATTAAATTATATTTTTTTATTGTTTTTAATACTTCTTCTTTCATTTTTCATTTTCCTTAATCTTTTTATATTACTTTTAAATATCATTTATTTTACTACATTTTTGTGTAGTTTTCAAGGTTTTAAAGTACCTACTAAAAAACTTTTCAAATTTTAAAGTAGTTTTTCATTTGTAATTTTTATATTTTTATGTAATTATATAAATCTGACTAATATATTAGTCAAAAAACATTGAAAAATTAGTCAAAATAGTATAAAATAAGGAATGAAAGAAAGGCGTGATAATATGAAAGTAATTTTAAAAGAAAATATAAAAGGGGTAGGAAAAAAAGATGAAATAGTAAATGCATCAGATGGATATGCAAGAAATTTTCTTTTACCAAAAAACTTAGCAGTAGAAGCAAATGCGGAAAACATGAGTAAATTAAAAGCTAGACAGGATTCAAAAGCTTTCAAAAAATCACAAGAAAAAGAAGAAGCTTTAAAAACAGCAGATAAACTTTCAAAAATATTATTAAAAATACCAGTAAAAGCAGGAGAAAATGGAAAAATATTTGGAGGAGTTTCAGCAAAAGAAATTGCAGAACTTTTAGAAAACAACTATAAGATAAGTGTAGACAAAAAGAAAGTAGACTTAAAAGAACCAATAAAAACATTAGGAGAAAGACAAGTTTCAATAAAGCTTTTTGAAGGGGTAATTGGAACATTAAGAATAGATGTAATAAGTAAGTAATGTCCAAAAGGGCCAGGTCCAATTGGGCATAGGAGGAATAAAAATGGAGCTAGGCAAAGTACCACCACATGATATAGAAGCAGAACAAGCAATCATTGGAAGTATGTTAACAGATAAAGATTCTGTTATCTCTGCAATTGAAGTTTTAAAAGATGATGATTTCTATCGTGAAGATAACAAACTTATTTATCAAGCAATTTTAAATTTATATAATAGAGCTGAACCAATAGATATAATTACTGTAAAAGCAGAATTAGAATCTATGGGAAAATTTGAACAAGTAGGAGGATTAGAATATTTAGCAGAACTTCCTGAAAAAGTTCCAACAACGGCAAATGCTATTAAATATATTAAAATTGTAGAAGAAAAATCGACTTTGAGAAGATTAATAAAAACTGCAAATGAAATTATAGAGCTTCGGATATGACCAAACAGAAGAAGTAGATGACATTATGGGAAGTGCAGAGAAAAAGATTTTTGATATTATGCAAGAAAAAAATCAAAAAGGTTATAGTCCAATTAAAGATGTTTTAGTTGAAAGTTTTAATCAATTGGAAGAACTATATAATAGAAAACAACATATAACAGGTGTTCCAACAGGATTTTCTGAATTAGATTTTAGAACTGCTGGATTTCATGGTTCTGATTTAATTTTAATTGCTGCAAGACCTGCCATGGGTAAAACAGCTTTTGCTTTAAATATTGCTACAAATGCCGCTGTAAGAGCAAATGTACCAGTTGCAGTATTTAGTTTAGAGATGTCCAAAGAACAATTAGTAAACAGAATTTTATGTAGTGAAGCAATGGTAGATAGTAATAAGGTAAGAACTGGTAAATTAGAAGAAAATGATTGGGCAAAACTTGCAGAAGCAATAGGGCCACTTTCAGAAGCTGAAATATATATTGATGATACACCAGGTATTAATATAAATGAAATAAGAGCAAAATGTAGAAAATTAAAACTTGAAAAAAACATTGGTATGGTAGTTATCGACTATTTGCAATTAGTTCAAGGAACAAATAAAAGAAATGGTAGCCGTGAACAGGAAATTTCAGAAATAAGTAGGTCATTAAAAATACTTGCTAAAGAATTAAATGTTCCTGTAATTGCTTTATCACAGCTATCAAGAGCTGCTGAGCAAAGACCTGACCACAGACCAATGCTTTCAGACTTAAGAGAATCTGGAGCGATTGAGCAAGATGCCGATATTGTAATGTTTTTATATCGTGATGATTATTATAACAAAGATAGTGAGAAAAAAGATATTGCAGAAGTAATTATTGCAAAACATAGAGGTGGTTCAACAGGAACAGTAGAACTTCTATGGCTTGGAAATTACACTAAATTTGTCAATCTGGAAAGAAGATTTGATGATTAATTAAATTTTTAAAAACCTAGATTAATTTATAATCTAGGCTTTTATTTTCATTCTTAAGTTTCTATTTCTGAAAAATATTCATTTATTCTGTTTATTAGTTCTTGTTTTGTTTCTTCCATTGTCATTCCTTCAACTTGTGCTCCGGCTAGTGTAATATGTCCGCCTCCGCCGTAGTTTTTCAAGTATTATTTGCACATTTATATCTCCTATAGAACGTCCGCTAATACAAATTTTGTCTCCCAAATATCCTAATACAAATGATGCTGTAATATTACTAATTGTTAACAACTCATCTGCTGCTTTAGCACAAATTAAATTAGTATCTTTTCCTTTTTCCTCATTTATTGAAATTGCTATAGTATCATTTACAATCTCTGCTTTTTTTACAATATCAGCAATCTTGTTATAGCTTTCTAAATCACTTTGGAACCATTTTTTTACTCTAATAATATCTACTCCGCATCTACGTAAATATGCAGCTGCTTCAAAAGTTCTAACACCAGTTTTAAATGTAAAGTTTTTTGTATCCATCATGATTCCAGCATATAGACTTTCAACTTCAATTGTTTTTAGTTTTATTTTCTTACTAGAATATTGTAATAATTCTGTAACTAGCTCTGCTGCAGATGATGCATAAACTTCTTGGAATATTAATGTTGCATCTTCTATAAAGTCTGCACTTCTTCTGTGATGGTCTATTATTGCAATATTTTTAGTTTCTTCTAATAGTTCTGGTGCATCAACATAGTTAGTTCTATGAGTATCTACCACTATTAGCAATGTTTCCTCATCTATATTTTCTAATGCTACTTCTTTATTTATAACTACATCTTCATACTCTGGGTCTTTATCAATTGAAGCTTTGAAAGATGCAATTGTTGGAGTATTTTCACTAATTACTATATATGCATTTTTATCTAATGTTTTGGCTAATCTATATATTCCCATACTTGAGCCAATAGCATCCATATCTGGATTTGTATGACCCATTATCATAACTTTTTTTGAGTCTTTTATTAAATTCTCTAATGCATGTGCCACAACTCTTGCTTTAACTTTTGTTCTTTTTTCCATTTCTTGAGCTCTTCCACCAAAGAATTTATATATTTCATTTTCTCTAATTACTGCTTGGTCTCCACCTCTACCAAGTACTATATCCATAGCAGCTTCTGCAGATTTATATTTTTCCTTATCTGTTATACCTTCATTTGATATTGCAATACTTAATGTGAATTGTACCTTTTCTTTTGTATCAATTTCTTTTATTTTATCTAATATGCTAAATTTATCTTCTTTTATTTTTTCTAGATATCTTTGTTCAAAAAGATAAATATATCTATCTCTATCAGATTTTATTAAAACACCATTTGTTAAATCTGCCCATTCATAGATTGTTTTATCAATTTCTGCTGTTATTTGTGCTTTTTCTTCTGCTTCAACTCTTTGAAGTGTTTCTTCATAATTGTCTATCATTATTATACTAACACATGTTTTTGAGTCTTTATATTCTTTTTGTAATTTTACATTTTCTGTATCATCTATAAAGTAAAGAATTATCATATACTCTTTTTTGGCTTTTTTATCTTTGTCTTTATTTTTCACATTAACATATCTACCCATGATTTTATATATTTTATCGCCAATTTTTAATTTCCTTACTATATCTTTTTTGTCTTTATCTACTATTTTTTCTTTGTTTTTAATCTCATCAATAATATCTATACTTAAATCATTAATATATGTGTTTATATCAATATTTGCAAATTCTGATATGAATTTTGAACTTCTCCATATTACTGAACCATCTGTTTCTAATATTATAAGTGGAAAAGGTGAATTTATTAAACTTGTTTTTGCAGCTGAATCTACTGTTAATGTTAAATCTTGCAAAGTCTCAGAAATTTCACTTTTTCTTTTATTATTTGCATAGTATGTATATCCCACTATTGCTATATATAAAAGGATTGACGGTATAATAAATTCAGGTCTTTCAAAACAAATCACAACTAATAGAACTAAAATTATTGCTAAATAAATTTTAGTTCTTGAAATTATCGTTTCAAATACTTTTCTATTATTATTTTGCATGGTTTTCTCCTTAAACTTTCTCCTATTATATTTTACTAAGATTTAGCCATTTTGTCAACCTGAAAGCAAAAATGAGACAAAAGGGGACGGAGCAATTTTGTCTCAAATGATACAAAATTGCTCCGTCCCTATTTTTCTCATTCTGATTCTTTTTCTGTGTTTATGTGTATGTTTTGATATCTTTTCATTCCTGTTCCAGCAGGGATTAATTTACCAATGATAACATTTTCTTTTAATCCTACTAGGTCGTCTACTTTACCTTTAACAGCTGCTTCTGTAAGAACTCTTGTTGTTTCTTGGAATGAAGCTGCAGATAAGAAACTATCTGTTGCAAGTGATGCTTTTGTAATTCCAAGTAATACTCTTTTTCCTGTTGCAGGTCTTTTTCCTTCTGCTACTGCTTGTTTATTTCTTTCTTCAAATTCATACATATCTATTAATGAACCTGGGAACATATCAGTATCTGCATTATCGTCAATTCTAACTTTTTTAAGCATTTGTCTTCCGATAACTTCGATATGTTTGTCATTAATATCAACACCTTGATTTCTATATACTTTTTGTACTTCAGAAATTAGGTATTCATATACTCCTTCTGGTCCTTTTATTGCTAAGATTTCCGCTGGGTTTATAGAACCTTCGATTAAAGGTTCTCCTACTTCTACCATATCTCCATCTTTAACTTTCATTTTAGAACCAAATGGTATTGTATATGATTTTGCTTCATCTTCACCTTTAACTATTACTTCTTTTTTCTTCTTAGTTTCTTTTATTTTAACTTTTCCTGCTATTTCAGTAATAATTGCAAGTCCCTTTGGTTTTCTAGCTTCAAATAGCTCTTCAACCCTTGGTAAACCTTGTGTAATATCGGCAACACCAGCTACACCACCAGAGTGAATTGTTCTCATAGTAAGCTGTGTACCAGGCTCACCAATTGATTGTGCTGCAATAATACCAACTGCTTCACCAATTGATACTAAGTCTCTTCTTGCTAGTCCCATACCATAACATTTTTGACATACACCATGTTTTGAATGACATCCAAGTACTGAACGTACTTTTAATCTATCAATTCCTGCGTTTACTATTTCTTCTGCTATTTTTTCTGTAATCATTGTATCAGTATCTACAATTAATTCTTTTGTTTCTGGATGATATACATTTTCTACGACATATCTTCCAAGTAGTCTTTCTTCCATTTTTTCAATAACTTGTTGTCCATCTTTAATGTCATAAACAATGATTCCATCATCTGTTCCACAATCATGTTCTCTAACAATTATATCTTGTGATACGTCAACTAATCTTCTTGTTAAGTATCCAGAGTCTGCTGTTCTTAAAGCTGTATCTGAAAGTCCTTTACGAGCTCCATGGGCAGAAATAAAGTATTCTAGGGCATCTAGACCTTCTGCAAATGAAGATTTAATTGGAATTTCAACTGCTTTACCTGTAGTACTAGCCATAAGACCACGCATACCTGCAATTTGTCTTAATTGGTTCATATTACCACGGGCTCCAGATTTAACCATCATATATATTGGGTTTAATTCGTCGAAATTATCTTCCATTGCATTACTTACTTCTTTTGTTGTATTTTCCCATACATCAATTACAGCGTTATATCTTTCTTCATCTGTAATTAAACCTCTTGCATATTGTTTTCTAATATTTTCAACTTTCTTATCAGCTTCTGCAAGTAATCCTTTTTTAGCTTCTGGTACTTGAACATCATCCATTGAGAATGTAATACCTGCTAAAGTTGAATATTTAAATCCTAATGCTTTGATATAGTCAATTACTTCTGCTGATTCTGTTAGTCCATGAGTTCTAATTACTCTTTCAATTATTGTTCCCATTGATTTTTTCATAACTGGGAAATCAATTTCGTATTGGAATGGGTCTTTTTTTCTATCAATAAATCCTAAATCTTGTGGAATTCCTTGATTGAAGATGATTCTTCCAACACTTGTTTCTATTTTTTTAGATTTTAACTCTCCATTTATTTCTTTTGTTATTCTAACAAATATTTTAGCATGTATTCCGACATCATGGTTTTCATATGCCATTATTGCTTCATCTGGGTCTTTAAAGTATTTTCCTTCTCCTTTTTGTCCATCTAATACCATTGTTAAATAATATGAACCTAAAATCATATCAAGTCTTGGTGTAGCAACTGGCTTACCATCTTGTGGTTTTAGCAAGTTATTTGTAGATAACATTAAATATCTTGATTCTGCTTGTGCTTCTGGTGATAGTGGTAAGTGAACTGCCATTTGGTCACCATCGAAGTCAGCATTAAATGCTTCACAAACAAGTGGGTGAAGTTTGATTGCTCTACCTTCTACTAGTACTGGCTCAAAGCTTTGAATACCAAGTCTATGTAGTGTTGGAGCACGGTTTAACATTACAGGGTGGTCTTTTATAACCTCTTCTAATATTCCCCATACTTCTGGTCTTAATCTTTCAACCATTCTTTTAGCATTTTTGATATTTTGAGCAATTCCACGACCTACTAATTCTCTCATTACAAATGGTTTAAATAATTCTACTGCCATTTCCTTTGGAAGTCCGCATTGATAAATTTTAAGTTCTGGTCCTACTACGATAACTGAACGTCCTGAATAGTCAACACGTTTACCTAATAAGTTTTGACGGAATCTACCTTGTTTTCCTTTAAGCATATCTGATAATGATTTTAAAGGTCTATTTCCTGCTCCAGTAACTGGTCTACCACGTCTACCATTGTCTATTAATGCATCTACAGATTCTTGTAACATTCTCTTTTCATTACGTACAATTATTTCTGGTGCACCTAATTCTAATAAACGTTTTAATCTGTTATTTCTATTTATAACTCTACGATATAAATCGTTCAAATCTGATGTTGCAAATCTTCCTCCATCTAATTGAACCATTGGTCTTAAATCTGGTGGAATAACTGGTACAACATTCATTATCATCCATTCAGGTCTATTTCCTGATATTCTAAATGACTCTACTGTATCTAAACGTTTTACTAATTTTACCTTTTTTTGCTCACTTGCACGTTTTATCTCTTTTTTAATTGATGTTGATAATTTTTCCAAATCAATTTGCTCTAATAATTTACGTAAAGCTTCTGCTCCCATTTCTGCTTTAAATGAATTTTTACCATATTTTTCTTGAGCTTCATGATATTCTTTTTCATTTAAAACTTGACATTTTGCTAAATCTGTTGAACCTTTATCTATAACTATATATGAAGCAAAATAAATTACTTTTTCCAAATTTCTTGGAGATACATCAAGCATAAGTGCTATTCTACTAGGTATTCCTTTAAAATACCATATATGTGCTACAGGAGCTGCAAGTTCTATATGTCCCATTCTTTCACGTCTTACTTTTGATTTTGTAACTT
>CAKNQJ010000030.1 GCA_930990645.1 uncultured Clostridium sp. | reverse complement strand
ATTTTTCTTATTGTATAGTCAAAATCTGGCGATTTTTCCTATACAACAAAAAATCGTCGTAGTCTATGACTACGGCGATTTTCTTCATTATTTTCTCCTTAACAATTCTGTTTATGAGTTTTTTGCTTGACTTTTAATGTTTGTAAACCTCCCATTTCTTTTCCAAATCTTCGATGTCTATCGGTGTAGATAATCTAGGACTTGTTTCATAACACAGTTCCAATACAACCTGAATTTTGTTTTCCACAATATAGTGGTCTACTCTATCATATTGTACTTTTCCCTGTTCCTTTGTTGTCAATACTGTGCCAATTTCATACGGTAGATTAACATTCATTGTTGTCCCTCCAGTCACAATATTTATTGTTAATGGTTGAAATATATCTTACAACATTTAGTAAGATATTCAAATTATGTATAATTTTATCACACAAATCTTAAATTGTAAATAAAGTGTTTTGATAATTCAATCAAAAAATTATTTTTCAACTATCCTAACCAAAAATCAATCCCACAATCAGTCCAATAAACGCTCCCACAAATACCTGTATTGGAGTGTGCCCTAGAACTTCTTGTAATTTTTCTGTTACTTCTACATTAGATAGTCCTGGTGTTTGAACTATTTTATTCAAAAGCTTAGCTTGCTTTCCTGCTGCTCTTCTTACTCCTGCAGCATCATACATCACAACAAATGCAAATACTACAGACAAGCCAAATATAGCTGAGTTAATTCCATAGTTTTTTCCTATCATTGTGCATAGTGCTACTACCACAGCAGAATGAGAGCTTGGCATTCCACCAGCTCCTAAAATTCTTTTAAAATTAAATTGTTTTGTTGTAACTAAATCATATATTAGTTTAAATAATTGTATAAAAAACCATGTTGCAAATGGTACTATTAAATACCTATATTCTAAAATAAACTCCTTCATATCCCCTATTCCTCATTCTGTACAAAATTTTCTTCTGTTAATTCTCCGTCATCACCTTTAATTAACATTGTAATCTTTTTTTCTGCTTTTTCTAGCATTTCACTGCATTCTTTAGAAATCTTCATTCCTTCTTCAAATTTCTTTACAGAAGTGTCTAAATCCAAGTCTCCTTTTTCTAATTCTACAGCTATTTCTTCAAGTTTTTTCATATTTTCTTCAAAACTAACTTCTTTATCCATTTTGTCAAATTCCTTTCTATTATTTTTCTTCAATATTTTTCATTAAAACTACTATTCTCTGTTTCATTTTTTAGAAATTGTTCTGTTCAACTTTCCTAATTTTCAGCTACTTCTTCTGTATTTAAGTTAACAAATATAAACTTATTTGAACCGCTTCCTGCAGCTCCTGCTATTACTATGTATCTCCCATCATCATTTACAGAATCATATGTAAAATATACACCATCTGTGCTTCCATATGTTTCCTCATAATATTCTTTAGCAAGTTCTACTGCTCTTTCTTCTCTAGTAGCATTTGTTCCAGTAACTACTTCTGAGCCGCTTCCGATGTATTCCTCATTTTCATCATCGTTTTGCTCTGTTGTAGTATTTTGAACAACTTCGTTTTGAGCTACCTCATTTGTAACTTCATTTGCAATTTCATTTTCTATAGTAGTGTTTTCTACATCATTTTCAGTTACTTCGTTTATTATATTTGCCTCTTCCATCCCCTCATTTGCAGTTTCATTAACCTCTGCAATATCAACTGGCTCTGATTTTGTAGCTTCATATGCTGCAAAAGAAATACCAGCTATAAGCAATATAATTACCACTACTCCTATTATTGTTTTTGTACTCTTCTTCATAAAAATTCCTCCTTTGGTTTAAATTTTTTAATTAAAATACCTTGTTACTACTCACGTTTTTTCTCTATTGCCAAGCAATGTATATTTCTTATTTCTAATACAAAATATACATTGTTTTACCTCAAAAAACTAGCCGTAAATCATAACACCCTAGCATTAATATTCCCATCTGATAATCGCAAGTTTATCTCATCATCTTTTTTTACTTGGCTAACAGATTTTATAACATGCCCATTAAACTCCGCAAGTGAGTATCCCCTTGTTAAAGTCTTTAATGGACTTAACGTATCCAATTTTGCAATATGCTTTACCATATTTGTTTTCTTTGCATTATATATTTTCGATATACTGCTTTGCATTGATTTTACTTTCATATCTATTATCATGTATTTTTCATTTATTTTTTGCGTTGGCTCTTTAAATACTCTGCTATTCATGCACTTCTCATATCTTAATTTCATAAATTCAACTTTTTTCTTTAAAGCTAATTTATATCTATTATTATATGATTCCAATTTCAAAACTATATCAGATATGTTTGGAACTGCAAGTTCTGCTGCTGCTGAAGGTGTTGGTGCTCTTAAGTCTGCAACAAAATCCGCTATTGTAAAATCTGTCTCGTGCCCCACTGCAGAAATTATTGGAAGCTCTGAATCATATATAGCTCTTGCAACGATTTCTTCATTAAACGGCCACAAGTCCTCTAATGAACCTCCACCTCTTGCAAGTATTATAAC
Organism: uncultured Clostridium sp.; assembly: GCA_930990645.1. GTDB lineage: Bacteria > Bacillota > Clostridia > TANB77 > CAG-508 > CALXVA01. The sequence continues at coordinate 7,238 of CAKNQJ010000030.1, read as the reverse complement.
ATCTGCAAGTTTTTGTTCATTCATAATTTTAATTGCATCAACTATCTTTTCTGCTGCTCCTTCGCCCTGTACAGGTACTGGCAAAAGTTTTATATACACATTTGGATTTCTTCTTGTGGATACATTAATTATATCTCTAATTACAGCTCCTGTATTTGATGAAAGTACTCCTATGCATTTTGGCATTAATGGTATTTTCTTTTTGTGACTCTGGTCAAATAGTCCTTCTTTTGCAAGCCTTGCTTTCATTTCCTCGTATGCCTTATACAAGCTTCCCATTCCATCTTCTTGCATTGCTTTACAATATATTTGGTACACACCATCTCTTTCAAAGACAGAAACTGTGCCAAATACCATTACTTTCATTCCATCTCTTGGCTCAAATTTCAAATTTGCAGCATATCCTTTAAACATTATGCATTTTATTAAAGAGTTTTCATCTTTTAATGTAAAGTATAGATGCCCTGTATAATGATGTTTGTAATTGGAAATTTCTCCTTTTACAAGTACATTATTTAGCATTTCATCTCCTGCAATTTTATCCTTTATATATTTATTTAAATCTGTTACACTTATTGGATTATACGTCATAGTTTTCTACCACTCCATTGTTCTTCACAACTGTTGCAAGCACACCATTAACAAAAGCTGGCGATTTTGTATCTCCAAAAGCTTTTGCAATCTCAACAGCCTCATTTATAGCTACTTTGTATGGTGTCTTTAAGAACAATATTTCAAAAATTGCTACTTCTAAAATAGCTATATCTACTTTTGATATTCTATCATAACTCCATTTTTCTGACAAGCAACTTTCTATTTGCTTTTTTATTTGTTTTCCATGTCTTTTTGTACCATAAACTACATCTTTAATATATTTCGTTGTAGCCCTTCCATGTATATCTCTTGTTTTAAAAAACATATCAATATTTTCTTTATAATCTTCGTATTTTGTATTTTGATTTTCCAAACTATATACTATTTCAAATGCTACTTTTCTATTTTCTGACATACTCATTTTGCTTTATTTCCCCTTTATAACCTATCTATAAAATTCTTTAATCTATCTTTTACATTATCTTTGTTGTGTTGAATATAATGTCCTGCATATCCACATACAACAATCAGTATAATCCCAATTATTAGTAGGTAAAATCTTGTTAACAATAGCACTATAGCAACTATTATTCCAATAACCATACCTCCATATTGAGACATAAATCTTTTAAAATCATCCATATCGCCAACTCCCTTTCTAAACTCCCGCAATATCCTCTTTTACTGGCTCTATATTCTTAACTTTAATATTTACCTCTTTAACTTCTAGATCAGAAGCTTTCTTTATAGCTTCTTTAATCTTGTTTTGAAGATTTGTAGACAATTCTTTGATAACCGCATTTTCTTTAACACTCATGTTAACAAACACTTTTAAATTATTTTCATTATCTAATTCAATTTGTGTTGTAACCTCTTCTGCACTATCAAATCCTTTAACTACAGCATTTACTAAATTTTCTATAGTTTCTTTTGTGATTAAAAGCTTTCCATTTACATTTTCAAGCAATATTCCATTTTTGTATTCTTCTTTTGCTTTAGAGCTAGAATCAAAGAAAATACATCTTATTGCTAGTAATATAAATATGATGCTTAGCACTAATAAAACATTAGATGACACATTGTTAGAAATAGCAATATTTAAAACATTTCCTATATCTACAGTATCTATCCATCCAAATATTGCTAAACATAATATTACTGATATTATAAGCATTATCGTAGAAAAAAGTACTAATGTTATTTTTTCTATTGTTTTCATAATTAATCTCATTCCTTTCCATTACCAACAAAGGGCGACTAATGTCGCCTTGTCCTTATTCTGCTTTATTAGAGTCTTCTGTTTTTACTTCTTCTAGATTATTTGAATCTGTATTAACGCCTTGTACATGAACATTTACATCTACAACTTTTAGTCCTGTCATGTTTTCAACAGCTTTCTTTACTCTGCTTTGAATTTCAAAAGCTACATCTGGAATTCTAACACCATATTCAACAATAATGTTAACATCTATTCTTGTCTCTTTCTCTCCTGCCTCAACTTTAATACCCTTAGCAAAATTTTTCTTTCCACTAAATACTTCAGAAATACCTCCTGCAAATCCACCTGCCATAGAAGCAACTCCTGGCACTTCTGATGCAGCAGCTCCTGCAATTACAGCAATTACATCATCAGCAATTTTAATATTATTATTGCTTTCTAATGCAACCTCCTCTTTTACCTCATTTGTAATTTCATTTACTTCTTTGTTCTCGTCCATAACGATACCTCCTATAATATATATTTTTTTAAAGTTTGTCCAATTTTTTCGATACCATAAGTATATCAATTTTTTACAATTTTTACAACCATTTTAAGAAAATTTTAATTGTTTTTTACTCTGTAATATCACATTACAGACATAGCTAGTCTAAACGTCTCTGTTCCTCCTGCTCTTCCTCGTGCATATCCAAAAAAGTATGGCCCAGAATCAGTGCCGCTCACCATTCTTCCTCCTCTATGCATATATTGTGCTGTATCATAAAAATATTGACTTCCATCATTAAACCATGAATTGTTTCCGCTGCCCAAACTTGAAATTTCATACATTGCATCTCCATAATTATTGTAAGCATTTTCATAATTACTTTGTTGCTCATTACTGTCGCTACTAACATATACATCAACATATTTATCCTCTGCCTCTAGCAAAGATTGCCCCACAGTATCATTGTTCTCTCCTAAATCTACATATGCAGCAACCGTCTCCCATGTACCTCCACTCATGTCATACACACCTGTTACATTTCCTGTTGTACTTGCCTTCATTCCATTTTCCGTATTATAATTGTTAGTTACTGTATTCTGAGCATCAGCCACATCATTTCCAGCTTGCCCTGTTATATAATTGCTATTGTTGTTCTTCCATATTTCTTCATCATTTTTACCATATATGCTTTTACTTAAATATACAACAGCTCCCCATTCAATATTTTTCATCATATGTGGATCTACCACATTATCATTTGATGTCAATCCATAAACTGGATTATTATTCATATTTAAGCAAGTATCAAAAGCATTTGAAGATGCTATATTTCTCCAACTTGTAACTCCTGCTCTTACTGTTAATACTTCGCTTCCTGTATAAGTTTGCTGTCCTGTTGAAATATCAGTATTGCAATTCGTATTGCTACTTTCATATTTTCCTACCCATATGCCATCTAACTCGTTATCACCATAAGTAAATGCTGGGTGTTGGACAAAATTATTCATTGCCCCGCCAGATGACACACCGTCTACTGCTTGCTCATAAGTTCCGTTATATGTATCTCCATTTTTATCCATGTTATTTTTATCTATAAAAACTACCTCAATATCGCCAGTTTGATTGCTATGCCATCCACTAGTAATTCTATATGCATATCTTGGTATCCACACTAACATTGTATAAGCTGAATTTTCATTTAATGTTCCGTCTTCATTAAATACATCTACTGTTCCTGTTGCATCTTTTCCTTCATTTTGTCCGCTTTCTGGCGTTAACACAATATTAGCCCATTCTTTATTAGCATAATTATACCAATCTTGGTCATTTTCGGTTGTTTTAACCCAATTGCTTCCATTCCATTTCACTGGTACCATTCCGTCACTCAATTCCGGTGCACTTGTAACCACGTTATCTACATATGGACCTGCTCCTAGTTTTTTATCTTCTTCTATTACATTTGTATATGATTCCATTATCCTATTCATTTCTGTTTCCTCTGCTATAGTTGAATTCACAGACATATCTTTTGCAACTTGAGATTGTCTTATTAAGCCATTATCTCCAAACGCCATGTTAATTGTTACTGTAGATAGAATTAGTATAACAATTATTGTAATTGCCAATACTACTAATGTAATACCTTGCTGTCTTTTTTCATTATTTGATTGTTTTTGCACTTATTTTCCCTCTTTCTCTATTTTTTTGCATAGAAGAAATATTAATCTTGTGATTATATTTTATATTATTAATGTTACTTTTTCAATACTTTTAGTAAAATTATAAAAATTATAAGTCTGCACATCTTACAATTCATAGCCATATTAACCTTCACATAGAATTGTAATCAAAAATAAACACACCTACTACATTTATACAATAGCTAGGTGTGTCTCTTGTTCAAAACTCGGAAGAAAAGGAGTGTCCCAAACGTCCAATTTCTTGGACAAAAAGGAGTGTCCCTTTTGTCCAAATTTATTCTTCTTTATTTCCTGCTTCTAAGTCTCTCATGCTTAAGTTTATTCTTCCTTGATGGTCTATGTCACTAACTTTTACTGTAACTTCATCTCCTACTGAAAGGACGTCTTCAACTTTTTCTACTCTTTTGCTAGAGATTTTTGAAATATGAAGTAATCCTTCTTTGCCTCCGCCTAAGTCTACGAATGCACCGAATGACATTATTTTGCTTACTACTCCGTCATATATTCCTCCTGGCTCAATTTCTCTTGCTATATCTTGTATCATCTTCATTGCTTTATTTGCACTTTCCAAATCATTTGAATATACACAAACTCTGCCATCGTCTTCTATATCTATTTTTACACCTGTTTCATCAATTATCTTGTTTATCATCTTTCCACCAGGTCCGATTACATCTTTTATTTTGTCAACTGCTATTTGTGATGTAACTATTCTAGGTGCATATTTAGAAATATCTGCTCTTGGTTTATCTATAACTGGTAGCATTATTTCATCTAAGATGTAGTCTCTTGCAACTTTAGTTCTTTCAAATGCTTCTTTTATAATGTCATATGTTAATCCATCAATTTTAATGTCAACTTGTATAGCTGTGATACCATCTTTTGTACCACCAACCTTAAAGTCCATATCTCCAAAGAAGTCCTCTATTCCTTGAATATCTGTAAGCATTATATATCTATTTGGATCATTTTTATCTGTTACTAAACCTGTTGAAATACCTGCAACTGGTTTTCTTATTGGAACACCTGCATCCATTAGTGCAAGTGTGCTTCCACAAATACTTGCTTGTGATGTTGAACCATTTGAAGAAAGTACCTCAGATACAACTCTTATTGCATATGGGAATTCATCTTCTGATGGGATAACTGGAACTAATGCTTTTTCTGCTAATGCACCATGTCCTACTTCTCTTCTACCTGGTCCTCTTGATGGTCTTGCCTCACCTACTGAGTATGATGGGAAGTTATATTGATGCATATATCTTTTTGATTCTTCTTCATCTATTCCATCTAGCATTTGCTCTTCGCTCATCATTCCAAGTGTTACAACTGACATTACTTGAGTTTGACCTCTCGTAAATAGTGCACTTCCATGTACTCTTGGAAGAAGTCCTACTTCACAAGAAAGTGGTCTTATTTCATCTATTTTTCTTCCATCTGGACGTTTATGCTCTTCTAATATCATCTCTCTAACGCATGCTTTTTCTAAGTCATGAACGCTATCTGCTATATCAGATTTTCTCTCTTCATCTGCTCCTTCACCATATTTTTCTACAATATATGCTGTGATATCTTCTGTAATTTTATCAATATTTGCATCTCTTACTTCTTTATCTGTAGCTTGTACATCTTGATACATTCTATCTTTAAAGTTTGCTACTATATCTTGATAAAATTCTTGGTCTACTGCAAATGATTTATATTCAAATTTTGGTTTTCCTATCTCAGCTTGGATATCTGATATGAAGTGGCAAATATTTTTGATTTCTTCATGAGCTTTCTTTATCGCATCAAGCATTGTATCATTTGGAATTTCATCTGCTCCTGCTTCAATCATTGTTATCTTTTCTAAAGTTCCCGCAACAGTTGCTGTTAATTTACTTTTTTCTCTTTGCTCAACTGTTGGATTTATAACTATCTCTCCATCTACCCAACCAACATTTACTGCTGCTGTTGGTCCACCAAATGGAATATCTGAGATTGAAAGTGCTGCAGAAGCACCAATCATGGCACAAACCTCTGGGCTGTTGTCTTGCTCTACTGATAATACTGTTGCTGTAACACATACATCATTTCTAAAATCCTTTGGGAATAAAGGTCTTAAAGGCCTATCTATTGCTCTTGATGTAAGTATTGCCTTATCTGAAGGCTTTCCTTCTCTTTTTGTATAACTTCCTGGTATCTTACCTACTGAATATAACTTTTCCTCATAATCTACTGAAAGAGGGAAAAAGTCAATTCCTTCCTTTGGCTCTTTTGCAGCTGTAACATTAACCATTACAACTGTATCTCCATATTTTACAACTACACTTCCATTTGCAAGTCCTGCAATTTTTCCTGTTTCTATTGTTAAATCTCTTCCTGCTAATTTTGTACTATAACTTTTAAACATTTCTTTCACATGTACGAATTATTTTCGTACTACTCCTTTCTTTTTTATAATTTAACAGATTCTAGTTCCACGTGGTATACATATTTTTTATTCGAATACTTGGAGAATACAAAATATGTATACCAGCAAGATGGAACGGAATATAATATATTTCTGTAATCCGTGAATTGTAAATAGCACAAAATTAGTTGTAACCTCTATACTATGCTCTTGTTATATTGATATATGAATTATTCTCTCGCTTCACACATCTCGAGTAGCATATTATACAAGCTACCTACTAATTTTCTGTGCTATTTGTCGTCTTTAAATTTGGACGTTTAGGCATAAAAAGCCAAAACGTCCAGCCTTAAACTATTTTCTTAATCCTAATTTTTCAACTATATCTCTATATCTTTGAACATCTTTTCTTGCTAAGTAGTTAAGTAAGTTTCTTCTTGAGCCAACCATTTTTAGAAGACCTCTTCTTGAATGGTTATCTTTTTTGTGAACTTTAAGATGTTCTGTAAGTTCATTGATTCTTTCTGTTAAAAGAGCGATTTGAACTTCTGGAGAACCAGTATCTTTCTCATCTCTTCTATATGTTTCAATAACTTCTTGTTTTCTTTCTTTTGTCATAGTTACACCTCCTATATTTTTTATTTCCTTAAACTGAGTTAAAGTGGTGTGATTTCCTAAAACTAAGTATAAGGTAAATTTTTTACATACAGTATTTTACCATAGTTTTACAGCAAATGCAAGAGTTGGAGAATAAATTTTTCTAATAACGAATTTTCCAATATCAAATCTGCGATAGTGTATAATCTGGTGTGTGGAATACAAAAAGTATTTACACATCAGATTTTT
>CAKNQJ010000029.1 GCA_930990645.1 uncultured Clostridium sp. | reverse complement strand
CCAAAATAATTTCAACATTTACTCTTTCAATTCTCATAAGCATTAATATAATTGTCTGGAATTGCATTACTTCATCTTCCATCTCAAGTTGTCTCATTTTAGCTTGGAATTTTAGCATCAAAATCGGTGCATTATATGCAATTATTGCCAATACCATTGCTATTAGCACTTCAAACCATTGCATATTCTCACTATTTACTAATTGTATTTTTCCAAGCACTCTTTCTGCAGCAACCTGTATTTCTTCATCTGATGCGCTTACATAATCTTCATTTAGTCTACCTCTTTCCATCTCTTTTGCAATATCATCTTGTGTTACATCAGGGTCATCTTTAAAATGGTAAATATAGTCATTATCAGACTCAGTAAGTTCCATAGCTGTTTTAGTTTGTTTTTCAGTCATTCCACCTATCAGATCATAATCAGCAGTTGGATCTGTATATACATTTTGTATTACCATGCTATGCAAGTACATTATAATAATTAAAGATGCAATAAATGTAACTATGCACAGGCATAATCTATTTATATAAATCCATTCCATTTTATCTTTTGATGCTGCATCCTTCATATCTTGTTGCAATTTTCTATATTCTTTTGTTCCTTGCTTTGGAATGAATAAATTAACAAATTTCTTTATTAATGGATTTTTATATAGTTTTGCTTGCCAAGGATTTTCTGTATTCTTTGTATTCATATTTACAGAACCGTTATCTTTAAGTTTCCTTGTTAATAAATAACATACAAATGTCATTACTAATATTAATATTTGCATTATCATTCCAACTCTTCCATTATAGAATGATGATGTAAAACTAAATTGAGATACAGCCCAATTTTTTATTGGCTCCATAAATAATATAGGTACTATTGATATCAAAGACAAGCTTTGGAATACGTAGTCAAGTTTATCTCTTTTTAATATCTCTAGTTGCATTTCTTGTGTTATATTATTTAAATTCTTTAAGTATAGTGATGCACCATCTACTTTTCTATCTCCAAACTCTTTTGTAAGATACGATACACCTGCAAATTCTTTTAAATATGCATTTGGTGCTATATCATAGTATTTTTCAAGTTCTCCTTCCGGATCATTTGAAATTAATACTTCATATATCTTTTCTGCTTGTCTTGACATTTCTGGTTCTTCATCATCTTGCGCTACTTGGTAAATAGCCTCTTCAACCATGTTATATTCATGATATGCATGTCTTATTTCTGAGAAAAAGTTTATTTGCTCTTTCAATAATTTATTATCTATTTTATCAACCATACCATTTATAATAGTATCTGCTAAAAATACCTCGAAAACCAACAAAAAGCACATAAGTAAAGTATTTTCATGAGTCATTAATATAATTATGATTGTTAATGGAATAATAATTAATATTGCATTTGTTAATATCTTTGATGCTTGTTTTCTTGTTAAATATTCATCATCTATATTTATTATTTCAAGTCTTCTTCTTATTTTTAACAAATATCTTTTTATAAATGGTATTTTTAAATATTTTACATATAGCTTTTGGTATAATATTTCACTTGTAAACTTTTTTTCCTCTGTTCCAGCTCTTAACTGTTGTATTTCTCTAATACCAGAAGATTGCATTTTCTTTCTAAGTATTAAATATGCAATCACAACTAAAGCAAAGAGAGCTACTACACCAATTAATAAATACATTAATATATCATTTGACATTTATTTAAGCCTCCCTCCTTGCTAATTATTTTGTAGCTTTTGGTTTTCTTCCTCTTTTTGCTGGTGCTTTTTCGCCTATTGCTGGTATACTGTTATCTAAAGTAAATACTTCTGTTTCTTCATCTTCTAGTCTTTTTAATTTTATTCCCCAATTTCTATTTAAGAAATCCGCAAATCCGTCAATATCACTTTCATCCATATTGTTACGCATTTCAGTTATATTATGTTCAGATATTGGATTTGTAAGTACATATGATCCATCGTGATATTCCAATATATTCACATATTTATATAATTCTTTGTTAGTACTTTTTGTAAAGAACATTGTTGCATTATCCATAAATTTATCTAGTTTTCCCTCTAATGTTTTTTCTTTTCTATAATCAAACGTATACTCGTTTTTGTCTTCAACAGGAACACATTCAGTTACTCTTTCTATGTATCTTCTACCCCTAAAGTCCTTAACTAAGTGGATATCAAAGTTTAAAACTTGCACAACTTGCTCTTCTGCTGTTTTTTCATTTCTGAACACACCAGCTCTAAGCATTGAATTACGAAGTGCCGTAACTAAGTCTGGGAATGTTTTAGCGTGGTGAGTAAATAATGTAAACTTTGATGCAACCTGCGCAGATTGTATCATCCAAGATGCTACGGGGTCTGTTGCAACCTCTCCGGATTATATTAACAGAGCCGTCAGTCTTTTTCTGAACGTCCAAACAGTCTTGTCCAGAAACTGTTTCCGTCTCACGCATTGATAATATGTTTCTCGTTGGATATATTTTCCTTAAGTGAAGCTCAAATGCGGTCTCTGTAATACGAAGGTTCATAGTTTCGTATATATTTTCTATCATGGCCATAAGCATTGTTGTTTTTCCGGCAACCTTGCTCTCCAGTTAGCGATATAATTCTTGCTCCTTTTACTAAGTATTTTAGTAAATCAATTGCCTCTTCTTTTCCAGGTCCATGTATAATTTGTTCTAGTGCTGCACGCTTTACGTCAAACTTTCTTACAAAGAAAGCCCATGTTTCTGACATACTTGGTCTAACAACAACGACACGAGATCCATCCTTCATTTCATTGATTTTGTAACCATTTGTATCAGACAATTGTCCTGGATTGTTGTATTTATATATGTTTTGACAAACTCTTTTTAGTTCTGCTTCAGAGCCAAAAGATAAGAATGCAAGTCTTATTGATTTACCTGAATACATTATCCAAATACTATCACAAGCACGTGGAACTTTATGCTCTGCAATTTGGCTTAAATAGTCTCCATCTGTTTGCGCAACTTGGCTTAAGAAAGACTCTGGAAGACCAGATACACCACCAGATATACCATCTATGTTCATATCCCTTATCTCATCAATACTACTATAACCTTTGTATTTTTGGTAAATTCTTTGTACTACAACATTTATTTTATCTTCTAGTGTCAATACAAAATTTTCTTTTTCATAAATATCGTTAATCTCATCTTCTGTAATAACATAACAAGGTTTTGCTTCACCTTCAAGATATTTAAGTTGGTCTAGGTTATACTTTTTAATTATTTGTGATAAAGCTTCATAACCAAACTCATTTTTATACATGTATAGTATAATTTCAAATTTATCTTGTGCTGTTAAAAGAGATGGTACATCAAAAGGTATTGCTTTAGAAACATTCGTTTCATCTACTCCATACTCTTTGTAAAGTAGGTCATAGATTAATTCTTTTATATACTTTTTGTCATTAACATCACCATATGTACAGCCTTTCAATGCTCTTTTTAATTCATATTTTTTATTTTTCCTTCTTTTTAGTTCTTCTTCTGAAAGACCTATATCATAAAGATTAATTTTTGTAATTTCATCTAATCTTTTCTTTACAAATTCAACCATTTTATCTAGAGTATATGTCTTATCATCTACTTCCAGCACATCTTCTTCTTGCTCATTTTTTCTTTTCTTAATAAAGTTAAATAATAACATAAATGCTACTAATACAACTATTGCTATTAATAATATGTTTAACATATTTTTACTCCTTTCTAAGGATTAAATCTTCATTTGCAATTCTTGTAGTTTGAAAATTATTGCATCATCTACCCTATTAGCTTCGCTAACAAAATTATGATTTCTATCATTTTCATCTATATTTTTCAATTTTAAGAAGAAATCTATTACTTTTCCTTCTGAACACGCCTCAAAAAATAATGTATTGTATGGTATTGCTAGCATTTGCTTTTTCTCTTTCATGTATCTTGTTACATTTTTTACATTATATTTTGAATGAGCATCGTATCTTCCTAAAAGCATCATAATATTTTTTCTTTTGTAGAATTCATCGTTTTCTCTTAATTCTATCAAATCATTAATATTTTTTAGTCTCTGCGTTAAATTTATCATTACTATATCTGACACATTTATTATATCTTGAGCTTCCTCAAGATGCATTCTACTAGAAAGGTCAACAAAAACTAAGTCGTAATATCTGTTTGCCATTCTTAAAACTTCTGGATATTTTGAACAAATCTGTGTGTATTCTTGATAATCTTCTGTAATTGGAGATAATAATATATCTAATCTATCCCTTAGAACAGTTCTAGCATAATTCCTAACAATTTCGGTACTTGTTTTATTGCCAGCAAGAACTTTTATTAATCCTTCAATTCCAGAGTCAACTCCAACTGCTGCACGCCCCTTTTCATTTATGATTGGCTTATTAAGTCTATCTAATTCCCAAAAGCAATTCTCTAAAGTTTGATCTTTAAAATTGGTTGAAACTATTAATATTTTATAGCTATGTTCAATCGCCATTTGTGTTGCTGTTGCAACCAGTGATAACGTTTGACCTGTTTCTTTTAGTTCATTACTTCTATATGTTACAATTGCCATTTTGCTTTCCACCCTTCTTCATTTTATGTGCAATTATTCTATATTGTTTTATTGTCTAAAAAAGTCTCATATGCTTTGATTTGTTTTATCATTTATAATTACACATCTTTTTCCAATTGCTTAAATACTTTTTTCATTTTTGAATATTCATCTTGTCCTAAGATTTGTTGAGTAATGTATATAAGTGATTCTTTATATTGCTCACTTAATTTTCTAAACTTAATTTTTGACACTCTCTGATTTTCTGCTATTACAGTCTCATCTCCTACCTCAAATGGGAAATACACTCTTTCTTCATTCCAAACAATTTTATATCCTAACGACAAATAATTTAAGTAATCATCTTCCTCTTTGCTCATTGTTTTAGAAAATAAAACTTTAGTCATATGTAGGATCTGTGTAAGTCCACTTAATATTTCTAGACCTCTTTTTAAGGAATATAAATCAAAGCCTGTGACGAAATAATTTGTATCTTCATCTGTAATGTTAAAACTTGTTATGCATTCAGACTGGTCTATATCAATGAGTGCAATATCGTATGGTAATTCTGCATGTATTGGATATCCCAAATATTGCTTTATATCGTTGAAATTATTAAATCCAACTGCTACATCAATATTTTCGAAGTCAGTAACATAAGCTCTAGTTGGTTTTATAACTGGAACTACATACTTTGCTTTTTGATTAATTGTCGAATCTATTACTAATACTCTTTTGTCCATTGCTACTAATATTTTAGCTATGTATAATATTACATCTGTCTTATCATATGCGCCAATAAAGCTTATTTTTCTCATTTTGTCCTCCTGTTTTCTTCTTAATATTTTATGGTTTGCTGTATTTTTATAAATTCATTTTTTGTATATTTGTGTGTTTTTTCAATGTAGTACAAATTTCAACAAATGCTTTTTACATAGTGGTTATAATAACATAACCACTATGTAATTATTTTTACTCAATTAAAGATTCAACATATGCTTCTCTTTCATCTTGTTGTGAAGAAATTTCTTCCTCTGTCTTTGATACAACATTATCTACTGCATCTTCATTATTTGTTGCACTATCTATTCCTGGTCTAACTAATCCACTGTTACCATTTAATGTATTTAGCAATTCATTTTTAGCCTCTTGTACAATATTTGGATCTCTTTCTATAAGAGCTCTTGTTTCATCATTTGGTACATATGTAGGAGTCGCTGCTGCTTGTGTTCCTGGCTCTACATATTTTGTTGCATATAATTTTGCACCATTCATTTCATATGTTTCCACTATAGCACAACTCATCATTAAAGTTTCTTCTTCTGATAAATCCATAAGCATATTGTTAGCAGAAACTGTTCCATCAGTTAATTCAGGTATTGTAACTTGCTTATGAGATACAACTATTAAATCTCTTCCTTCTGGAGTTCTTAACCTTACATCTATGTAATCGCCTGTTGTTAATTGACTCATTGGCGTTATAACATTATATTCTTGAGTTCTAACATCTGCTGTTAAAGCCTCATCTTCATATATCAAGTCATTAGTAAGAACTGTTCCAGGATTCAAATCAACTTTTGCCTTTTGAGTATAAACTTCAACAATATCTCCTGTTGTAGTATCTTCTGCCTCATATGATTCTAGAGTTGTAACAAAATTACTACTATCAACAGCACCTAAGGTTGTTTCAATCAAACTAAGTTTGCTAGGATCCATACTTTCACCTGACTTAATTGTATCAGTAACTACATATACATTTACCTTTAATGCTTCTTCTTCCTCTAATTGACTATTTAATCTAGATACCTGAAATATCAAAAATGCTATTATAATACCTGTAATTAATAACGTTATTAAAATACCTAATAAAAATGAATTATTTGCCTTTCTTTGCATTGGATTCATTGCCATACTATATTCCTCCTATTTTTTTACAAAATATTTCTTTATATATAATATTGTACAACAATTCACAAAAAAAAACAATAATATTATCATTTTGTAATAAAAATTTAATATTATTGTAATATTTTTGTAATATGATTGTAATATTTCTGTAATATTTAGCATTTGCCTTTGTTACTAGATAATGGCTTTTGAATCATGCAAGTCCTGCAACGGTAGTTCTAATAAAAATATCCTCACTTCGTCCCGACGGAGCTCCCTGCTCCGTTCGGCTATTTTTATTAGAAACTCCCTGCGCGGACTTATAATTTACATTAGCCATTATCTAGTAACCTACCTTCTTCTACAACAGCAATTATTATTGTTAGAAACTCCATTTCTGATGTTCCAATTGTTGCAGTTTGGGTTGCTATTTCTATTTGTTAAAAATAGTACTGGATCTGCTTGTGAGCTTGTTAAAGTAAAAGTTGCTCCTTTTTCATCGTTGTCATTATTGTCTCCATCATTACAATTATTGTTACAATTGCAGTTATTGCCTATTCTTATTCTAGCATTATTGTTGCAGCAGTTTCCACTTCTTCCATTTGAATTATTTCTACCTATCCTAGCATTTCCACTATTATTTCCACAAATGCATCCTTCATCATTGTCAAAACAATCAGCAAATCTTGCAATTAGATTACAAACTAATCTGGTAATTGCAGCAGTAATATATGCAAGTATTGTATATATTATAACAAATATTAAAAAGCTCGAATCAAATGCTGCAAATGCAACTATCAACAGTATAGCAAAAAAAGTTGCTGCTACAAGTATTGGGCATCTAAGTATTTTCTGTAAAACTATAGAAAGTATTATAATTGCTACAGGAATTGCAAAAAATAATAATAATGTATCCATAAAATTTTCTCCTTTATTTTTATAGTTTTACTATATTTTATGTATACAGCACTTTTTTCGTGACTTATTAATATAAAAATCGAACAATGTATTTTTTTCTTTTTATTTTCGGCCCCCAACTGCGTACAAACTGTAAAAGCTACGCTTAACAGTTTGTAAACTTGTCGGTTTCCACCTTTAGCACTCAAATAAAAATAAAAAAATATATTGTTCGATAAAAAGTTTTAAATAATAATACACAACCATCTCACTCATAGTCGACTTTCAATAGCATCAACCCCTGTGGTGGAAGTGTTTTGCCTGCTTTAGTTCTGTCTTTTCCCTCTATTATTTTAGGTATATCTTCTGACTTTATTTTTCCTAATCCTACATCTACCAGTGTTCCAGCTATAATTCTAACCATATTATATAAAAAGCCATTTCCTGTTAAATCTATTCCTATATTATCTCCTTCTACAAGTATTTGTGCGTTGTATATTGTTCGTACACTGCTTTTGCTACTTGTGCCACTTGATTTAAATGCTTTAAAGTCATGTTCTCCCTCAAAATATTTTATTGCTTTTTTCATTTCTTCAACATTTAATTTTATTGGCATATGATATGAAATATTTCTATAAATCGCTGTACCATATTTCGAATTATCTATTACATATCTGTATGTTTTTTTCTTGCAATTAAACCTGCTGTGAAAATTTTCATCAACTTCTTCTGCATTTTTTATCCTAATCGAATTCTTCACTTGAGAATTTATAGCTATCGGAAATTTGTCTATATCCATTTTCGAATTTGTCTTAAAATTTGCAACTTGGCCTAATGCATGAACTCCTGCATCAGTTCTTCCGGAAGCAATAAGTTCAACTTTTTCTCCTGTTATACTCCCTATTGCTCTTTCTATTTCTCCTTGTATATTTAATTTGTTTGGCTGCTTTTGCCATCCATTAAAATCCTTTCCATCATACTCTATGGTTAATTTAATGTTTCTCATTTCTATTTCCTTTCTTGTCACAAAAGGGACAGGCCATTTTGTGACATTTTTAGTATAAATCTTTGGTATTTTTCTAATTAAAGCATTTATTGAATTATTGCAGTTTGAAATTGCCTTACAACATTATAGACAGACTTTAATTGCAACAATCAATTTCTAGCCTGTCTATATAGTTTTTATTTGTTTTTGTTTTCTTCATTAATCTCATTTTCAATTTTTTTTGTAGATTTCTTCTTTATCTTTCTATTATCTTTAAAAAATTTTGGTACATGTTTCTTTGAATTTTGCTCATTTCCAAATTGCTTTGTAACTAGATTTTTTATAAGAATATTTTTTAAAGCTTCTTCTTTTAAATCTGCAATTAATGTACCATCTTTTGCAATTGAAATTTTTCCTGTTTCTTCAGATATAACAACTGCTATTGCATCTGTTTCTCTAGAAATCCCAAGTGCTGCTCTATGTCTTGTTCCTAAGGCCTTTGAAATATTCTTATCATCAGATAGTGGCAAAATGCATGCAGCTGCCGCAATTTTATTTTTGCTTATAATCACTGCTCCGTCATGCAATGGAGTTCTTGGTACAAATAAATTTACTATTAATTGTGGAGATACATCAGCATCTATTTTCACGCCTGTATCTATAATATCATTTAACTGTATATCTCTTTCAAATACAATCAATCCACCAGTTCTTGAATTAGACATTTCTTTAGCTGCAATAACCACTTTATAGATGTCTTCCTTTGTCTTGGTTTCCAAGTTCTTCTCGAGCCCAATTCCAAAAAATCTAGTAAATTTATTTGTTCCTAGTTGCTCAAGCATTCTCCTTAATTCTGGTTGAAATATTACCATAAGTGCAATCACACCATATGTTGTAAATATGGTTAATAACCAATTAAGTATTCTAAATTCAAATATTCCACTTAAGATTGTTATTATTAAAATTAATACTATTCCTTTTAGCAATTGCCAAACTCTTGAGTTTCTAGCAGACCTAATAAACTTATAGACTATATATCCTACAATCAAAATATCTAGTATAAATATAATTAGCCTAAAAGGATTATTTGCTATGTCGTTAATATACCCAGTAATACTAGTCCAAAGTCCATTAAAATTTATCGAAAAAAAGTCCATATGTTTTTCCTCTTTTATTATTTTTCTATTAATTACAATTTATTTTCTAAAATCCGTTCCATCTTGCTGGTAGATATAAATATTTAAAATCCGCCTCATCTTGCTGTCACATATATTTTGTACTCTCCAAGTTTTCGAGTAAAAAATATATGTGACACGTGAGACTACATAGTATAATCTACCTCGTGGAAATACTTAGATGCAATAATTATGAATTGTTACTATTTTATGCAACTGTTAAATAATATACTAAAGTTGCTCCTACAGCTAATATCATTACTACTGCAAGTATTGCAGCAATAATTTTTATAGCAATTCTTCCTATATCTCTTTTAACCTTCTCTTTCTTATCAGCCATTTTTAGTCTTCCTTTCTCGTATAATATATTTATAAATTAATAAGATTTACAACAAAATCTT
>CAKNQJ010000028.1 GCA_930990645.1 uncultured Clostridium sp. | reverse complement strand
TTTTTGCAATTCTTTTATTTCGTTCCGTTGCGAGGCACGAGCAATTTAGTACTATAATTATATAATGAAAAAAGCCAAAAGTCAACACTTTTGGCGAATTTTTCTAATTTTGTATTTTATGTTTACTGACGTTTGGTAGACGTATGTTCAAATACACTACCTGTTTGTTATTCATTCCTTTATTCCTATTTCTCTACTATTTCTAGCAGCGTTCAGACCTACAAATAAAGCTGGACCCTGAAACTGATGGTATTGCCACTGGTAGGCGCATTGCCGCGGCCGTGGTCGGCCGCGTAGCCGCCGCCGTTGTAACCACCTCTATAAACGCAAGGAACGCTGTTGTAACTCGAATACTCTGTTGTCCATTCTAAACAATTTCCAAGTAAATCATGGATATTACTATAATTATCTGCTGTGTATGCTCCTGTATTTTGTTTATTATTTGTCCCTATATTTCCATATGCATCATCTGTTGTTGTCGCTAATACATATCCTGCTGTATTTGTTTGACAAATAAAATTTAATGCTGTATCCCATGCATAACTACTTATTAACTGCGCTGTCGCTTTTATTGATGCATTTCCACTATACATACTTTCTGCATATGACTTTGCTTGGTCTCTTGTTACATCTCCATAAGGCTCTACACCTGCTTTAATCACATTGCCACTTCCTTGCTCATATCGTCCTATATAGAAACCACCATGATTTGTTGCACTTGTTTTAAATGCTCCTATTTGATTTTTTGCTACTGAAGTATATTGAGTACTTCCTTCTCCATAATAGTAAGTATCTATTGCATCATCTCCACTTACTGGTGTTGGTTCTGCTACTACATTTTGATTTGCCCATTGTCTTCTTGTTAATTCATTTGTTTTACTTCCACTACTTGTTTTATATGTTCCTACTGGTATCCATACAAATTGGTTTTTATTTGCTGTATTATCTTCTATTACTATGCCTTCTTCTACACTCGTTCCACTATCTGATGCTAAATGAAATCCTCCTGGTATCCACACTGAATTTTTTAAATCATCTGTTATTTGTGTTGTTTCCGCATATTGTGTGTTATTATCTATTGCATCTGCTACTTCACTTTTTTCTTCTTCTGGTGGATTTGGTGCTGGTATTTCACTATCATCTGCCATTACATTCAAGTACTCACTTAAAACACTATTCATTCCTTCTTGCTCTGCTGCTATCGAATTTGCTGTCATATCTTTTGCTTTTTGTGCTTGAGTTATAAGTCCATTATCTCCAAATGCCATATTTATTGTTACCGTTGCTAAAATAATAATTATAATGATTGTAATTACTAACGCTACAAGTGTTATTCCATTTTGTGCCTTTTGAATTGTTTTTAAATTTTGGTTTTTCTGCATTTCAATTTCTCTCATCTTTTTAGTTCCTCCTCATTTTTCTATTATCACAAGTTTATATTTATGTATTATCATTGCTATGTAATATCTCTTGTAATTGTTTTTCTTTTAGTTTGTACAATATTCCTTTATTTTATACATTTTTAATTCTAAAAAATATATTCGTAGTTTATCTTAATTTTATACTACCAGTATCTTTTTTTCAACACTTTTAGCAAAATGTAATATAAATGTAATATTTCTGTAACATTTTTGTAATATTCTCATTTAGTAACATAATCTGTTATTTTTCATAATATACCTATGAAGATAATTTTTATGTAATATTAATGGAGGTCGTATATGAAAAAATATAGATTAGCAATTGTTGGTGCTACTGGATTAGTTGGTAGAACTGTATTAAAAGTTTTAGAAGAAAAAGATTTGCCTATATCTGAATATGTGCTTTTTGCTTCTGCAAAATCGGCTGGAAAGAAAATTAAATTTATGGATAGAAACTACATAATTCAAGGTTTAAATGAGCTTTCTTTTGATAGTGGATTTGATTTTGCTATCTTTTGCGCTGGTGGTAGTGTATCAAAGAAATACGCTCCTATTGCCGCTTCTAAAGGCTGCATAGTTGTTGATAATAGCAGTACTTTCAGAATGGATAAGGATGTTCCTTTAGTAATTCCTGAAGTAAATCCTGAAGAGATAGAGCATAATCGTGGTATTATTGCAAACCCTAATTGTTCTACCATTCAAGCTGTAGTCGCATTGAAACCGCTTGATGACAAATATAAAATTAAAAGAATTGTGTATTCTACTTATCAAGCTGTATCTGGTGCTGGTAGAAGTGGTGTAACAGATTTAGAAAATGGTATAAGAAATTATATGACAGACAGAGCATATGAACTTGAGAAGTTTGACTACCCTATTTTTTCTAATTGTTTGCCACAAATTGATGTTTTTATGGAAAATGGTTATACTAAAGAGGAAGAAAAAATGATAAATGAAACTAGAAAAATATTAAAAAGACCTGATTTAAAAATAACAGCAACTGCTGTAAGAGTTCCTGTTTTTAATTGCCATAGTGAAAGTATAAATGTTGAATTTGAAAATGAGTTTGAGTTAGATGAAGTATTTAGAACTCTATCAAATGCTCCTGGAGTTGTTGTGCAAGACAATATATTTTCTAATAATACAAACAATAACAATAACCTAGATAACATAAAAAACAACTCAATAGATAATATTAATCATAAAAACAATTTTGAAACAAATACTCCGTCCCCTTTGTTTCAATACCCATTAGCTATAAATGCATGCGGGCACAACGAAGTATTCGTGGGTAGAATTCGTAGAGACTATAGTGTTAAATCTGGTATTAATCTTTGGGTTGTTGCAGATAACATTCGTAAGGGCGCTGCAACAAATGCAGTGCAAATTGTTGAAAGGTTGCTTTTCTCTTAGTTTTACACTTGGGACACTCCTTTTTGTCAATTTTATTTGACGCTTTAGGCGTGTCCCCAACTGTAAACTTTATTTTACGCTTTAGGAGTGTCCCAAATGTCCAAGTTCTTGGACAAAAATGAATGTCCCCAAGTGTAAACTCACTTCAAAAATCCATTTATAATTTGCTCTTCTGCTTCTTTTTCTGTTAAGCCAAGTGTCATTAGCTTTATAAGTTGCTCTCCTGCAATTTTGCCAATTGCTGCTTCATGTATTAGGCTTGCATCAACATTATTTGCTTCTATTTTTGGGTCTGATATAACTTTTGCATTTCCCATAATTATTGCATCACATTCAACATGTCCAAAACATTTTATGTTTCCTTTTACATTTGATATAAACTCTTGTACTGAGTCGTCTTCTGCGACTGACCTTGATGCAACATGTACGCTCGAGTCTTCTCCGTCTAAGTTTACATCAAAAATTGTTTTTGCTGTTTGTTTTCCTGTAGTCATAATTCTTTCTGAAATAACTAAACTACTTCCTTTTTTCATATTTGCATATGTTTCTCTTATTGTTGATGTAACTCCTTTTATTTGCACTGATTCCATTTCCATTGAAGCATCTTCATCTAAGTTTATTATGGTTTGAGGATTCAAAATTCTATCTCCTGTTCCTTCTCCCTCTCCATAATGTTTCTCAATGTATTTTATTTTTGCTCCTTTTGCCAAGTGAAATGTGTGTATTCCATCATGCTGAGCTGTATCACATGTGCTATTATGAATTCCGCATCCGGCAACTATAACCACATCTGCATTCTCTCCTATGTAGAAATCATTATATACCAAGTCATTAAGTCCTCCTTGTGTTAATATAACCGGAATATGCACACTCTCATTTTTAGTATTTGGCTTTATTATTATATCTATTCCAGGCTTGTCCTGTTTTGTTACTATATCAATATTTGCAGTTGTATTTCTTGCAACACCTTTTCCATTTTCTCTAATATTGTATGCTCCCATTGGTGTCTTCTCTATATCTGCAATTTGCTTTAGCAAATCCTTCTCTATCTTATCCATCTAATTCTCCTTTCTCATTTACTATTAATTGGTTGGAAAATAATTGTACTTTTGGCTAGGCGAACAAGCAAGAAAACCGGAGGCGTACTTTGTGCTACGCCAAAGGATTTTCGAAGCAAAGTTCAACAACGCCAAAATGCAATTATTTTTCAACCTCCTTCATCTTATGGCAAGGCCTCACCTTCCCAAAAATCTGTGGCAACATTTCATCTTTTGGTCCATGCTTTTCCACCTTGCCATTTGATACTAATACTATCTCATCTGCTATATTTAGTATTCTCTCTTGATGAGATATAATTACTATTGAGCCTTTAATATCATCATGTATTTTTTCAAATACTGATATTAAGTTGTTGAAGCTCCACAAATCAATACCTGCCTCTGGCTCATCGAAAATAGTAAGCTTAGACTTCTTGGCTGCAAGCATTGCTATTTCAATTCTTTTTAACTCTCCTCCTGAAAGTTCGCTATTTATTTCTCTATTTAGGTATTCTTGTGCACAAAGTCCAACATCAGCTAGTACATCACAAGCATCACACACCTTAATGCTGTTTCCTGCTGATATTTCTATTAAATCTTTTACAGTTAGTCCTTTAAATCTAACTGGTTGTTGAAAAGCAAAACCTATTCCTTTTTTTGCTCTTTCTGTTATAGATAGTTTTGTTATATCTTCTCCATCAAAAATTATCTTACCTGCATCTGGCATTTCAATTCCTATAATAATTTTTGCAAGTGTCGACTTTCCAGAGCCATTTGGCCCTGTGATAACAATCATTTTATTATTGTCTATTTTTAAATTTACGTTTTTTAGTATATTTTTATTGTCTCTTGAAAAACATATATCTATTAATTCTAACATTTTACCTTGTATGATATATTTAATAACTTAAATAACCATAATCTCCTTTCCTTTAAATTTAATATTTTGTTCTTTCTACAAGAACTTTTATTTATGTATAAAACTGTGTGATTATTGTGTATAAATATATAATTTATACAATTTCACTATTAATAAAGCTTTATATAACGCTTAGTAATTGATTTTCGGATTGTTTTATTTGGATTGTAAACCATAATAATTTTATCATTTTTTTCTGAATTTTTCAATAGATTTAAACACTAACTTTTCCATTTTAAGAGGACCCAACTTCAAGTTGAGTCCCCTCCCTTTTAACTTGTACTACAAGTTAAAAATTTGTCAATTCAAGGACAATCCCTTTTTCGGCTTCGGCCAAATATAGCAAACGTGTTTCAAGACCAAGCTTTCTAAAATACTGGCCAATCATTTCGAGATCTGTTTCAACTCCAGCAGGCTTTTCCAGCCACATTTCATCTCCGTAACAAGTATTTTCAAACTTGTCGGTCATAAAAAGTTTGAATTTGATTTTCTCTTCTTCTGATTCAATCAATATGCCAATGGTCTTGAAGACCACTGCATCGATTGTCCCAAGAGAGCCGAAGATCTCTTTTACATACACGATGACCACATTAGACAGTTCACGCACATTCGTAACCTTACGGTTTTGCAACGCTCTTATAACTGCCCGTTTAAGGTCAGCCTTACATGACATTTCGTACTGTAGATCAACCATTTAATTGATCCTCCTTTCAACTGTAGTACATATATTAATATAACATGTCTTTTAAATTATGTCAATCTCTTTATTGATTTTATTAGGGTAAAAATGTAAGAATTTTATTCTGTTTTCAAATATTATCAGAACATTTTTTACCCTATAATTTTATTTACAAATCATATTTTTTTCTACTTCTAAATATATTTTATAAAAGCAATAGCAATTCCAGCTATTTATTAAGTTATATGAAATACAATTTTCTACATCTTAATAAATCTCTTTCACTCTCGCAATATAGCGGTTTTTAATTTAAATTTTGTTATAGTATAAATTGCTCGAATGAAGGTTAGTTTGAAAGAATATTCTTTTATAACTATGCGTACCTTTGAGCAAAGCAAGAAAGGAATGGTATTTTTTATGAAAAAAGTTATTTTTAAAGGTTGTGGAACAGCTCTAGTTACCCCTTTTACAAATGATGGAATAAACTTTGAAGAACTTAGAAAATTAATTGAATTTCAGATTTTAGAAGGTGTTGATAGCCTAATAATTTGTGGTACTACAGGTGAATCATCAACAATGAGTTTAGAAGAGAAAAAATCTGTAATTGATTTTAGTGTAAAAGTTGCAAACAAAAGAGTTCCTATTATAGCTGGAACTGGTGGAAACAACACTAAAGATGTAATTTCCATGTCTAAATATGCAGAAAGTGTTGGAGTAGATGGTCTCCTTATTGTTACTCCTTATTACAACAAAACTACACAAGCCGGCCTTATAAAGCACTATACAGAAATTGCCCAAAATGTAAAGCTTCCAATTATTCTATATAATGTACCAAGCAGAACTGGAATTAATATTGAGCCTCAAACTTGTATAGAACTTGCTAAAATTCCTAACATTGTTGGAATAAAAGAAGCAAGTGGAAATATATCGCAAGTCGCAAAAATTTCACATTTATGTCAAGACGAGCTTGCAATATATTCTGGAAATGATGAACAAATCGTTCCAATTCTTTCTCTTGGCGGATTAGGTGTTATCTCTGTTCTATCTAACATACACCCAAAATTCGTTCACAACATAGTTACAGACTATCTTTCTGGCAACTGGCAAAAAGCATGTGCATCACAACTCTATGCAATCCCTTTGATTGATGCATTATTTACAGAAGTAAATCCAATTCCAGTAAAATATGCAATGAACAAAATCGGCTTTAACTGTGGCATTCCACGACTCCCTTTAGTGGAATTAACCGAAAAAAATAAGGAAAAACTAGATACTGCTTTGAAAAATTTCGAATTATAGTTATGTTTTCGTAGTAGTAACACAATTATGTTTTGAAAATTTTTTCTTTTTTTACTTGAAATTATTTAGCATTTGATATATTATATAGTAGAATATTTTATGTACGGAGGAAAAGCATGCCAAGGAAATCTAAAGAAGAACTAAAAAACAAAATACTAAGTTTATTAAAAATTGAGAATAAAAAAGAATTTAAATCAAATGCAAAGTCTAAAGAAAAAGAAACATCTTCTAATAAATCTATTGAGGCCAATGTGTCGGTCACAAGTTCGAAAGTAGCTAAAGCATCACCTAACACAAAAAATATAGCAAGCAATTCATCTGTTGCAAAGCTTGCTGATGATGAAACTGCCTCTAGAAAAAGCTCAACAAAAAAAGCTGCTGCCACCTCAAGTACTACTAGCAACTCTGCTACTAAAAAAAGTACTGCAACAAAAACTAGTGTAGCAAAGAAAGCTTCAGCTAAAAAGACTACAAATTCAAAGTCTAGTTCTAAAAAATCTGTAAAAAAGGAACTTTCAACTGTTGAGTATTACGATTTACCATATAGATATAATGAAACTGTTGTAAAAATCTTGGCACAAACACCTAATATGCTTTTTATATATTGGGATATTTCAGATGATGATAGAAATTCATATATCGAAAAATATGGAGAAAATTTCTTTAATACAACTAAGCCAGTACTTATCATAACAAATAGAACAATGAATTACTCTTTCGAGGTTGAAATAAACGATTTCGCAAATAGCTGGTATTTGCATATAAACGATGCAGACTGTGACTATGTAGTAGAACTTGGCAGACGTCCAATAGAATATAATTCTAATACAGATAACTTTATTCATATTACTACTTCAAATGATATGCAAATGCCTAATGACCATATTTTATTTGATAAGCTTGGCAAATCGGTATTCTTTAAGAATATTAAAAATAACTATATTGAGGAAAAAGAAATATCTTCAATTACATTTATCAAAAATCTTGGCAAAGTATACGATATTTATGAATTTTACAAAGAAATATATAACGGAGAAATAAATATAGAAGATTTAGTAGCTGGTAATATAAAACTGAATCTATCTTCTTCTAACAGTTCTATATTTAAGTAAGAATTCATAATTCTTATCAAAGTAGTTCCACGTGATGATATCTTATACTATGTAGCCTCACGTGTCACATATATTTTTTACTCGAAAACGTGGAAAGTACAAAATATATGTGACAGCTTTGATAGAGGCGGATTTTAAATATATATCTACCAGCAAGATGGAACGGACTTTAGAAACTATAATAAATAGAATTATATAAACTAAGAAAGGTATGAATAAATATGACAAAAGAAAAAGGATATGTAAGCTTTGTACTACATGCACATTTACCATTTATCCATCATCCTGAAAGTGAAGATTATTTAGAAGAGCAATGGCTTTATGAAGCCATCTCTGAAACATATATACCACTTCTTTTAAATTTTCAGAAATTAGAGGAGGAAAAAGTTGACTTTAGAATAACAATGTCACTTACTCCCCCTCTTCTTAATATGCTAGACAATAAACTTTTGCAAAAAAGATATATTAAGTATTTAAAAACTCATATTGAGCTTTGTGAAAAAGAAGTAGAAAGAACAAAATATGACAGCAGATTAAATGATCTGTCAAAATATTATTTAAATAGATACACAAATGATTTGCATGTATTTAAAGATGTATATAATTGTAATTTAATCCAAGGATTTAAGCATTTTCAGGACATTGGAGTTTTGGAAATAATAACTTGTGGTGCAACCCATGGGTATTTCCCAATTTTATATGTTACAGAGCAAACTGTAAAAGCACAAATTGCTGTTGGCGTACAAACTTACGAGAAATATTTTGGTAAAAAACCACGCGGTATTTGGCTTCCTGAATGTGGATATGTTCCAGAAGCAGACAAATATTTAAAGGAATTTGGCATAGATTATATAATTACCGAATCTCATGGAATTTTATACGCTAAACCCACCCCTGTATACGGTACATATGCTCCAATAGTATCTCCTCAAGGAGTCATAGCATTTGGTAGAGATATGGAATCATCAAGGCAGGTATGGAGCTCAATAAACGGCTATCCTGGAGACTTCAACTATAGAGAATTTTATAGAGATATTGGTTATGATGCAGATTACGATTATATAAAGCCATATATTGCATCTAATGGAGTTAGAGTTCATACTGGAATTAAATATCATAGAATTACAGGAAAAGATTGCGAGAAAGATTATTATAACATTCAGTGGGCTAAAGACTCTGCAGAAAAGCAAGCTGGACACTTCTTTGATAGTAGACAAGCACAAATAGAAAAGCTCTCACCCGTCATGGGAAATCCACCTATAATATTATGCCCATATGATGCAGAACTTTATGGTCATTGGTGGTATGAAGGTCCATATTGGCTATACATTCTATTTAAAAAGATTTACTATGATGATTGTAATTTCAAATTAATCACTCCAAGCGAATATATAGATAAATATCCGCTAATGCAAGTATCAACACCATGTAGATCAAGTTGGGGAGCTAACGGATATAGCGAAGTATGGCTAAATCAAACCAATGATTATGCCCATAGGCATTTACATGTTGCAGGAAATAGAATGGTTGAACTCGCCCACTTATATCCAAACGAAAAGAAAAACTCTTTAAGGAGAAAAGCATTAAATCAATGCGCACGAGAACTTCTACTTGCGCAAAGTAGTGACTGGCTATTTATCATAACTAATGGAACAATGGTAGATTATGCAAAAAAGAGAATCAAAGACCACATAGGTAGATTTACAAAGCTATACTACCAAATTACTGAAGATAAAATTGACGAAAATTTTCTAAAAGAAATAAACAAAAAAGATTGCATCTTTCCAGAAATAGATTACATGGTTTACTACTAAATTGACAAAAGGGACACTCCTTTTTGTCAATTTTTCTTTACACTTGGGGACACTCCTCTCCAAGAAAGAACGAAAAAGACGAAGCATTTGTTTCATTTTTGCAATTAAAAGGTCACACCCACTGGCCAAATCTTATTGCACCTTTTGATATTTCATTTTACTAGAAGAAAAACAGAACAAAAGTGAAACTTCGTTTCACACTGGCACTAAATTTGATTAGTGCCTTTTCTTTTTCTTCTCTAAATCTTATAATCCGTATATGGAATTTTTAGATTATTTAGAGGAAAAAGTTAATCATACT
>CAKNQJ010000027.1 GCA_930990645.1 uncultured Clostridium sp. | reverse complement strand
CTATTCCAGTCTAATTTTATATAGCCTAACCATCGATAACATACTAAACATAATATTAATAATTATCTTATCTGTAGTAGCGATAAACTTTGCATTTGGAGAAAATGGTTTAATATCAAAAGCACAGCAAGGAAAGCAGTTGCATGACATAGAGTATACAAGGGAAAAATTAGGTGCAGTTTTAGTAGATGCTTTAGTTGAAAAGAAATTAAATGCAGAATATAATCAAGATGACTTCTTAGATGATTTTATATATGCAAGAGAGCCGGAGGCAGAGGCTACAGAATATGAAATAAGTTTAAATGGACATACATTTGAATTAGATAGAAGTGTGCCACAATTAGGAGAATATATAGGAGAGGTAGGAAATTTACCACCAAGGATAAGAAAAGTAGAAGTGACAAACCAAACATATTCAGAAGTAAGTGTGAAAGTAACAACTGCAAGAGCAGATGGAGCAACATATAGATATTCGTTTAAGAAAAATGAGGAAGACGACAGCAGTTACCAAGGCAATGTAGAACAAGCACAAAACACATACACATTTAGTAATTTAGAAACTTTAGTAGTCTACAACCTAAGAGTAGAACTAATAAAAGATGGAGCAGTGGCTGATACAGAAGTAATAAATGTAATATTAGGAGAACTAGAAGAGGGAAGTCTAACATTTGGACAAGAGACATGGAGTGCTGGAACAGCAAGCTTACCAGTAAGCACAACTTCGACAAATCAAATCCAATATCAAATAAACACAATAGATGAAGCAAGTTGGACGACAATATCAGGAAGCAGTGGAAATATACCAAACATACCAAATGGAGCGACAGTATTTGCAAGATTATGGAACGGCACAAGAGGAAGTGAATATATAAGTAAGACAATAGTTGATGAAGATCCACCAGTAATAAATGACATAATAGAAATAGAAAAAACATTTGACAGTATAAAAGTGCAAGTAGATGTAACAGATAAAAAAAGTGGAATAGCCAAAATAGAGTATAGCAGTGACGATGGAGCAAGTTATGTAACAGGAACAACTGCTACAGTGACAGAATACGAATTTACAGGATTGACAATGGGAACAGAGTATACTATAAAAGTGAGAGTAACAGATAATGCAAATAATACAGCAGAAGCAACAAAGAAAATAGCAACAAGAGACGAAAGATTTTCAGACATATATTCAACTACAACAGAGTATGAAGATAGTGAAGGAAATACAGCATGGATACCAGGAGGATTTGCAGTAGGAGTATCAGAAGGAATAAATACAGTAAATGATGGATTAGTAATAACAGATAGAGTAGATGAAAATAACTATAGTATAGGAAATGAATTTGTATGGGTACCAGTAACTGATAAGGATTTAAATGAAATGTACACAGTAGCAAATGGAACAAAACTAAGTGGAGTAGATATAACTACAAGTGTGTATAGTAAGTGTAATGTAGGAGGAATACCAGGAAGTAGTAATTATAGAGAGCCAGACTTAGTAACGAGTTATGATACGCAATCACAATATTATAGAATACTAGGATATGGAAGCACACAAGCTATGGCAGAAGGATTAGTTGAGGAATATATAGCAACATATGAAAGTGTCAAAAAATATAAAGGATTTTATATAGGAAGATATGAGTTAACAGGAACTATAGTAGAACCATCAGTACGACCAAGACAAAATGTATTATCAATTCAAATTTGGCACGATTTAAAAAAAGCATGTAGTAATCTAGTAAAAAGCAATTATGCGCAAAGTACAATGATATATGGAAATCAGTGGGATGAAACACTAGATTGGTTTGTAGATACAGGTTCAAGAACTGTTCAAGAAGTAAATTCAGATTCAAGAAATTGGGGGAATTATACGGATAGTACAGGAAATGCAGTAGAAGGAAGAGGTTCACTAAGATCTAGTCGATATAATGAAGCTTGGCATACAAATAATATATATGATATGGCAGGAAATTATTGGGAATGGACACAGGAGGCATACAGCAACTATGCCCGTGTTAATCGAGGTGGAGGTTATCATACTTCAATTATTTCAGGTGATAATGAGCCAGCTTCTATTCACGCTTACACTACTTCTTCTCACCCATATAACTACCTATCTACACGTCCTAGTCTTTATATAAAGTAGTACTTATAAAAATGTTTAGTATTTGTGAACATCAATCCAACAACACGAATTGTATATAATTTTCACTTTTATAATATCTACTAATTAATATACTGTACAGCAAGTTATTTTTTATATTATTATACTACTAGCAACAGTAACAATAAATATAGCATTTGGTGATAAGGTCAATGGAGACAGAGCAGGAAATATTGGAGTAGGTTATGTAACTGAAACGACGAATAGTGATGATAATATGGATTTAAACTAACAAAAAAGACCTGTCCCAAACGTCCAAGAACTTGGACAAAAAGGAGTGTCCCTTTTGTCCAAGTTACACCAAATCCTCCATGCTGTAGAGACCGTTCTTCTTTGTAATGATAAACTTTGCAGCATGGAGGGCTCCTTCAACATAAATATTTCTCGAATGTGCTGTATGTGTGATTTCTATAGTTTCGTTTTCTCCTAAATAAAGTACAGTGTGCTCACCAACTAAGTTTCCTCCCCTAACAGAAGAAAAGCCAATTTCTTTATTGCGTGAGTTGCTAGAATTTCGTGTTTGAGCAATCCTATTATAAACATATGTATATTTTTCATTACATTTCTTATTTATTTTATCAGCAATCATAAGGGCTGTGCCGCTTGGGGCATCTGCCTTATTTCTATGGTGCTTTTCTATAATTTCTATATCTACATTCTCTAATTTCTCAGCAAGAATAGATGCTATGTTAGAAAATATGTTAATCCCATAAGACATGTTAGATGATTTAAAAATAGGTATGGCTTCAGAGTATTCTTCTATTTTGCCTTCTTGAATAGGACTAAAACCAGTTGTTGCAATAACAATTGGAATTAAATTTTCTACAGCATATTCAAGTGCTACAAATGTTGAGCTGGGTGCTGAAAAGTCAATTATCACATCTGGTTTTACTAATAAATCTTCATATAATGCAACATTGTCTCTATCTATTTTATATAATATGTTAAATTCAGAAGAGCATCTATTTATGTAGTTTACAACTGCTTTTCCCATCTTACCTCTATATCCATTTAGCAATATATTTATCAAAAAATCACAACCTTTCAATTTCTAGACTATGTATAAAACAGTGTGTGCTTATTGTGTATAAATATATTAAAACCGTAACTATACAATATACAAACACATTAATTTATACAAGCTAATTCTCCTCTAAACACAAGAGCGAATAACAATATGCTATGTGAAGAAAAATCAAAAACAAAAAGATATAACATAAACTGTTATATCTCCATATATTAATATATATTCTAAACAATCCTAAAAAATATCATACTTAAGAAAATATATGCATATCTATAAAAAGTTTTTTTACTTAGCTTATCTTTCATGTATCTATAAGTTTCAAGGCAAGCGCTATATTTATCCATCACAGTTACTATATATGATTCTCTATACTTTGGTAAACCAAATGTTACAGGCCACATATGTTTTGCAATAACATCTTTTTCTATTTCGTTTAGCTTAAACAATTCATTGGCATTTTTTAAGGCTATTTGTGGATGAACAAATGCATGAAGTCCAGGAAGTTCAATGTTTCTATACTTTTTTCTCCAATCATACAAAAATAAATCATGAACCATGGCAGCACGAGTAGCAGACACATAGTCTAATTTCATTTTCTTGCAAGCAATGTATGTATAATATGCAACCTGCATGCAGTGCTGATAGCAAGAAGTATTACAATGTTGCCTGAAATTTTTCATTTGCTTTACAGTGTCATTCGAAATAATGTCTCGTATAATTTCAAAAAATTCAGTAAGCTGATATCTTTTGTCCATATTTGAATGTATATTTTTATCTTCAAATTTTTCAATATTATATCCTATATCAGTGTAAATGTCTTGTGTATCTTCATCAATCGTATTTTTATTAAAAATAGAAAGCTTTTTCACAATATCCTCCACTTAATTAAATTTACTATAATATAATTATAGCATGTAAATATTATTATGTGAAGAAAAAATAAAATAAAACTTTACCAAATTAATATGCCGTGAATTGTAACGAAAACATAGCTTAAAATCAACATTTACAGCGGAATTTGTTGACAAATGGCGAAAATGAGTGTAAAGTATAGACATGAAGTAAGTTGTAAATCCTATGTTTTAAGTAAAAAGGGGTGTTTTACAAGATGAGTATTCATATTCCAGAAAAGTTTTTAGGCAGAATTGGTTATCAAATTATGCCTGACCGGTTTTGTAGAGCAGGTCCAAAGCCTGAGCCGATGGAAGGAAGAATAATCAAAAGTTGGGACAATTTTGAAGCTAGCTGGAAGCCTGAAGCAGACGGAGAGTTTCGAAACAGAGATTTTGTCGGAGGCAACCTCAAAGGTATTGCTTCAAAGTTGGATTATATTAAGAATATGGGTTTTGACCTTATCTACTTAAATCCAATATCGTTCAGCGATACCTATCACCATTACGACATTTTGGATCAAACCATGATTGATCCATACATTGGTGATTGGCAAGATTTTGAAGAGTTTTGCCAAGAAGCCCACAAGAGAGATATGCTCGTCGTTGTTGACCTTGTGTTTAATCACAAGAGTATTATGAGCGAGAGTGTCCAAAAAGCTTTGGAAGGAGATCAAAAATCTAGAAAACTTTTTGAGTATA
This sequence comes from uncultured Clostridium sp., assembly GCA_930990645.1. Lineage (GTDB taxonomy): Bacteria > Bacillota > Clostridia > TANB77 > CAG-508 > CALXVA01. The sequence goes on along the minus strand of CAKNQJ010000027.1, from coordinate 6,943 downwards.
ACGAGAGTACAGGAAAGCTTAATCATTGGGATGTTTTTGAAGATTTTATTCAATGCAATAAGCTTGATCCAGATTTTCAAGAAGAAGCATGCGGAATAGGCGAGCTATATGTACGCAAAGGTGCAGATGGCATAAGACTTGACTTAGGTGAAAAATTTCCAAAGGAATTTATGGATGTTTTTTCTGCGAGAGTTAAGGCTTTAAATTCTGAAATTCTCATTATTAATGAGAGATGGAAATATTCCACAGACAATGCACGGTATATAGACAATGCTGATACTGTAATGAATTATCCTGCAACAGACGCAATTATGCGTTGGGTAAGATGGGGAAATTTTCAGCATTTGCTTTATACATTCCAAAGAATCGCAGAATATCCTGAACAAGTTCAAAATGTTCTGTGGAACCTTATGGATAGCCATGATACTCCAAGAGCATTAACAATGCTTGTGGGGGCTGGAATGAATGAAGAGCCTATTCACGGCGATCAGATCTGGAACATTGAAAGCCGATGGCACAAAGCTAATAGCTTTCTTACCTACGAATTCCGTGAATGGGAATTCCGTGAAGGCCCTAACATTGCGGCTATTAAGGTGGCAAGGAAAAAACTTAATGTTGCTCTCTTTATTTGCTACAACTTGTGCGGAAATCCTTTTATTTTCTCTGGCACTGAACTTGGTGTCTATGGATATAAAGATCCATTTAACAGGATACCGTATCCGTGGCATATAGCTAATCAGATAGCTAGAGGGTTTAAAAATGAGGTGTTCACAAATGTCGTAAATCTTGGACAGTACAAGAAGTCTAACAACGATATTCTGGCAACAGGTTCAATGCAGGTGGAGGCAAGCTCAGACATTGCAAAGATTGTTAGAAGTAACAATCAGGGAACTATTATTGCTTTTGCAAACAGGAGCAATAATGTGCAAAAGTTAGGAAACCTTTATCAAAATTCGACGGTGGTTTTTAATTCTGGAAACAATTCATCTACGGAGTTAGAGCCGTATGGCTGTATTGCATTGAGAATATGAGACAGAAATTTGGCGGAGTATAATACACTCCGCCAAATTCATGGAAACAGCAGTTGTGGTCTGTCCCCAATTGCTTGTTTTTAAATAAAAAATTGCTCAAAACTATTGACATTTACATAAAAAAACAATATTATATATATGAAAAAATGTAGAATTTTGTAGAATAGGAGAGAAACATAGATGTATACTAAAATGCTAACCTCAAAAATGGGTGGAGAATTAGTAAGCTTTAAAATGGATGGCGAAGAAAGAATCCACCAAGGACTAGATTGTGTAGACGAAAATGGAAAAGTATATTGGAAAAGACATTGGCCAGTATTGTTTCCAGTAGTAGGTAAGCTAAAGAAAAATCAAACAATTATAAATGGAAGAATATTTGAAATGCCTCAACATGGATTTGCAAGAGATTTTGAATTTGAGCCAATAACAAAGCTAGACAATTTCCATTCATATGTTTTGAAGAGTAATAAAATTACGAAAAATAGATATCCATATGATTTCGAACTATATACAACATATAGATTAGATGAGAATAAGTTAACAACAATATATAAAGTAATAAATACAGGAGATGCAACTCTTCCATTTGGAATAGGAGGACATCCAGCATTTAAAATAGATCAAGAAGAATTGAAGAGGGGAAACTATTACTTAGAATTTGAAGAGGATGAGGATAAAATTCATTTCTTGTACTTAGTAGATGGCTTGGTAGGAACAGAATACGCAAGAAATAATATGTTAGATAAAAGAAGAATAGCTATAGGACCAGATACATTTAATAATGATGCATTAATAATGAAAGGAATTACATCACATAAAATAAGTCTAAAAAATAAAGCTACTGGCAAAACATTGCTTACAATGGACTTTACAGGATTTCCATATTTGGCAATATGGTCAAAACCAGGTGCACCATTTATATGTATAGAGCCTTGGTACTCTACAGCAGATACAATAAAAAGCACAGGAGTTTTTATACAAAAGCAAGACATAATAGCACTAAAACCAAATGAGACTTTTGAATGCAAATATACAGTTGAGTTCTTTTAGGATATATTAATCTTAACTTGAAAAGAGTATGCCAAGATTTGTTATAACCGAAATAATAACAAGTTGTAGAATAAAATTAAAAGGGATGATGATTATGGAAGCAGTTGTTAATATAATAGCATTAGTAATGGCTCTTGTTGGAGTTGTAATGGTATATGATGCACGTTTGATTACCAGAAAGCTATTTGGTTTTGGTGACCAAAACCAAGCTGCCTGGGGATTAAAAATCTTAGGATTTATAATTGCAATAATAGGAGCATTGATAATTTACTTTTGAGAATAAACAAAGGAGAAATATATGGATTTAGCAAAAGCAAAACAAGCAAATGTAAATATGTATACCAAATACAAGATGTTCTCTTGGGATTTGCTTTTTTACTATGCTATAATATTCCTATTCTTCACAGAAACAAAAGGCATAAGTGCAGCAGATGTGTTGCTTGCAGAGTCACTATTTCCATTGTTTAAAATAGCGTTTTTAATACCTGCTACGATTATGATAAATTCACTAGGAAAGCGAAAGAGCCTGATTATAGGCAATGGCTTTATATTCTTATCTATTTTTACATATATTATAGGAAATAATTTTGTTTTTATAGTGTTTGGAGAACTACTTTCTGCAATAGGCTTTATCATAAAAGGTATATGTGAGTCAAATATGATATATGATTCGCTGGAAAATGATGAAAAAAGAGGCACAAGATTTGCAAAAATAGAAGGAAAGGGAACATCATATTACTATTATATTGATGCAGTATCTGCAGTTATTTCTGGATTTCTATTTGCTGTAAATGGATATATTCCAATGTTCTTATGCTTAGGAGTGGCGATGTTTTCGACATATCTTTCAACGAAATTTAAAGATATTGATGAAGAGCAAAAATTTGATAGATATAAAGTTTTTAAAGAAGTAAAAGATTTGTTTAAATCATTCAAACTATTTGGAAAGTCTCCAAGACTTAAAAATCTAATTTTCTTTGGAGCATTAATATCTGCGATAATTTTATCATTAACAATGCTTAGAAGTAGCATTATGCAAGATATTGGAATTTCTTCAGAATATTTTGGAATAATTTTTGCAGTATTAGGATTAATATCTGGTATAGCTGCAAAAAATGAGAACAGATTCCATAAGAAATTTAAAAATAGAACATTAGCTAGTTTAGCAATTCCTTTAGTATTTTCATGTATTGTATTAGGTGTTATTTGCTCAATTAACATTGGATACATAGGGAATATTGTAACTGTACTACTAGTATTTTTAGTACAATATGTTGCAAGAGGACCATTCTATCCACTAATCAAACAATATTTGAACAACTTTACAACAGCTAGCCTACGTACAAAAATCTCGTCATCATTTAATTTGCTAGAAAACATATTAAGGTTTTTAATAACTTTTATGGCATCAAATCTATTGAGATTAACAACAACAGCAAATACTTTCACAATATTAGGTTGCGTTTTAGGGATTATAGTTGTTTTAATCCTAGACAATATGAGAAAAAAAGTTGGACTAAAACCAGAGCAGTACACTGCAAGAGACACGAAAATAATGGAATTGAAGTGAAAATGAAGAGTTTTACTCGAAATCTTTAAATAGTAGTTGCTTTTGTAAAATTTTTTTCAAAACCATTGACATATTTCAACTTTATTTATAAAATATAGTTGAAAATTTGGAGCATTAGCTGTACAAATTTGAACATAGGAAAAACTAAGCGAAAAACATAAGGAGGAAGTAGTAAATGTACACATTTAATAGGATAAAAGTCAATCCACAATTGCCGAAAAGGATTGAAAAATTATCAGTTATTGCAAATAACTTATGGTGGTCATGGAATACAAATTTCTTAAAGATATTTAAGGAAATAGATATAGATTTATGGGAGAGAGTTGGAAAAAATCCTGTAAAGTTTTTGAAGCATATTTCTCAAGAGAAGTTAGAAGAAACATGTGAAAATCAAGCTATTTTAAAAGAATATGATAAGTTCGTTAAAGATTTTGAAGATTATATGAAAAGCAAAAATACTTGGTTTAGAAAGAAATATCCAGAAAATGAAGGGGACTTAATAGCATATTTTTCTGCTGAGTATGGATTAGATGAAATACTTCCAATATATTCTGGAGGACTTGGAATTCTTTCAGGTGATCATTTGAAGTCTGCAAGTGATTTGGGGATTCCTCTAGTTGCAGTAGGTCTTTTGTATAAACATGGATATTTTTGGCAAACTATAAATGGGGCAGGTGTTCAAGAGACTGTATACAAAGATTTAGAGCTTGAGGATTTGCCAATTACACCTGTGAAAGATGTGGATGGAAAAGATTTAATAATTTCTGTTGATATGCCAAAAAAGAAATTGTACTTAAAAGTATGGGAGATTAAAGTAGGTAGAGTAACCCTATACTTAATGGATTCTGATATAGAAGCCAATATATCAGAGTACAGAGAGATTACAAAGACTTTGTATGGTGGAAATCAAGAGACTAGAATTCAGCAAGAGATAGTTTTAGGAATGGCTGGAGTTGAATTATTAAGAAGAATTGGTGTAAAGCCAACAGTATACCACATGAATGAGGGACATTCATCTTTCTTAATATTAAAATTAATAGAAAGCATTATAAACGACAAAAAAGTTTCGTTTAATATAGCAAAAGATATAGTAAGTTCAAAAACTGTATTTACAACACACACACCAGTGCCAGCTGGAAATGATATATTCCCATTAGAGTTAATGGATAAGTATTTTAAAGATTATTGGGATAAGCTTGGAATAGATAAACAAGAATTTTTCAAAATGGGAAAGAAACCAAATGCGGATGCAAATAGTGGGTTTGACATGGGAGTTCTTGCACTAAAAGTTGCAGGAAAGAAAAACGGTGTTAGCAAGCTTCATGGGGCTGTTTCAAGAGAATTGTTTGGAGATATTTGGCCTAATATTGCTGCAAATGAAGCGCCAATCACATATGTTACAAATGGTATACATACATGCTCATGGCTTCCTCAAAACATAAAGGAGCTATACAATGAATATTTAGCACCATATTGGCAAGATAATATATATGATAATGCTGTATGGGAGAAGATTAATAATATTCCAGATGAAAAATTGTGGAATGCTCATATGGATAGGAAGAGAAAATTGATAGCATTAGTTAAAGATAGCACTACAAAAAGGTTACATAGATGTGGATACAGCTATCATGAAATAGATAAAATAACATCAAAACTTAGCGAAAACGTGTTGACTATAGGATTTGCTAGAAGATTTGCAACATACAAAAGAGCCACATTAATATTTAAAGATTTGGAGAGAATTACGCAAATATTTAGTAATGAAGATAGACCAATCCAAATAATATTTGCAGGAAAGGCACATCCAGCAGACAAAGAAGGACAAGATTTAATAAAATATATTCATGAAATATCAATGAAACCACAATTTAAAGGGAAAATATTCTTATTAGAAAACTATAACATAGGAATGTCAAGATATTTAATAAGTGGTGTAGATGTATGGCTTAACACTCCGAGAAGACCAATGGAGGCGTCTGGAACAAGTGGACAGAAAGCATCTGTAAATGGAGTACCAAACTTTAGTGTACTAGATGGCTGGTGGGCAGAAGGATATAACTCAAAGAACGGATGGTACATTGGGCTAAACGAAGATTATGAAAACTATGATGTTCAAGATAAAGCAGATAGTGAAGATATATATACAACATTGGAGAATAAAATAATTCCTACATATTATGATAGAAATGACAAGGGAATACCAGAAAGATGGGTAGGAGTAATGAAAAATTCTATAGTATCAACAGGAGGAAGATTTAGTACATCAAGAATGCTTGTGGATTATGTAGAAAAATTATACATTCCATTATGCAACTTGTATGATAATTACTTTAGCAAATTGGACAAAGTTACAGAATTTAATGGATGGAAAGAACAATTATTCCAAAACTGGGATGATATAAAAATCACTCAAGAAAATAACTTGGATAATATAACAATAGATGCAGGAAACTACATAGAAGTAAAATGCAAAGTAACACTTCCAAATATATCTGTAGATAACATTGAAGCAGAAGTATATTATGGAAAGATAGAAGAAAGCGGAGTAGTTGACGATATCTCTATAATACCAATGAAATTGGAAGATAGAGATGACGAAAACAAGGAGTACACATATACAGCAAAAATCAAACTTGTAAATGGCGGCGAATATGGATATACATTCAGAGTAATGCCAAAGCACGAAATGATACTAGATGCAGAAAACCTAAATTTAGTTAAGTGGATTTAAATTGACAAAAGGGACACTCCTTTTTGTCAACAAAAGTTTACACTTGGGGACACTTCTATATGTTAAACAAAGTTTAATGTATTTCTATATTGTATAGCAATGGTTTTAATATTTATACACAATATGTTATATATAATCAAATAAATAGCATAATTAATTATGAAAAATGATAATTTATAAAACTAGTAGAAAAAGGAGGAGAGGTACAATGGAAGAAGAAATGAAAGAAAATGCAGAAGTAAAGCAAGAAGAAGTGAAACAAGAAAGGGATTCTGACAAAATAAGACAAAAGAAAAATAATTTTACAATGGCTTATATTTTGATAGGAATTTTGATCATAGCAATTCTTGTAATACTTATAGCTAGATACTTAATGGGATAGGAACAGTAAAGAGACAATAAAATGGTAATAACTGAAATGGTTAAGTTTCTTTGAACCGTGCATATTCGCGAAGCGAAATGCACATGTGTGCGTCGAAAGCTTTGCTTTCGCTAACGCACACTTTTTTGTTGTATAGGAAAAATCGCCAGATTTTGACTATACAATAAGAAAAATTA
>CAKNQJ010000026.1 GCA_930990645.1 uncultured Clostridium sp. | reverse complement strand
CCCGCATAGCCAGCTTGGAAGGCTGGAATTCTACCATTGAACTACACCTGCATTTCTTTATTTGCGGAACAATTAATATTATAAACATTTTATTGGCTCTTGTCAATACTTTTTCAAAAATTTTTATAAAAAATTGCAAAAACGTTGTGCAAATAGTAAAAAGATGTTATACTAATATTGTAAAAATGCGGGTATAATTTAGTGGTAGAATGTCATGCTTCCGACCTGATTGCGCGAGTTCGATTCTCGCTACCCGCTCCAAAAATTACTCCCACGAAATTCTAAAATTATTAAAATAAATAGTTTTGGAATTTGGCGGGAGTATTATAATAGTAACAAAATAAGCTAGAAAGTTCAAATAATTTATTTTACAAAATTTATGAAAAATAATGAAATATTTTTTACCCTGTGTTATAATCAAATTCATCAGACATTGTCTGATAAACAGCAATTGGGGAAAGACCCAAATTGCTTGTACCAAAATTAAAAAAGGGGATAATAAAGATGTATAGAAATCGTGGAAAAGTACCAGATGTTTCACCAGATAAAGGTGGAGGAGGATATAGAGCACCTCATTATGGGTATTATAGAAAAAGATTCCTAATAATAACCTATGACAGTAAGTTTCTTGAAATAGAAATGATATCAGTATTTATTATATTAGCAATAATGTTTGGAGCATTCATTTTTGCATATAAAATAGAATTTAACGATCCTATTGCATCAGTGAAAAGTAATTATCTACTAGCTCAAATTATATTAATTGGTATAACAATTTTAGTAACTGTACTAGTTACAATTATGACAAAAAGTAATAAAGACAACTTGATATTAAATTTGAGGTTGATTGCAACTGTATCAATTTTAATTATTGCGATATTATTAGGAGTAAAAGTATACATAGATGGGCAATATAAAAGTGAAGAAGTGTATGCTGAATTTTATGAACAATATGAAAAAGAAAATGATGACGATAGCAAACATATGACACTTAGTTTAACCGGTGCAAAGTATCAAACTTCGCAGGAAACTTATATTGAAAATAGTGTAGATTCTTATAATATTTTTACAATTAAGTCCATAATTTATATGGTATTACATATACTTTTGGTTGTGCTAATTTTCTATTTGGCACACAGGCTGGCAGTTATAGAAGATAAAAAAGATGAAGTGACAAAAAATGATGATGTCTTATTTGATGATGAAGAAAATGTAAAATTTTAAGAAGACAGCAATTGGAGTCTGGAACTAATTGCTGTCTAAAGTTTATCGTAAAAACTATCCACATAGTTTTCTGCAGGTTGACTATTATCGGCTCTACTTAAAGAAGAGAATGCCTTATACAATAATACAATTATTATAACTAAAATTACATCAAATAGATAAGGCTCAATATAGTAGAAAAATTGGTCAATACTTAAATAATAATCTATTACAACAGGAATTACATCTCCTATGTTAACTATTAAATCAATTAAATCGTAAATTATTAGCCAGCCTATAGGAATCATGGCTATTATAATACTTCTTTTGCCAGATTTAATATTGTTTTGAGAAACCTTACTATAGGCGTGTACTATAAAAACAAAAGTAATTAATTCAAAAATAAGCCCAAAATCAAATGAGTTATACAAAAGTGCAATAAAATAAGTTAATAAACTAATGATCATTAGACCACCGCAAATTCTTAGTATATTCAAAGCTTTGTCCGAATATGCTTCTCTAATATGTTTTTTATTTTCATCCATAAATAAAACATCTCCTACTTTTTATCATTCAACTGTTAATCATTATAATATAATAGATAAATGTTTTCAAGAAATTTTGCGAAAAACACACCACGAACAAAAAAGTATGATATAATATGTAGCATAAACAATTGAGAGGAGGGAGTCCGAGAGATATATAACTCGGCAAGATATGTTAAAAGAAAAATTATTAGAAGATTTGAAAAATTGTATGAAAGAGAAGAATATAGTAAGGAAAAATGTTATTCAAATGGTAAGAGCAGCAATTTTACAAGTTGAAAAAGATAAGCAAGTTACTTTAGATGACAATCAAATAATTGATATTATAGCAAAGGAGTCAAAAAAGAGAAAAGATTCATTAGCAGATTATGAAAAAAGTGGAAGAGAAGACTTAATAAATGAAATAAAGGAAGAAATTGAAATTTTAGCAGAATATCTTCCAAAACAATTATCTATGGAAGAAGTAGAGGCAATAGTTAAGGAAGTTATAGAAGCAGAAGGCGCTACTTCTATGAAAGATATGGGTAAAGTAATGAAAGCTGCAAAAGAGAAAATAGGTGCTGCATCTGATGGAAGGACAATAAATGAAGCGGTTAAAAAGATGCTTAGTTAATGGAGGAAAATTATGGCATATATTGAGTTTAAGAATGTTGTAAAAGAATATAAAATGGGAGAAGTTTCAATTAAGGCTCTTGATAAGACAAATTTTGAAATAGAAAAAGGAGAGCTAGTTGTAATTGTTGGACCAAGTGGTGCCGGAAAGACTACTGCTTTGAATATATTGGGTGGTATGGATAGTGCTACATCTGGAAAAGTAGTCATAGATGGTAAAGATATTAGCAAGTTCAAGAAAAAAGAACTTACTAAGTATAGAAGAGAAGATATTGGTTTTGTATTCCAGTTTTATAATCTTGTACAAAATTTAACTGCTATTGAAAATGTTGAACTTGCAACTCAAATATGTAGGCATCCATTAGATCCAAAGGTGATTTTAGAAAAAGTTGGATTAAAAAATAGGATAAAAAACTTTCCTTCTCAGTTATCAGGTGGAGAGCAACAAAGAGTTGCAATTGCAAGAGCAATTGCTAAAAATCCAAAATTGCTTTTATGCGATGAGCCTACAGGAGCTTTGGATTACAAGACTGGTAAACAAATTTTACAATTATTACAAGACACTTGCAGAAAAGAGAAAATGACTGTTATAATTATTACACATAATAGTGCTTTAACTCCAATGGCTGATAGAGTTATACACTTTAAAAATGGAACTGCTTTTGACATACAAATTAATCCAAATCCTACACCGATTTCGGAAATCGAGTGGTAGGAATGGAGTTAGTATTTAATGGCTAAAGGAAATTTTAAGTCCGCGCAGGGAGTTTATAATTAAAATCGTCGAGCGGAGCAGGGAGCTTAAGTCGGGACGAAACGAGACGATTTTAATTAAAACTACCGTTGCAGGACACATATAATTCGAAAGCCATTAAATAGTAACGGAATAAAGAGGTGAGAAGCAATGAAGACCGCACTTATTAAAGATGGGATTAAAGAAATAAAAATTTCAATAAAAAGATTTATATCACTACTCCTTATTGTCTTATTAGGTGTGGGTTTTTTTGCTGGAATAAAAGCTGCTAGTCCAGATATGAGGACCACTCTGGATACATATTTTGATGAGCTGGATATGATGGATATTCAGGTTATTTCAACCATGGGACTTACTGATGATGATGTTACGGCTATAAAAAATGTGGAGAATGTAAAAACAGTAGAGGGGTCTTATCAAACTGATGCGATTGTTAGTATTGGTGATGAAGATGTAGTTGTTAAATTAGAGACAATTACTAATGATTTAAACAAACTTAAATTAGTAGAAGGTAAGATGCCAGAAAACGAAAATGAGTGTGTAGTTGAGGAAGATTTTTTATCAGGTACAGGTCATAATATTGGAGATAAAATTCAGATTAATGTGGAAAATATAACTAATGAAGATGGAGAAGAAGAGAAAGTCTTAAAAAATAATGAAGTTACTATTGTTGGAACTGTAAGGTCTGCCTTATATATCTATACAGACAGAGGAAGCACAAGTCTTCGGAAATGGTATGATTGACTACTATATGTATATTCCTAAAGAAAATATAAATGTAGATATGTATACTAATATTTATCTAACTGTAAATGGTGCAAAAGAGTTAGATACCACAGGTGATGAGTATTCTGAATTAGTAGGAAAAGTAGAAGATGGCTTAGAGGCAATATCAGAAGAAAGGCAGGACGCTAGATACAGACAATTTTATGATAGTGCTAATTCTAAGATACAAGATGCTCAAAAGGAATTAGATGAAGAAAAGGAAAAGGCCGAGAAAAAATTAAATGATGCAGAGAAAGAGCTAGAAGATGCACAAAAAGAAGTAGATGATGGCAAGGCTGAGATTGCTACAAATAGAGCTAATGCTAATAGCAGATTTGCATCTGCCGAAAGTCAGATTGAAGATGCCAAGGAACAATTGGCACAAAGTGAGCAAGAATTTGAAAATAAGAAAAAACAGGCTGAAGAAGAAATAGCAAATTATGAAGAACAAATAACTACACTAGAGCAAACTAAGGAACAGTTGGATACAGCAGAAAGTAGTTTAAGTACATTGCAAGATAGTGTGAAAGGGCTAGAAACACAGTTAGCAAATGCTACTACAGAAGAACAAAAAACACAAATTCAAGCTCAAATAACAGAGCTTAATACTCAAATAGCAACTATTGAGGCGACAATTGCAACTGTAGAAACAGAACTACAAAACCAAGGTGTAACTGATATAGATGCTACAATTACTCAAATAAAAACAGGAATTCAAACTGCAAGAGAAGAGTTAAACAATGGAGAAGAACAAATTGAAGATGCAAGACAAGAAATTGCTAGTAATGAAAAAAGTTTGAGTAGTACAAAAAGTTCTACATATGCACAATTAAATCAAGCAGAGAAAGAAATCGAAGAAGCTGAAAAAGAAATAGAGGATGGAAAAAAAGAATTAGAGGACGCCAGAAAAGAATATGAAGAGCAGATAGAAGAAGCGGAACAAGAGCTATTAGATGCTAAAGAAGAGTTAAAGAAAATCGAAAGACCTGAATGGTATGTTTTGGATAGAGAGCAAAACACAGGATATGCTAGCTATGTACAAGATACTGAAAGAGTAGCAAACTTAGCACAAGTATTCCCAGTAGTATTTTTCTTAGTAGCTGCACTTATGAGCTTGAACTCAATGTCTAGAATGGTTGAAGAAGAAAGAGTTCAAATTGGTACTTTAAAAGCATTGGGATATAACAAAATGCAGATTTCTAGAAAATATTTGATATATGCATCACTTGCCACTTTAGTTGGTGGAGGAATAGGTTTAATAATAGGATTTAGTTACTTACCAAAAGTTATAGCAGATATTTATGCAATGGTATATGATGTGCCAGAAGTAATATTAGAATTTAATATGGGCTATGCAACAGCAGGAATTGCAGCAGCAATACTATGTACAGTAGGTGCAACAATATATACATGTGCAAAAATATTAAGGCATAATCCAGCAACACTAATGAGACCAAAATCACCAAAGCCAGGCAAGAGAGTATTGCTAGAAAAAATACCATTCATATGGAAACATTTGAATTTTACAGCAAAAGTAACCGCCAGAAACTTGTTTAGATATAAAAAGAGATTTATGATGACAATAATAGGAGTTTGCGGTTGCACAGCGTTAATTATAGCGGGATTTGGCTTGAGAGATGCAATAGCAAACATGATACCAAAACAATATGGAGAAATAGATAAGTACGACATAAATATTTCACTTCAAGAGGAAAAAAGCGAAGAAGAGTTACAACAATTAGAAGAAGAAATTTTAACAAATGAGAATATTACAGAAACACTTGGAGCAAACATACAATCTGTAAAAATAATAAAAGATGATAATAATCAAAATATACAATTAATTGTTCCAGAAGATGTTAATCAATTAGATAGTTTTATAGCACTTAAAGACAGAAGAAATGATGATGAAAAATATGTTTTAGATAACAATGGCACAATTATAACAGAAAAATTGGCAAGACTTTTAGATATAAATGTAGGAGACACTATTACAATAGAAAATGCAGATGGAGACAGAAGAGAAGTGACAGTCGCACACATCACAGAGAACTATATAATGCATTATTTATACATGTCTCCAGAATTATATAACACAATATTTGATACAAAGATAGAATCAAATGTCATACTGGCAAAAACAAATGAAATGACAGAAGAACAAGAAAATAACCTAGGTGAGGCATTGCTACAAGATGAAGATAATATCTCAGGAGTAACTTTTATATCATCAACTGCAGATATATTTGAAGAAGTAATGGAAAATATGGACATGGTTGTATGGATTTTAATAATTGCAGCAGGATTACTCGCATTGGTTGTTTTGTACAATTTACTAAATGCAAATATCAGTGAAAGAATAAGAGAACTTGTAACAATTAAGGTCTTAGGATTTTACGATAGAGAAGTATATAGCTATATAGGAAGAGAAACTGTAATACTTACAATTCTAGGAATTTTAGTGGGCTTAGTTGCTGGATATTTCTTAACAATGTATATCTTAAAAACATGCGAGATAGATATGTTGATGTTTGACCCAGAAATAAAAGCAATGAGTTATGTTTTAGGAGCAGTAATAACAATATTCTTTGCAATAATTGTTAATATAGTTACATACTTCTCACTTAAGAAAATAGACATGATAGAAAGTTTGAAAAGTGTGGAATGAGAATTTAGGGACAGTCCATATTTTCTCATTTGTGAGAATTTAGGGACAGGCATTTGGGCGACATTTTCAAATATCGTATTATCGAAGAACTCTTGACAAATCGCCTCTGTATTGATAATATATTAAACGATGAAATGGAGGAATAATGTTATACCCAAAAGAATATTTAAATAGTGTAAAAGATATAACAATAGAATTATTAAAAGAAAATAATATAAAAGGTTTGATATTGGATGTTGACAACACCCTAATTAATCTAGATAGAGTAATGCCAACAGGAGTTGCTGACTGGGCCAAAGAGATGAAGAAACAAGGAATAAAAATATGCATTTTATCAAATAGTAATAAAATGGAAAAGGTAGGAGCTGTAGCTAAAATTATAGAAGTGCCATACATATTCTTTGGAAAAAAGCCATTTAAGTCAGGATTTTTGCGTGCAAGAGATATTTTAAAATTAAAAAATGAAAACATTGCAGTTGTAGGAGACCAAATTTTTACAGATGTTATTGGAGCGAATAGATGTAAAATGTTTTCAATTTTGGTAAAACCTATTGAGGAAAAAGATTATTTAATAACAAGAATAAAAAGGCCATTAGAAAAATTTATTATAAAAATGTATGAAACGAAAAAAAGAAAAATAAGTTTAAAGTAATTAATAGGTTTTGATTAATTATAAATGAAAGAATTGTAAATATAATAATAGTAAAACAAAATTTATAGAAAAGAAACAAAGGAGTGTCCCTAAGTGTCAAATAAAGTTGACAAAAAGGAGTGTCCCTATTTAGGAGGAATAATAAAATGTACATTAATGATTTACATATACTAACATACTTAGTAGCTGGTATAATAGGCTTAATTGTTGGGCAATTTATAGATTGGTGCAATTTGCGTTTGCCAGAGTATAAAAAAGTTTTGTCAAAAGATTTTTTTAAGGAATATTTAAAAAATTGTAAGCCAAAATATTTATTAATGGTAATTGTGGCATTATTATATATAGCGTTGTTATATTTTAATGGACTTACAATAGATACATTCAAATATGCTATATTAATACCAATGCTTTTGATTGCCTTTATAATTGATTTTAGAATTCAAATAATACCAAATAGATTAACTCTTACAATCTTTGAAACAGGGCTTGTTTTTACATTTGTTGAGACATTGCTAGAGACCAATGTGGGAATAAATATTTTCATAGATAATATGTTGGGAATGTTAGTTGGAGGAGGAATCTTCCTACTAATTACATTGATTGGAGGACTTATTGCAGGAAAAGAGGCAATGGGATTTGGCGATGTAAAGTTAATGGGAGCACTAGGTCTTTTCTTTGGATGGCTTAACATGATTTTGATTTCTGTAATGGCATTTTTATTTGCAGCTATTGTAAGTATTGTGATTTTAATTGCTAGAAGAAAGAAATTTAATGAATACATACCGTTTGGACCATTTATAGTAGTGGCAAGCATGATACCGATATTTATATCAACACCAGAATTATTGCTAGTGCTATTAAAAATATTTTCATTAGGAACGTATTAGTAACTACGGTTTAAATGTTTTAAATAAAATCTAGGCAATATGTATGTTGTAAATGTGGAAACTAATAGATGTTATAATGTAAAAAGAAGAAGTAATAAATGTAGTAAATGAAAATAGGGGGATGCCTGATGAATCCAAAAATAAAATGGCTAAGAGATAAAATAAATATGGAAAATATGCAAGGTATGATAATATCAAACCCAGTTAATATTAGATATTTAACTGGGATTACTGCAGAGGGGATTTTGCTGATAACAAGGAAAGAAAACTTTTTTATAACAGATGGAAGGTATTTAGAAGAGGTAAAATCAACTCTTACAATAAATGACGGAATAATTGTTAGCGACATTTCTACAATTACAAGAGATGACTATGAGAATTTCTTTATGTTTTGTGAAAATGTTGGTTTTGAAGAAAATTATATAACATATGCAACATATAAAAGATATATTGAAAGATATAAAATAAATAATTTTGAGGAGACTGAAAATTTAATTGAAAAGCAACGTATGATTAAAGATGACGACGAAATAGGATTGATTGAAAAAGCTTGCTACATAACTGATTCGTGCTTTAAGCATATTTGCGATTATATCAAAGAAGGAATGACAGAAAAAGAAATTGCTTTTGAAATTGAAAAGTTTTTTAGAGATAATGGAGCAGATGGCTTAGCTTTTGATACAATTGTAGCATCAGGCAAAAATTCTTCAAAGCCACATGCAGTGCCTACTGACAAGAAAATTGAAGTAGGAGATGCAATCACAATAGACATGGGATGCAAATATAAAGGATATTGCTCAGACATGACCAGAACTATATTTGCAGGATATGTCCCAGTTCAAATTCAAAAAATTTATGATTTAGTATTAAAAAATGAATTGCAAACTTTGCAAGAATATAAAGATGGGGCTAGCATAAGAATGGTAAGCAAAATGGTTGAAAATGATTTTAAAATAAATGGATATGATTTAGTTCATAGTCTAGGACATGGAGTTGGATTAGAAATTCATGAAATGCCATTTATTAATGGAAAAAATGATAATACATTAAAAGCAAATATGGTAGTAACAAATGAGCCAGGAATTTATGTACCAGGAAGTTTTGGAGTAAGGATAGAAGATACGTGCTTAATTACAAAATCTGGATGTATAAATTTAACGAAATCTGATAAAAATTATATTATAGTGGGAAAATGAGGGTGAAAAAATTTTTTATAGTAGCTAGATTATATATTTTTATTTTTATTTCCGGCCCCCAACTGCGTACAAACTGTAAGAAAATTGTGCGTTAGCGAAAGCACAGCTTTCGACGCACAGATGTGCATTTCGCTATGCGAACATGCACAGTCTAATGTAAATTAACCTTGTTAACTAGCAAAAATCTTCGATTTTTACTAGTTAATAAAAACTCCACTAAAGTGTCGCTTACAGTTTGTAAACTTATCGGTCCCCACCTTAAGCACTCCAATAAAAATAAAAAATATATAATCTAGCTATAAAAGCAAAGTATTAAAAAAAGAAATATTATAAATTGCTTGATTTGGTTAGCAAAATGTGGTAAAATAGTTAATGTTAAAATTTATGTTAATTTTGAAAGGAGTAATATATATGGCAGAAGTATATATGGCAGGAGATTTTAGAAATGGAACAACATTTGAAATGGATGGAAATGTATTTAAGGTAGTTGAATTTCAACACGTAAAACCAGGAAAGGGAGCAGCTTTTGTTAGAACAAAATTAAAAAATGTTATAACAGGTGCAGTTTTAGAAAAAACTTTTAACCCTTCAGAGAAATATCCTGGAGCAGAAATTGAAAAAAGAGAAATGCAATATCTATACAAAGATGGAGATTTGTATTATTTCATGGATAATGAAACATATGAGCAAATGCCACTTAATGCAGAACAAATTGGTGATGGATTAAAATTCTTAAAGGAAAACATGAATGTTAAGGTATTATCTTATAAAGGAAATGTTTTCTCAGTAGAGCCACCAATGTTCGTTGAGTTGGAAGTTACATATACAGAACCAGGATTTGCTGGAAATACTACAACAACATCAGGAAAGCCAGCAACACTAGAGAATGGTTACAAACTAACAGTTCCTTTATTTGTAAATATAGGGGATGTAGTAAGAATAGACACAAGAACTGGTGAATATATGGAAAGAATATAAAAATTGTGAGGTTGATTATGTCAGATATTAAAGGTAAATATAAAAAAGTTATAGAGGATTTGGAAAAGAATATAAAAGATCCAAAGGATTTACTATATGCTAAAGAGAAAATTATGGAACTTACATTAATTTTCATGGATATAATAGATAGACTAACAGCTCTTACAGATGCAAGAATCAAAGAAATAGAAGAAAGACAAGAGGAAATAGATAATAGAATAAATAGTGTAAAATCAATGGTAGACGAAATTGAAGGAGATATCTATGAAGAGGACGATGGATATGAATTCGAAATAGTTTGTCCATATTGCAATTACGAATTTACTACAGATATGGCAGATGAGGAAAGAGACGAAATAAAATGTCCAAATTGTAATAATATAATTGAACTTGATTGGAATCAAGACGATGATTGTTCGTCATGCGTAGGAAATTGTTCACATTGCTATGAGGATGAGGTAGCAGAGGAAAGTCAGGAGTACAAACCTACTGGAAAAGATGAAAAGAAAAAAGGGCAAGACGAAGAAGATCAAAATAAAGAAGATGAGGATATGTAAAAAGATAACTCTCAAAGAGAAATTTAAATTCTTTTTGAGAGTTTTTGCTACTACTCAAACAAACTAAGTGGGTCGATGTACTCTCCGTCTACACGTACTCCAAAGTGTAAATGTGGACCGGTGGTCGCACCATTGGTAGGCCTACCATATTCATCTGAATATTGATTACCTTTTACACCATATACATATTTAGGGCCAACATATCCAATCACTTGACCTTGAGTAACGTAGTCACCGTACTTTTACGATATAATTAGGAGAAACATGGCAATAGGTAAATTTCATGTTTCCTGAAGTTAAAGTTATTGTGTAACCGCCACCACCTAAGAATTGTGCAAATGTTATTTGACCAGACGTTGTAGCTATAAGTTTGCTACCTTCAGGTGCACCAATGTCTAAGCCAGAATGGTATGAAGAAGCACCAGCTGTAGGTGAATTCCTGTATCCAAAATATGAATTAATTGTCGTATATCCAGGAGATGGCCAAGCATATCCAGAAGAACTGATGTCAAGTATAATGTTACCATCAGTTGCAGATGAATAATTTGCAAATTCTTCTGGAAAAATTGGAATGAAAAATATTGAAATAAATAATATTATAAAAATAATTATAAAGAAAAAACTCCTAAAAGGCGTAAAAAAACTATTAGACATATATATACCTCCTTACAATCTAATAGCCCCCGAAAAATAATTTTACAAATATTGAATGCTTAGTTTGTTTACTTTAAAATCTTTTTAAGCAGATAGGATATAAAAGCAAACAATAATTAAACAAATACTAAAATGAGTCGTATTTTCTAGTATTCTTAAATGCAAAGAATTTACTAATAAAGAAATTCAAAATAATAACAACTATTGTGATTAAGCATTTGCTTACTATAAATGGTATTGGTAAGAACTTAAACATTAAAGAGCCACCAATCGACTCTATAAACATGGTAACTAATCTACCTAAAATAAACCTACAAAACTCAATAAATCTTTCGCCAAAACCTCTAGCACCAGAATGAAATACTAAATCTCTGTTGGTAACATATGCAAAAAGTACAGCAAGTACAATAGCAATATTATTTGCCAAATTTTCATCAATGTGTAAAAACATAGTCATTACATAAAAAGAGCCTATGTTTATAAGAGTTGTTAAAACTCCAAAAATGGCATATAAAATAACTTCTTTTGTAAATAACTTTTTTACAAATTTATTTGACATTATTTTATTGAAAAACTTGTTTTCTTTTATCTTATTTTTCAAATTTCTTTTTTTCACATTTATCATCCTTTATAATTTACACTAGTACTATTTGATAGGAAGAAAATCTTCTATATCAAATTTACAAAACTTAACAAATTTTATCATAATAGAAAAATTATTGCAAGATAAATTGGAAAACTAATACAAGCCTTGTAACCAAAGCTACAAGACTTGAAATTTGGCAGGGGTACTAAGATTCGAACTCAGACTTGTGGTTTTGGAGACCATCGTG
>CAKNQJ010000025.1 GCA_930990645.1 uncultured Clostridium sp. | reverse complement strand
CCAGTTTTAGCACTTATTCCAGCGTCTTCATAGTAGTCTACTATTTCATAACCTTTAAATTTACAAAAAGACTCTAATCGTTCTTTCTGCTCTGGTAAACTAAAGCCTTCACGAGCTTGGTCTTCTGTTGATACTCTCATATATAGCCCACATTTTTTCTTTTCTTCGTTCAATTCTCACTCCTCCTTATAAAACAAAAAGAGACATCAAAGTACATACGAGTACTACTGACATCTCTTAAATCCGTTTATCACAAAATAAAATACAATATAATTGTAATATAATATAAATTTTTCAAAGTACACGTAATTGTATAGTTCTTTACGAACAACTATACATAATTAATTGTCTATATTATATCACGATTTAAAGAAATGTCAATTATTTACAGTTATATATTTTTCAAATATTCTTCTAACTCGGATAATTTAATCTTTTTAGTCAAATTTGAGATATACACATCATTTGAATAATTAAAAACTAAAAAAGTAATATTTTTAATAATAACTCTATGTGGTTCAATATATGTAAGGTTAGTTTTTTCTAATTTTCTAATACTACCATTTATAAAAGTAGGGGTAACTTTTGAGAACTCACATATAAATTCAATTCGCTGTTTTAGACATTTTTCAAATTCTAGTTCTTGCTTAATTGTCTTCATTTTTACACCATCCTTTCGTTTTGGATGATTTTAATATTGTTTATGGACAACAAAAAAATCAACCAGATTTTATTTTCTGATTGATTTTGTATCTATCTATTCAATTTAGTTCGAACAGATACGTCATTGGTGCAGATGGCCGGAATCGAACCGGCACGGGAGTATAAGTCCCGCAGGATTTTAAGTCCTGTGCGTCTGCCAGTTCCGCCACATCTGCATTTGTTTGAACTGACAATAATTATTTTACTACTTTTTATATAATTTTGTCAATACCTATCTTGAAATTTTTCTTAATTTGTGATAAAATATTTAATAGTTTTATTTTACTTCCTTTTGCATAAAGGAATGTAGGCATAAAAAACAATTGTTTTAAGTAAGGAGGAAAAAAATGAGACTACTTCACAAAGCAAAAAGTATCTTTAAGGCAGTTAAGAATTCAATCAAAAACATTTTCAACTTTTCTAGCCGGTCTAAAAAAGATGAAAAGCCAAAAGCTATTGCTTTTGTAGACTATGAGTATTGGTATTACTCATACAAAAACTTTTTTGGTATGAAGCCCAATATTGTTGAATGGAGGAGACATCTTGACGAAAAATATCGTTTGAACGACGTAATGGTCTTTGCAAATTTTGATAATAAGGAGATTCGAAAAGAACTCGTAAATATTCGCAAGATTACAAATTCCATTATTGAAACACAACAAATCATCTCTAATTTTTCAAAAGAGATGACTGATTTTATAATGTTAGACTATATTTATCAGTATGTTAATGAAGCTCAAGATACTGACACTTTTATCCTTTTTACAGGAGATGCACATTTCCAGTCAGTAGTCAAATATCTAATGCAAAAGTGTAATAAAAAGGTCATTATCTATGCTGTAAAAAATTCTTGCAGCAGTATGCTAAAGCAAATTGCTTCAGAAACAATTGAATATCCTGCATCTGATGAGGTTATTCAAGCTTTATACCCTATAATTGTTGAGAATATGGCATATGTATCTAGCAGATTTGATGTTGTTCCAACATTTATGGCTACTTCCAGGACCATTTCTTCACAGTATGATGTACCAGAAGAAATGGTAAGAATAGCTCTAAATGATATGAAGCACAAAGGCTTACTTTATTCGCGCAAGCAACGAGTAGACTTTAACAAGTTCGTAGATGTTTTAGCAGCTAACTGGGAAGCTTTAGTAGAGGCCGGATTGTGGTCATATTAAATTTGAGTTTTTCATGTCTTGTATAGGATTTTGCTATGTGAAAATTGTATCAAAAATGGGAAGATATTTTCTTCCCATTTAATTTTAACTGTCTTTTTGCTATTAACTATTCTTCTACTTTAACAAAGCTACTTTTTGGCACACCACATAATGGGCAAACCCAATCATCTGGTAAATCTGCAAATTTTACCTCTTCTACAGCATCATCATAAATGTAGCCACATGCTACGCACTTATATTTATCCATAATCTTCCTCCATTCCTATAAAGTATAAGATTTTTCTTATCTCTATAATTAATATGACATATTTTATCATAAACTATGCAAGAAAGCAATAAAAAAGATACAGGATTTCTCCCATATCTTCATATGAATTCATATATTTATATAAATCTCAAATTATTTTTTATTTACTAATTCTTTTAATGCCTTTCCTGCTTTGAATACAGGTGCTTTAGAAGCTGGTATTTTTATTTCTTCTTTAGTTTGTGGGTTTCTACCTTTTCTAGCAGCTCTTTTTCTTACTTCAAAAGATCCAAATCCAACTAATTGAACTTTGTCTCCTTTAACTAATGCTTCTGTTACAACATCTATAAAAGCATTTAATGTTGCTTCTGCATCTTTCTTTGTTTCTCCTGTTTTTGCTGCGATAGCTGCGATTAATTCTGATTTGTTCATTTTCATTACCTCCTATAAGATTTTCGTATGTAGACTTAAAACGCTATCTACTACTATCAATATTCTCCACACTTCAATAAAATCCTTCTTTTTTTTATTATTTTTTGCATATTCCTACATTTTTTTGATTTATTTACAATATTTGTCTACATTTATATACTATATAATAAATATGACCCATTTTTCTTGAATTATTCATATAATTTAATCTTTTTTAAAAATATATAAATTTTTTCTCCATGTGGAATAGTTTTTATATCCTCTTCTGAGAACACTTTAAATATTAGTATGAGTAGAATATATATTATTATTGCTGCGATTATTGTTAATACCATACATATCTTTTCTGTAAATATTGTTTTTAAACAATTCAAAATAAATACTGAACTAATTCCCATCATTATAGTTGATAATAAAATTTTAAGTACATGACTTATTCTTAAATCTACTTTTACATATTTTCTCATTATGCTTAATTCAATAATAAATGTAACTATGTGACATATTACGGTTGATACTGCAGCTCCAGCAGTTCCACCTAGTATAAAGTTTGCTGGGTTTATACTTACTAGCAAATTATTTAAAATTAGCTTGATTATGCTTCCTATTATTAATGCTAAAGCTGGCACTATAATTTTTCCTATTCCGTGCAATACTGCATTTACGTTTTGACTAAGCATAATAAACGTTATAGAAATTGAACTTATTTGTAGCAAGAATGCTCCATCAGGTTGGTTTGGGAATAATAAATGTAATATAGGCTCTGCTAGTGCAATCATTCCTACAGTGCTTGGCAGTCCAATAAGTAATGATACAAGCATAGAAAATTTTATTTTTTTGTTAGCATATTCAAAATTGCCACTTGCCTTTGCAGCAGAAACAGCTGGTATTAACACACTTGAAAAAGCAGAGTTAAATGATAATGGAAATGCCACAATTGTATCTACCTTTCCAGTCAAAATTCCATATTGAAGTTTTGCATCTGTTTCTGTCATAAAATTTTTTAAATTTCTTACTATTGTCATTGAATCTATATTTTTATTTATTCCACCTAATATTGGTGCTATTGACATTGGAACTGCAACCTTCATTATGTCTTTAAGAATCCTTCTTATTCCCCTATACTTATAATTTACACTGTGCTTTATCTCATTTGCCACTTCTCTCCTAACAGAAGTATAATATTTAAACAAATACACAAAACAGGTTATCTCTGACAAAGTTGTTGCAACTGCTGCCCCTGCTGCCATGACTCTTGTATCTAACCCTGTAGTCTGAGCAACAATCTCTATTAATACTATTGTGATAACTGTCTTAAAAATTTGCTCTACAGTCTGTGAATTAGCTCCTACATTTAAATTCTCTCTTCCGTTAAAATATCCTTTTACTACTGATGTAATTGCCACAAAAAATATGGATGGAGATAATGCAAGCAAACTAAGCTCTGCCTCTGGGATTTGTATTAAATTGCATGTTATATAATGAGAAAATTTAAACAAAATCAATGAAGCCAAAAATCCAATCATTCCAAATGAAATAACAGCAATTTTAAAAACTTTGTGAGCACCTTTGCTGTCCCCTATAGCTAATCTTTCAGAAACCAATTTTGATACAGCATTTGGAATTCCTACAGAAGTTATTGTTAGAAATAAAGCATATACTTGAAATGCACTAGAATAAATTGCATTTCCTTCATCTCCAAAACCTTGTCTATTTGTAAGATATATTTTATTTACAATTCCTATGATTTTTATAAAGACATGTGCCACCACCAAAATAACAACATTTTTTAGAAAGCTAGTCTTTTTTAATTTTCTATTTTTCTTTCTCATATTTTATACTATTCTAAAAGTATATAAATATTCGTATTCTAGCAACAAATAGTAAAGAAAAACTGAACTTTTTCTCCAAAAAGACTTGTTTTTTTTGCCATTTTATAGGATAATATATGTGTGTTATTTTAAAATTTGAAAGTGGTGAAACTATTGAAATATATAGATAAATTTCTTAAATTTTTAAAGACAGACAGAAATACTTTTATGACATATATTTTAACATTAATTTCAGCCTACATAATTATAGATAGACTAGTAGAATTAATGTTTATGATATTTACAGGAGTTGCATATTCTTATTGGGGACCAATAGAATACACATTAGCATTTGCAGCATTAGTATTTGCATTTTACTTTTCATTTGCATCTAAGTTTGCAAAAGCAGATATAGATAAACTAAGGTTTTTCAATACCTATATAATTTGCCTGTATGTGTTGTTTGTGTCCTTTATAGTACAGGGGCTTAACTCACTGGCATGGGCATTTATTTTATCAGTACCTAATTATGTTGAAATAGTAACAGAATATTCAAACTTATTTAGGCCAGCATTTACAGCACTTTCACTATATATTCCACTTGTGACATTCTATAAAGTATTCAAGTGGCTTACATTCACAATTAACGACTCTAAAGACCTTAAAGATTCAATATTCGACTATGGTGGAATAAGCTTAGCTGGAAAACCAAAGGATGTTGGAAAATATTCTTGTGAGATTAAAATTTGTGTTGATTCAGAATCAGGTGAAGATGTAATTATGCCTGAGACAAAAAGATTAGAATCTTTCTTAGTTGTTGGCGTATCTGGTTCAGGAAAAACTACTATGATATATGAACCAATGATTGCAAGAGATTTAGATAGAAAATATTTCTTCAAAGAAATAGCTAAAGAAATGGGATTTACAGCTTTAAAAACAGGTATAGCAACTTTAAATATTCCATATGATAACAATTATTTGAATGAAAACTTTAGATTAAATATGCTAACACCTAATCCAGATAAGGCAGATTTATACAAAGCATATATGAAGAAAATGATTTTAGGTTCTTCAGGTGGAAAATATATATACAGAGACTTTGGACTAACATATCTATCTGCTGATTATTCTTCAATCGAAACAATGCTTGGTGTTGCTAAAAATTATAAAATAAAGGTTAATTTGATTGATCCAAATAATTCGGATTCACCTGGAATGAATCCATTTGTATATGATGACCCTATAAAAACTGGTATAGCAATTTCTTCTGTTTTAAAGGGATTATATGCAACAAGTAGACCTGATTTACAAATGGCATATAGAGAAAATGAGGCAATACAAATCATCGAAAACATGTCAATATTACTAAAGGAAATGTATCCAAGACTTCATAATGATGATTTACCAAACTTAGAAGATATGCTTAATATGATGAACGATTTCTCTTTAGTAGAGCAAATGTGTAATGAGATGAAAGAAATTCCAGAACTTGCAAATAGGTATAAAATACTTATTAAATATTTTGAGAATAATTTCTATGCAGATAGTAAAGATTTAGATAATACTAAAAAGTCAGTATTTACTGCATCTGCAGAATTAGATAACTTATTAAGATATCCTGGTGTTAAAAATATTTTGTGTAACAGAACAAACAATTTAGAATTTGATAAAGCTTTAGCAGACGGAGAAATTACATTTGTATGTACAAGAAGGGGCGATTTAGGAGCAAATGCACACAAAGCTTTTGGAATATTCTTCTTGCTATTAATGCAACACTCAGTCCTTGCAAGACCTGGTAATGATAGTACAAGAATACCTCATTTCTTATACATCGATGATTTCCCTGAATTCTTGTGTAAAGCAATTGAGCCAATATTTACAGTATATAGAAAATATAAAGTAGGAAATATTTTATCTGCTCAAACACTATCACAATTAAGCGACGAAAATGGTCATGGCAACTTTAAAGATGAAATATTAGCTAACTGTGTAAATAAAGTTATTTTTGGTAACGCACTTCCAGAAGATGTTAAATGGTGGGAGACAGAATTGCAAGAAAAGAGAGAGTGGACTTGGAATTCAAACTATGAAACTGATCCTGATAAAGGACAAGGCTATGATTCTAAATTAGGTGGAATAGTATATAAATGGAAGCCTAATTATGCTGCTGGAAAAATCATGTCTTTGAAAGATAAACAAATATTATTTAAAATAAAGGATAGCAAAGGAAAAAGCTATGTTGCAAAAGGTAAAATAGATTATCTAGAAAGCAAATATAAAGAACCTAAAAAGATAAAAGAATATAATTTTGAAAGATTCACAAATGGTATTTCAGATAACATTAGAAAAAAACCTATTAGTACTAAGTTTAGAGGAAATTTTGCAGCAGCTACAGCTGATAATGACGTTTCAGATAATGAAGTAAACCCTATTCAAACAGATAGTACTGATTCAAAATATTTCTTGGATAATGATGATGCTATTATATTTGATTTAAATAGGAATAAGAATAATAATGGGTAGTGAATTGTTATAATTCACTACTCTTTTTTAGCCAAACAAATGGATATTTTGTATTTTCTGTTTTCGGCCCCCAACTGCGTACAAACTGTAAAAACTACGTTTAACAGTTTGTAAACTTGTCGGTCCCCACCTTGAGCACTCAAACAGAAATAAAAAATATCCATTGTTTGGCTATACAATAAGAGGTGTAACCCCTAATACACAAAGAGTTATTCTATTAAATTCCCAACAACTTAACTTCTACATTTTCCATTTTGTACTTGCCGTCTACAAGTTTGAAGTCTACCAAAGTTTTATCCAAAGTTTCTTCGTTTTGTCTTAAGTCAGTAGTAAAATATAAATTTATTTTTGGAATTTCTACTTTATTTACAACTATATTTTTAAAAGTTTCTGCCATATGCTTGTCATCTTCACAAACAAGTATAAGTTGTGGCATTGAAGAAAATCCTGAATCTCCTGGTAAGAAGTTTGTATAAAAATCATTATATAATCTCATCTTTTCTACTAATTTCTTTTCCCATTCTTCTTCTCTTCTTATAACCTCAAACAAGAACTCTATAGATTTGTTATTCTTAGTTAATTTTACACTTCCACCAGTAGCTTTAAATATCTTACCTGTTTGCTTTGCTGTTATTGTTGGTTTTACAGTGTATGAGTCAAAAGCCTTTACTTTTCTTAAATATGCAATCAACGTTTGGTTTCCAGCTAATCTTTTCTTTATCATAGCAACTGGTTTAGTATTATCTGTTGGTTGCCATTTACACTCTATTCCTCTTGAATTTAGTAAATATTTTCCCATTTTTTCTAAACAATAAATTCTATATATTCCTTTTCCATCTTCGCCTTTAAAGTAATATCTTGTAAGAATTTTTGACTTAATTAATTGTTCTAATTTATTATTTAGCTTATCTTGAGAAGCTATTTCAATATTCTTCCATTGTAACATTTGAAACAATTGTCTTGATGTTATAAATTCAAATTCATTTACAAGCTCCATTATTTTAAAGTGCAAGTCATTAATATGCCCTATGTTAATCTTGTGAATAATTTGATTCATAGACACATATCCATCTTTTCCATCAAATGTTTTAATTTCTCCTTCTCTCACTGCAAAAGGTGATACTACCGCCTTTATCTCGTTATCTTCTACCATAAATCATCTCTCCTCTTTTTTTGGTATACTTTTTAAGAAAAGTACTACTTTCCTTAAGTATCTACGTTTTCTATTTTACCACATATTTAGAAAAAGTGCAACTTGAATTGTGGAATTTAGGGACAGGTCTCATTTTCCACAAAAGTGGAATTTAAGACCTGTCCCTAAATTCCACCTCTTTTTTAGTCAAGTATCTCCACTCCCCTAGTTTTAAATCTTTTACATCTATATTTTCTATCTTGCTCCTATGTAGTGCCAAAACTTTTCTTCCTATAGCAGCACACATCTTTCTAACCTCTCTATTCTTTCCCTCGTGTATAGTAATCTCTATTCTAGAAATATTTTTCTCTTTATCTATTTTCAAAAGTCTTACTTTAGCTTTCCCTGAAACATAATCTTCTATTTCTACTCCGCTTCTTAGCTTATCCATTTCCTCATTAGTTATAATTCCTTTAAGTGTTACATTATACGTCTTTTCTATCTCATATTTTGGGTGAGTGACTTTATATATAAAATCACCATCATTAGTAAGAATAAGAGCTCCTGATGTGTACATATCAAGTCTTCCTACTGGCAATACACTTTCTTTTACCTTTACCAAATCAAGTACTGTATCTCTTCCAAATTGGTCCTTAGTAGTTGTAACATATCCAATAGGTTTGTTTAATAGAATATATACCTTCTTATCATTCTTTCCTACTTTTTCATTCATAAAATAGACCTCATCTTTGCTTGGGTCTATTTTTGTTCCTAATTCAGTTACCACTTTTCCATTCACCTTAACATCTCCATTTAAAATATGCTCTTCAGCTTTTCTCCTTGAACATACTCCTTGATTTGCTAAGTACTTTTGTAATCTTTCTTTTTCCATCTTTCTACCTTTCATTACAATACATTTTTATAAATTCAGATTATATATTATTGTTCAGTACTCTTTTCTTTAAAGAATCTCTAAACTAAATTTTTATGATTTGTAGTTCCACGTGGTAGATATATATTTTGTTCGAATATTTGGAGAACACAATATATATCTACCAGCAAGATGGAACGGACTTTAAACATCTATTTCTACTCTGAACATTAACGATTTATCTACTCATTGTTTAATTGTCCTAGCATTTTTTCAAAATACTCTGGCAATTCTGCATCCAAATGCATTGGCTTACCTGTTATAGGGTGTTTAAAATCTAAGCTCTTTGCATGTAGCATTTGTCCTTCTACTCCAAACTCATTCTTTCCATTTGAATATACTATATCACCTACTACAGGATGTCCAATTTCAGCCATATGTACTCTTATTTGATGTGTCCTACCAGTATCTATCTTTACTTCTAATAGGGTATATTTTTTATATCTTTTTAAAACCTTAAAATGTGTTACAGCTTCTTTCCCATCTTTTCTGACAGCCATCTTTTTTCTATCCTTAGTACTTCTCCCAATTGGCATGTTTACTGTAGCTTCATTCTCTGAAACCACACCTCTTACTAATGCAATATATATTTTCTTTACTTCTCTGTTTTTTATTTGCTCACTCATATTAATATGTGCTTTATCATTTTTTGCTACAATCAATAAACCTGATGTATCTTTATCTAATCTATGTACAATACCAGGTCTAATTTCTCCACCTATTCCAGAAAGGCTATCTTTGCACATTGCCATAATTGCATTAACCAAAGTTCCATCAGGATTGCCATTTGCTGGATGTACAACCATCCCTTTTGGTTTATTTACAACAATAATATCATTATCTTCATATACAACTTCTACAGGTATATTTTCTGCCTTTAGTTCTATTTCTTTAGCCTCTGGAATATTTAGTTCTATTTCATCTCCAATTTGAACTTTATATGAAATTTTTTTACTCTTTCCATTCACTAAAATATTTCCCTCTTCAATAAGTTTTTGTATCATTGTTCTAGAAATATCACTCTTCATTTTTGCTATATATGCATCTAAGCGCACATCGTCTACATCTACTACTAACTTTTCCACTTTTACTCCCCAATTGCTTTATTCTCTTTCATATAATACAAAATTATTATCACTATATAACTCTACATAGTTATCGTCTCTTGACAAGAACATATTTAGCTTAGAATTCTTCCTTATAAGTACATGTGTTATATCATATTCCTCGAATTTATTCTCATAATATGTTGATATATTTGATATGTTCAAATAATCTGAGAATATATCTCTTCCTTCATATTTACCTTCTTCATTCTTAGCTCCATTGAATTCAGGTGTATATAAATCTGCTCTTGAGTCTACAAATACTGGTATTCCTCTATAAACTAAGTAGCTACCAAAATTGTACTCATTAAATATTCTCATATTTTCTACATCTAAGTTTTCCAAGATATAATCGCAAGCTTGTACTGGGTATGTGCTTTGGCTAACATATGGATTTCCAATCTTTCCTTTATATAGTGTAAAGCTTACTAAAATTCCTAACAATATTGTAATTATCTTTCCAAAGAAAGATGTCATGGCTTGAACTACTTTATCTGTTCCTTCTTTGTCATATTTGTTAATTAAGCTTACTATAAGCTTTGCAAATACAAAAGCTCCTATTAGCACAAACATTGATACTTGTCGTCTTGACATAAATGCCATAAGCGTTAAACCTGTAATCATGAATAAATCGCTAAGCTTTATTTTTGTGTCTGTAAATATAAGTATCAATAAGAATAATACTATAACTGTTAAAGTTTTTGGGTCTTGAATTAATGTAAGTGGCAAATGCTCACTTATATTATCCATTGTATTGCCTTCCATTGTTTTAGGTAGGTATGTATATGGTGTATCTCCAAGCGGTGTTAAAAGTCCTGTAAATACACATACTAGCATTATTATGATAAGGTACTTAACATTGCTTTCTTTTCTTAATACAATTCTATATGGATTTTTTCTTCTTTCATCTTTTCTTCTAATTGACTTTTCTAGTTTACTCTGTGACTCATCAACCTTTGCTGTTAAATCTTCAATTTTTTCTTTGGCTTTATTTTTTACAGTTAATTTCTTTATTCTATATTTATACCATTTTATTTGTAATTTTCTAAATATATCTGACTCTGTGTATATTGCTAATATATATTCTGCAATATATGGCAAGTATAGTACAAAATAGAATGGCCATACTGCCAAATGTACATTAGCAATTATTATAGGTATAATTATTAAATATACTGCATATCTCTTTTTCTTTGTTTCTATAAACTTTTCTATAAATAAAATGGTCAAAACAAATAATATGTATGTTACAAGTTGAGCTCTTGCTGCAATAAAGCTTTTTAGCAAAT
This sequence comes from uncultured Clostridium sp., assembly GCA_930990645.1. Taxonomy (GTDB): domain Bacteria; phylum Bacillota; class Clostridia; order TANB77; family CAG-508; genus CALXVA01. The sequence goes on along the minus strand of CAKNQJ010000025.1, from coordinate 3,246 downwards.
ACACTACTCCTATAGTTATTAGAAATGCAACAAGTTGGTTCTTACAGATTTTGTTTAGTGCATAGTATAACACTAGTCCCAATGTTACTGAAAGGATTATAGTCGCAATATATATTGCTGCAAATCCTCCTATCCCAATATTTTCACCTAATTGATAAACCAAATATGTTCCCACATCATATGCCCAATGTGGGTAAGTATATGGCAAATCTTCATGCCAAGAAAATGGGTCTTGCATATCTATCCCATTTTGTAAAATATGCTCTCCTATAGCTATTGTGTAGTATGTATCATTTTGTAATGTTACTGGTGTTAAAGCAAAGCAAAATAATATTATTACAAATACTGCTAATACATTAAATTTCATTTTTGTTTTCTTATCCATTTTGTATCAATTCCCTTCATGTTATTTTATACATCTATACTATATATTAAATTCTGCATAAATAGCCTTATGATCCGACCTATTTTCCACATCTACAGTCTTATATGTTAATAACTCAACTTTATCAGAGTAAAACATTGTATCTATACATCCTTGACCAAGTTTTGAAAACCATGTATCTTCTGTGTTAGGTAATTTCTTTAATTTTTCTCCCAAAATTTTATACTCTTCATACTCTTCTTGTTTTTTAAAGGTATATCTACCACTACCTAACCTTGTTACCCCTACATTAAAATCGCCACCTACGATTACTATTTCGTCATCATCTATTTTATCTATTATTTTATTTAATTCCTTACAAGCAAGTATTCTCTCATCTCTATATGTAGATAAATGCACTGAGAATAAATTTATTTTTGCTGTTCCGCATAGCTATTCTGTTGCATAAAATTCCTCTTTGTTCATGAGCTAAATCTGTAAGTGGCATTAAGTAATTTACTGAAAATGCTATTGGAAATCTACTTATAATACCATCTCCATAATACCCTTGCTCTAAAGTAATATTGCTTTCCATAGAACAATATGGCAAATATACTCTTTTGCTAAACTCGCGTATTTGATTTACCTCTCCTACTCTTTTTGTGTACATATCAATTTCTTGTAAAAAAACAATATCTGGTTTGTATGAGTTAATAATCTCTGCCTGTCTTTCCAAATTAATAACACCGTCTAGACCTTTTCCGTGTGCCATGTTGAACGTAATAATTTTAATTAACATTCTTCTAATCTATAATCCATTATTAAAATAGGATTATATCTCCTTTCTTACATTTTTTTACCTTTGTAAGTTTCAATGTTTTGATTGTCCTTAAACATTATATCAAAAAAAGGCTTTGAAATAAAGCCCCTTTTGAAAAAATATGTATCTTTAGTTGCTATTTAACCCTTAATTTGTTTTGCAACTTCTTCAGCAAAGTTTTCTTCTTTTTTCTCTAATCCTTCGCCTTTTTCAAATCTTGCAAATCTAACTATTTTTGCACCTTTGTCAGCCACTAATTTTCCAACTTTTATGTCAGAATCTTTAACGAATTCTTGCTCTACTAAGCATATTTCACTATAGAATTTTCCAAGTCTTCCTTGTACTATTTTCTCTGCTATAGCTTCTGGCTTTCCTTCATTCATAGCTTGTGCTTTTAAAATTTCCATTTCTTTTGCAAGTCTTTCAGCTGGAACAGCATCTCTATCTAAGTATTCTGGTCTTGCAGCAGCTATTTGCATACAAATATCTTTTGCAAGTTCATGTGTACCATTTTCTATTTCAACTAAAACAGCTATTTTTCCATCTCCATGGATATAGCTTTCTAATAGGTTATTTGTTTCAAATCTTTCAAATCTTCTTATTGACATATTTTCACCTATTGTAGCTATTTTGTTTGTTAGAACTTCTTTAACTGTTTTGTCTGACTCAGCTATTGATGTTTGCTCTAATAGCACTTCTACATCTGCTGGATTTTTTTCAGCTATTTGTTTTGCAACATCTTTTACAAAGCTTTTAAATTCATCATTTTTAGCAACAAAGTCTGTTTCTGCATTTACTTCAACAACAACTCCTACTTTTCCGTCTTCTGAAATATATGTGTCAACTAAACCTTCTGCTGCTATTCTGTCTGACTTCTTAGCTGCCTTTGCAATTCCTCTTTCACGTAAAAGTTCAATTGCTTTTTCTTCATCTCCATTAGTTTCTGTTAAAACCTTTTTGCAGTCCATCATACCTGCACCTGTTTTTTCTCTTAACTCTTTAACTTGGCTTGCTGTAATCATTTAAATATCCTCCTTTATAAATAATTTTATTAGTTTTTGTATTTAAAATCCGTCTCATCTTGCTGGTAGATATATTTTGTGTTCTCCATGTTTTCGAACAAAAAATATATCTACCACGTGAGACTACTTTAGTATAATAGTATATGCTCTATTTTTTATGTGTTTAAATCATGAATTATAATATGCTAATACAAAAAAGGAGTTAGAGCAGAAAAAGCTCTCCTCCTTTCTGTTTTTTTAATATTTTTAATAATCTTATTAATTATTCTGGTAAAATTATTCTTTGTCTTCTCCAGTTTCTTCTGTCTCTTCTTCTGCAGCTACTACTTCTTCAATGCTTTCTGGTGCTGTTTCTTCAGCCTCTTCTACCATTTCATTTTCTACTGCTTCCATAGACTCACCTTGTCTACCTTCTATAACTGCATTTGCCATACAATCAGCAACTAATGCAACAGCTCTTATAGCATCATCATTTCCTGGTATAGCATAATCTACATCTTCTGGATTGCAGTTTGTATCAACTAATCCTATAACTGGAATTCCAAGCTTTCTAGCTTCTAAAATTCCTATTCTCTCTTTCTTAGGGTCAACTATAAACATTACACCTGGAAGTTCTTTCATTTCTTTAATTCCTCCAAGGTTTTTTTCTAGTTTTTCCATTTCTTTCTTTAAAAGAATAACTTCTTTTTTAGGTAGAACATCAAATGTTCCATCTTCTTGCATTTTTTCAAGTTCTGTTAGTCTTTCAATTCTTTTTCTAATTGTTCCAAAGTTTGTTAGAGTTCCACCTAACCATCTTTGATTAACATAGAACATACCGCATTTTTCTGCAGCTTCTTTAACACATTCTTGTGCTTGTTTTTTAGTTCCTACAAATAGAACTGTTTTTCCTTCCTCAGCTTGCTCTTTTAAGAAAGCATAAGCCTCATCTAATTTTTTAGATGTTTTTTGTAAATCGATAATGTGAATTCCATTTCTAGCTTGAAATATGTATTCAGCCATTTTAGGATCCCATCTTCTTGTTTGATGTCCAAAATGAA
>CAKNQJ010000024.1 GCA_930990645.1 uncultured Clostridium sp. | reverse complement strand
AAGGGGTCAATTTTCAATTATATTTGGGGGTCAATTTTATTTTATCATATACAAGGAATGGATTATTATGAAAAATTGTGGAAAATATGAGGATAAACTAAATGTGATTGGACCAATTTTAAGGCAAAAACGCAAAGAAAAAAATATTTCACTTGAAGCACTTTCTTCAAAATTATTATTACTTGGTGTTAATATACCAATTACTGCTTTACATAGAATTGAAAATAATCAGAGAACTGTTCGAGATTATGAAATTTGTGCATTGAGTGTAGTTCTTGGAATTGATCCCTCAGAATTATTAGGTCAAATGATAGATAAATTTAAGTCATTAAAATAATATAGGCACACCTAAATTCAAATGTAAAAATATTGTTAGGTGTGTCCCTTTTGTTCTTAATTCCGAACAAATGCTCCATCCCCCTTTGTTCGAAAAAATCCGACAACAAAATTGCCGGATTTTTCTTATTTTGCAGCTGTTTCCTCTACTGGATAAACGCTAACTTGTTTTTTATCTCTTCCTAATCTTTCAAATTTAACTCTTCCAGTTACTTTAGCATATAAAGTATCGTCACTTCCTATACCAACGTTTGTTCCTGGATGGAATTTTGTGCCTCTTTGTCTTACTAAGATATTTCCAGCTGGAACTATTTGTCCATCTGCTCTTTTAAGACCTAAACGTTTTGATTCACTATCTCTACCGTTCTTAACACTACCTTGACCTTTTTTATGAGCCATTTATCTCAACTCCTTTCGGTTTTGATTTTATTTTAATCTCTGTTTATATTTTTTATATTCTTCACATTATTTTGTGTAATTAGTCTAGGAGTATTTAGCTTCAAATACTTTCACTCCTATTTCAACTACTTAACTTAAGCTTTAGCAGTTTCTTTTTTTGCTGTTGTAGCTGTTTTTGTAGTTGCTTTCTTTTCTGCTGGCTTTGTTTCAGCTTTTGCTTCTGTCTTAGCTTCAGCTTTTCCTGCAGCTGTTGATATTTTTGTAATTTCAACCTTTGTATATGGTTGTCTATGCCCTTGAGTTCTTCTGTAGTTCTTTTTAGCTTTGTATTTATACACTAAAATTTTCTTTCCTTTTCCATGAGAAACTACTTTTCCCTCAACTTTAACACCTTTTACATAAGGAGCTCCTACTTCTATTTTTTTGTCATCAGATACTAAAACTACATTATCAAATGTAACTTTTTTACCTTCTTCAACATCTAATTTTTCGAAGAATACTACATCTCCTTCTGCTACTTTGTATTGCTTTCCACAGCTTTCAATTATTGCGTACATTATATGTACACCTCCTCTTATATGTATACTCGCTAAGCATAAAATACAAGGCAGTTAGTTAAACTAACATTTAGTTGCCCGACCCAGGCGGCTTACGAGTAATAATTTTACCATAAAATAGTTCATCTGTCAACCCCATTTTCACGCCTTTTTTCGAGCCCCCGCTTCTTAGGCCTGTCCTTTTGACACTTGGGGACACTCCTTTCTGTCAATTTTCTTTTACACTTTAGAAGTGTCCCTTTTGTCAATTTCTTATCTATTGCATCCGCAGCCACAATTGCAGAACAATATTAAGAATATAAGTATAAAGAATAACATACTGTTATCTCCACATCCGCAACCTCCAAATAAGTTGCCTAAAAAGCCACCATTATTGCAGCAGCATTCTCTATTTTCTTCTTGCATAGTTATATCATCCTTTCCGAGGCAAATTTTGTTTTTCCCTCTATCCTTTTCTATAAATTATGCTTCAAGTTCATTTTTTGTTACAGTAAATATTACTTTCTTTAATTGCATTTTCCCCCAAAATATACTATAATAAACTTGTCGATAAATGAGATTTTAAGCAACTTTTTAGGTGGTATATTTTTTTAGAAAGAAAGGATGATATCATTTATGAAAAATGAAGTTGAACTTTTATCGCCGGTTGGTGATTTTGAATGTCTAAAAGCTGCCGTTCAAAATGGTGCAAATAGTGTTTACTTTGGTGGAAACTTATTTAATGCTAGAGCTTCCGCTTCTAACTTTGGCTATGACGAGCTTGAAAAAGCTATAGATTACTGTGCATTAAGGAATGTAAAAACTCATCTTACATTAAATACTTTAATTAAAGATAGTGAATTTGAAGATGCTGTGTTATTAGCAAAAAAAGCTTATGAGCTTGGTATCGATGCGCTAATTGTTCAAGATGTAGGTCTTGCACAGTTTCTTATGAAGTTATTTCCAGACCTTCCTATACATGCAAGCACCCAGATGACCATACATAATTTAGAAGGCGTACAAGAGTTAGAAAAACTTGGTTACTCAAGAGCTGTATTATCAAGGGAACTTTCTATTCATGAAATTGAATACATTTGTGCAAATTCAAATATTGAAATAGAAACATTTATACATGGTGCTTTATGTATTTCCTATTCTGGACAGTGTTTCTTTTCTAGTATGGTTGGTGGTCGTTCTGGCAATAGAGGAAGATGCGCTCAGCCTTGTAGATTACCATACGAATTGATTGAAAAGGAAAAGATTATTGATAAAGGATATCTAATTAGTCCTCGTGATTTATGTGCTTTAGACTTTATCCCCTCTCTTATTGACGCTGGCGTGAAATGTTTTAAAATAGAGGGCAGGTTAAAATCTCCTGAATACGTTGCAACTGTAACAAAGATTTATAGAAAATATATCGATATGTATCAATCAGGTAAAGAATATAAAGTAGATGAAAAAGATTTAACTTCATTAAAGCAAATCTTCAACCGTGGAGGTTTTTCTACAGGACATTTATCTACAAAGGCTAATCATGACTTAATATTTAAGGAAAAACCTAATAATATGGGACTATACGTTGGAAATGTTGCTGGATATAACAAACTTAAAGGTCATGTAAAACTATTGCTAAACGAAAACTTAGCTATAGGAGATAGTATTAATTTTGAAAAGGAAAATACGAAGTATACAATATCAGAGCTAATGCTTAATAACTCTAATGTTCCTAATGCAAAGATTGGAAGCAAAGTGGTTATTGGTAGAATGAAAGGAAATATCCATGTTGGAGACAAAATTTATAAGTTGACTAGTAAAACTCAAATGGATAATGCTCATAGTTCATATATGTCAGAGCATGTAAAGCTACCTGTTAAGTGCAATATTACAATAAAAAAAGGCGAACCAGTCGTAATGGACGCTGCAATTTACGGGTTAAGTGATAAATTGTACAAAAATATTAGTACAAAAATACAATCTAACTTAATTCCCGAAAAAGCTATAAACTCTCCTATTACAAAAGAAAGGATTACAACTCAGATTAAGAAAACTGGAGATACTCCTTTTGAGTTTAAAGAAATAAATATTAATTTGGATGATGATGTATTTTTACCAAGCATTAAAGAATTAAATGAAATTAGAAGAATGGCTTTGCTAAAAATTGAAAATATGATAACCTCTAAAGTCAAGAGAACTCCTCTATTTGATGAAGATAAGTTAGATACTATTTACACCAAATATCAAAATAGTTATTTGAATAAAATGAAATCTAGCATACATAATGCTGGTACTGGTATCACAACTTCTAGTATGCATTCAAGTGAAACAAAAGATAAAATATCTAGTGATGCTCAAGGCACTAAACCACAAAAAGACATAGCAATTTACTTAAATGTAATACATACTGAGTTTGATTACAGTAAATTATCTAAAAAATATATTTCCAGTGTATACATTCCTCTAAGATTTTTCATGAGGAAAGAATATGCAGAAGCACTTGAAAAAATCACTTCCAATTTTAAGACATATATCTATATGCCTGCTATAATAAAAGCAAACTATAAGAATGTGCTAAAACATGGACTAGAAGACTTTATAGATAAATTCAATATATCTGGATTTGTTGTTTCAAGTTTAGGAGACTTTGTACTTCTTGAAAAATATAAAAAGAAATACGAATTTATAGGAAACTTTTCTTTAAATTCATTTAATGTAAACACAATTAATATATATCATAGTTTAGGCATAGATAAGATTATCCTCTCTCCTGAACTTAATTTACATGATATTGAACAAATTGTCAGCATTGAAGATTGTCATATGCCTTTAGAATTAATTGTATATGGTAATATGCCAATTATGAAAATGAACTATTGCTTGCTAGGAGTTTCTAATAAATGCTATCCAACTTGCAAAATGAGGTGTAGCACTTCAAATACATACTTTTTGCGCGATAGACTAGGTTTCCAATTTAGAATACTACCTGATAATGTTCAAACTGTAACCACAATATTTAACAGTAAAACAACCAGTATAACACACATTGATACAGGAATAAACTCACTTAGAATAGATTTGCTAGATGAAACAATAGACGAAATAAATAGCATCGCAGAAGCTGCATATAAAGTAAACAAACTCGAAGGAAAGCAATACACTTATGGAAATTTAAATAGAGATGTTTGACCTCGAACAAAGGGGACGGAGCATTCGTTCGAAATTTCGAACAAGAGGGACACTCCTAAAGCGTTAAAAAAATTTGACAAAAAGGAGTGTCCCCAAGTGTAAAGAAAAATTGACAAAAAGGAGTGTCCCTTCTGTCAATTTTTTCAATGATTTGCTGTTAATTTAATAATCAAATCCATGTTATCATCTTTTGCTGCCTTATTTCTTCTTATTGCTCCACATTTCTTGCATCTAAAAATTATGACATATCCTTTCTTGCTGTCTAGTTCTACACCTATTGGCTCTAAAATCCCATGACATGTTTCTTCTCTATCTCCAGGATTTATATCTACATGTTTAGAATGTAAGCATTTAGGGCAATGGTTTCTGCATGAATATCCAAGTGGCTCTACTTTTTCTCCACAATTCTCGCAAATAAATTCTTCATCAATCTCTGTAAATTTTCTTCCCATTTTTTGCTCCTTTTTCTGTTACTATTTAATATTCTTTGAATTTTTTATCCAGGTAATATGTATGTTTTAAACATTTACAACATACATATTACCTGAATTTATTCAAAGCCATTAAATAGTAACCCCCTCATTACACATTAAATATGCTACCACCAATAAACTCTCTAAGCAAAGAATTTTTTGGAATATATTCATCACTTATATCATCAAAATATTTTAATAATTCATACAAACTCTTCGCTTCTGAATATTCTGGATGCGTATTATCTATAGCTTTCAAAAGTGGCATTGCATATTTCTTCAATACTGATATCTCATAAATTAGTGATGTGTTAAACATGCTATCTGCATCTTCTTGGAATGGGAATATGTAATTTTCTTCTCCTCTATTTACCATTCCCCAGTTTTGCAATGTGTGAAGTGCCTCATATCCTCTAAAATTGTAGTCTCTTACTAATCTACGAATTAATCTAGTATCTGTTGTTGAAATTCTATTATAATAGTCTATGTTAAGTACAGTTAATGCACTAATATAGATTTTATACTTTTGCTCTTTTGGAATGGCTGCTGTAAGCTTATCATTCAAACAGTGAATTCCTTCTATAACAAGAACTTCATTATTCCTCATTTTCATTTTTTCGCCATTATACACCTTTGTTCCTGTCTTAAAATCAAATGTAGGAAGTTCAACTTCTTCTCCTTTTAATAATTTTGTTAGATGGTCATTAAATAATTCTAAGTCTATTGCTTCTAATCTTTCAAAATCATAATTTCCATCTTCGTCTCTAGGTGTATCTTTTCTTTCAACAAAATAATTATCTACTGAAATAGTAAGTGGCTTTATTCCATTCAATTTAAGTTGTATTCCTAATCTTTGTGCAAATGTTGTTTTTCCAGAAGATGAAGGTCCAGCAATTAATATCATTTTAACGCCTTTTCTTCTTACTATCTTATCAGCTATATCTGAAATTTTCTTTTCATGCAATGCTTCCGCAAGAAGAATTAGTTCTTTTTCTCCACCTTGTTCTATCTTTTTGTTTAATTTATATATTGTGTTAATATCCAACACTCTATGAATATCCTCATATTCCTCCAAAGTATGTAGTAATTTTTTTGTTTCAATATACTTATCTATTTTATTAGGAGTTTTTTTGTCAGGATATCTTAGTAAAAATCCATCATGATATTTTATAATATCAAAAAGACTAATATATCCTGTGCTAATTGGCATAACACCATAAAAATAGTTATAATAATTCTCACAGAAATACAAAGATACATTATCCTTATACTTGTTATCAAGTTGAAGTCTTCCTCTTAAAGTCTTTTCTTTTTGATAAAACTTCTCAGCTTCCTCTTTCGTCATCTCTATTTTCTTTATAAGTAAGTCACTGTCAACAATATCTTGCATTTCATTTCTTATATTAGTTATCATTTCATTTGTGACTTTCATATTTTCAACACTGCAATAAATAGAGTTAGACAATTGGCAATTCACTGTAAGAAGTGCTTTTGGATACACTCTATTAAATGCCATTGCCATAATATACAATATTCCTCTTTGATACACTCTTCTTCCATCTCTTGTAGTTATGTCAATTGGCACTACATCATCTAAATTGTCAACTTCAAAATCAAGTGCTCTAACTTCATTTTTGTATTTGCAAGCAAGCACCTTCTTATCTTTATCATCTGTAAATTTTTCTATTGCTTTCATAAAAACCTCCATTCGAGCAATTTATGCTCTAACCAAATTTTGAATAAAAACCTCTATATCGCGAGAATGAAAGAGGTTTTTATTAGCCATCTCAAAATTCGCAAGAATTTTGAGGGCGAAAGCGATTTTAGCATTAGTGTGAAAAGCTTGTTTTTTTACACTAATCCTCATTCAAGACCTGTCCCCATTTTCCACTTTTGTGGAATTTGAGACCTGTCCCTATTTTCCACTTCAGTCCATTTTTTCTTTGATTTTCACCAATGTGTTTAGTGCTTCGATTGGTGTAAGTTCGTTTACGTCTACTTTATCTAGTTCATGTGCTAGTTCTGCTAATTTGTAGTTGTACATTGTAAGTTGTCCGTCAGCTACATTCTTGTCCTGCTTTTCTAGCTTTTTGTTATTTAGTACATTTTTCTTTTCTATTGATTTTAGTATTTCGTTTGCTCTTTTTGTAACAACTTGTGGTACTCCTGCAAGTTTTGCTACATGTACACCATAGCTTTCGTCTGTACCACCTTTTACTATCTTTCTCAAGAAAATTATGTCTTCGCCTTTTTCTTTTACTGCTATAGAGTAATTTTTTACTCCATCTAATTTGTTTTCTAAGTCAGTTAGCTCATGATAATGTGTTGCAAATAGTGTTTTTGCTCCGCATTTTTCTGTGTCAGATATGTACTCTGCAACTGCCCATGCTATTGATAATCCGTCATACGTTGATGTTCCTCTTCCTATTTCGTCAAGTATTACTAAGCTGTTACTTGTTGCTTCTTTTAGTATTTGTGCTACTTCCATCATTTCTACCATGAATGTACTTTGACCCATGCTTAGGTCGTCCGATGCTCCAACTCTTGTGAAGATTTTGTCCACTATGCCAATTCGTGCATACGATGCTGGGACAAAGCTTCCTACTTGAGCCATTAGTGTTATTAATGCTACTTGTCTCATGTATGTAGATTTTCCTGCCATGTTTGGACCTGTTATAATAGATAGTCTATTCTCATTTTTATCCAAATATGTATCATTTTGTACAAAACTTCCGCTTGGCAATATTTTTTCTATTACAGGATGTCTTCCATCTTTTATATCTATTACTCCGCTGTTGTCCACTTGTGGTCTTACATAATTCATATCTTCTGCCACAGTTGCAAATGAGCATAATCCATCTAGCATAGCAACTACTCCTGCTGATTTTTGCAATCTTTCTATTTGTGCCTCTATTTTGCTTCTTACTTCTACAAATACGTTGTACTCCAAGTTTACAACTTTTTCTTCAGCACCTAGTATTTGATTCTCTAGATTTTTTAGTTCTTCTGTTATATATCTTTCTCCATTTGTTAAGGTTTGCTTTCTAATGTATCTATCTGGAACAAGAGAAATGTTTGATTTTGTAACTTCTATATAATATCCAAATACTTTGTTAAATCCTACTTTCAAGCCTTTTATTCCAGTTTTCTCTCTTTCCTCCACTTCCAACTTCACAATCCAGTTTTTTCCATTAGTTGTTGCTTCTTTTAGTTGGTCGATTTCTTTATCATATCCTTTTTTTATTAATCCACCTTCTTTTATAGCTATTGGTGGTTCTTCCACAATCGTTTTGTTTATTAAATCATATACATCTTTCAAGACGTCCAATTCTGAGTGTAACTCTGAAAGCAAGCTCGATTTAGCATTTGCAAGTACTTTCTTTATTTCAGGTAATTGCTTAGCAGAATTTTTTAATGATATCAAGTCTCTACCATTTGCGCTTCCATATGATATTTTTCCTGCTAGCCTTTCTATATCATATACTTTTTTTAGTAAATCTGTAAGATCTCCTCTTAATATAATATTATCTTTTAGTTCTTCAACTGCATTCAGCCTCTTGTTAATCTGTTTATCATCTAATAATGGATTGTTTAGCCACCTTCTTATCAGCCTTCCTCCCATTGCAGTCGATGATTTGTCAAGTACCCATAAAAGTGTACCTTTCTTTGATTTATCTCTTAGCTTTTCTGTTATCTCAAGATTTCTCCTTGCATTAATGTCAAGTGCCATATATTTTGTAGTTTTGTATATAATTAGTTTATTTATATGGTCTAAATTATTCTTCTGAGTTTCTAGTAAATATGCCCTTAAAGCATTTGTTGCAGCCACTGAAAGCATATAATCTGTTATATCTTCTATTTCATTGTCGTCATCATCTACTATTTTGTACTTTACAGTAAGTGCCTCATAATTATCTGTAAACTCATTTTCTTCACGTCTTGTAATATATATGTCAAATCTCTCTCTTATTTTTGCAATTTCCTCTGAACAATCATACATCATAGGATTTACTACAAGTTCAGCTGGTGAATACTTAGAAATTTCATCTAATAGTATTGCAAAATTATTTGTTTCTTTTATTTCTGTTGTTCTAAAATCTCCTGTTGTGACATCACAAACTGTAACACCAAAATATATTCCATTTTTGTAAATACTCATAATATAGTTATTTTTCTTGTCGTCTAACAAATTTGCCTCAATTACAGTTCCTGGCGTAACAACTCTTATAACATCTCTTTTTACCATTCCCTTTGCTGTTTTTGGGTCTTCTAACTGCTCACAAATAGCTACTTTATATCCTTTTGAAATCAACTTAGCTATATATGAATCTGCTGCATGAAAAGGAATACCACACATTGGTGCTCTTTCTTCTTGTCCACATTCCTTACCTGTTAATGTAAGCTCTAGCTCTTTTGATACTTTTACTGCATCATCAAAGAACATTTCATAAAAATCTCCTAAGCGATAAAATAAAATACAATCCTTATACTTTTCCTTTGTGTCCAAATAATGTTGCATCATTGGCGAAAATTCTGCCATAATTCCTCACGTTCCTTCCTTAAGGCACATACTGGTTGGAAGATAATGCCAACCTTGTCCCTTTTTCTACATATATTTCACCATATTTAATATCTCTTTTTACAAATTAATACTTATATATGCGTCCGTTCCATCTTACTGACAGACATATTTTGTATTCTCCAAGCATTCGAATAAAAAATATGTCTGTCACGTGGAACTGCTTACACTCATAATTACGTAAATGTTTTTTTAATTAACTAATCCACAATTTCTCCCCTCAAATACCACATATGTTCTGATGTGATTTTGATAGGGATAGTTTTACCAATTAAACTGCTATCTCCCTCAAAAACGATTACTTTGTTTGTATCAGTTCTTCCTGTAAGTAGCTTATCATTTGTTTTGCTATATCCTTCAACCAAAATATTTTCAGTTGTACCAATATATTCATCATTATTTTGCTTTAAGATTTCTTCATATAAATCTTTTAATCTATCAAACCTTTTATGTTTTACCTCTTTTGGAATTTGATTTTCCATTTTATCTGCTGGGGTTCCTTTTCTCCTAGAATATATAAACATAAATATTTGCTCAAACTTAACTTTTCTTACTACATCTAAAGTATCCTCAAAATCTTCTTCAGTTTCACCTGGAAATCCAACTATGATGTCTGTAGAGAATTTAACATTTGGAATTCTCTCTTTCATCTTTTCTACTAGTTCTAAGTATTGCTCTTTTGTGTATACTCTATTCATTGCCTTTAAAACTTCTGTACTTCCTGATTGTAAAGGAAGATGAATAAATTTAGATACTTTATCACAATCTCTAATCGCATCTATAACATCATCTGTAAAGTCCTTTGGGTGAGGAGAAACAAATTTTATTTTCTCTATTCCATCTATTTTGTTAACTGCCCTTAGAAGTTTAGCAAAAGAGTTAATTTTATTATTTTCTGCTGTTTCCTCTTGACATATTGCATATGCTATTTTTGCCTTTTCTCTTTCCACTCTCATGTATGAATTAACATTTTGTCCAAGCAATGTAATCTCCTTGTAACCTTGATTTGCCAACTCTCTAATTTCATTTAAAATATCTTCAGGTGCTCTACTTCTCTCTCTGCCTCTTACATAAGGCACAATACAATATGTGCAAAAATTATTACAACCATTCATTATTGTTACTGATGCCCTAATATTATCTGCTCTTTTTATTGGAAGCCCTTCTATTATCTCTCCATCTATATCCAAAATATCAGTTATCTTTTTATTTTCAATAATCGCATTGTATAAATCCTTGGGGAAATTCTGCAAAGTATGAGTACCAAAAATGACATCGTATTTGTAGCTTTTCTTAATTTTATCCACAATATGCTTTTCCTGCATCATGCAGCCGCCAATTGCAATAATAGTCCCCTTTGCCTCTTTTTGTTTTTTGACTTCTCCCAATTTTCCAAAAAGCTTTTCTTCTGCATTTTCTCTAACACAGCACGTATTATACACAACCAAATCAGCCTCAAAAATATCATCTGTTAATGTATATCCCATATTTTCTATCATGCCAGATATCTTTTCAGAATCATTTTCATTAAGTTGGCACCCCATGGTTAATATATAGTACTTTGGATTTTTACCTTCATTAATTTTCTTAACTTTATCTAAATATGCTAGTTCATTATTTATATCTGTTTTAACCATTTTATCTCCTATCCTTATATAAACTAGTTCCACGTGGTAGATTATATTCTACTATGTAGTCTCACGTGTCACATATATTTTTTACTCGAAAACATGGAGAGTACAAAATATATGTGACAGCTTTGATAGAGACGGATTTTAGATGCTTAATATATCTACCAGCAAGATGGAACGGACTTATATGCTATCAACTTCTATATTTTACACGAAAAAAGCACTTTTTTCAAGTGCTTTTTTTCGTAGTAATTTTTTTTTAGTTTATTTTTCGCTCGTATTCACAGTATTTTTTATAGTTTTAGTTTTTATTTAAATTTATACATATTTTACACTAACGCCAAAACAGCCAAAATAATCATCTTTACAATTGTTCCTGACACTAGGCAAAAATTAGTCATAGGAATTCCCATTTTATTAAGTATGTCAAAGTTTTTAACAAGTATATTTATATCATCTTGTGTAATCTCCTTATTCTCCTTTGCAAAATCTTCCATATAATCTCTCGCTACAAATATTGCTTTGCCCATTGCCTCAGTTTCTAAATAATTTCTTACTACACAATAAATGATAGCTAAAATTGTATAAATTTCGATATATAGCATCAAATTATTGCCCACATTAAAAAGAATTAGAAAAATTGCTGCTATAAAATACAAAAGAAAAATATTTGAAAATATAAAGTTAAAAATAAGTATTTTTCGATTTTGAACAGAATGTAGACACTCATGTGCAATTGTTTGAATTCTGGTAAAAGTATCCTTTATATTTGCTATAATTATCTTATTTGAAATAGCTATATACAAGCTACTTTTTGTTTCACTATTTTCTTCTATTTGCACATCTTTATTGTCTAACTTGTCTAAAATCTTTTTACATATTTCTTTATTATCTTCAAATTTGTCTGCAATTTTATTTAAATCCTTATCATAGCCTATATCTTTAATCTTTTTTATATCTTTTATTTTTACATTAAACCCTATTTTTAACAAACCAATTGCTATTACACATATTATTATAATTATTATATATTCCATTTTTTTCCTCTCCTTTTGACAAAAGGGACTACTGCCTTTTGTCAATTTTTCTTTACACTTTGTGACACTCCTATCGCAAAAAACTCTTGGCATATATTACATAATATACGCCAAAAGTTTAAATAACAATTATTTCTATTAATAGTGCCATGCACATATTATTATTTTCTATAAATAAAACATAAAAATTCCGACATTTTATTTTGTATTCTTTTACATCTTAAAGTACGTCTTTTATTGCTTCTGCTATTATTTTGTTTACATCAGCTATCATTACATTAAATTTCACTTCTAAATCAAAATATTCTTTTATTTGATTGTCTTGTACAAGCATTGCATACATTTCTTCTAGCTTCTTTGTTTTTTCTT
This sequence comes from uncultured Clostridium sp., assembly GCA_930990645.1. Taxonomy (GTDB): domain Bacteria; phylum Bacillota; class Clostridia; order TANB77; family CAG-508; genus CALXVA01. Next base: position 2,524 of record CAKNQJ010000024.1, on the reverse strand, counting down.
CATCTTTGTCTTCTCCTGTGTATTGCATTAGTTGTACATCATACCTTAGCTTTTCAAATTCCTCTACCTTTTGTTTTAAATTTGCATCTTTCATTATGCTGTCTTTAAGTTTTTTATAATTTTTATACTCATCTGATTGTTGAATTTCATAAGCTAATCTGTTAGCTGTATCATAAACATTCATGTTTTCCCCTTACCTTTCATTTGCAGGCCTGTCCCCATTTTCCACTTTTGTGGAATTTGAGACCTGTCCCTAAATTCCACCCTAAATTCTCACGCATAAGCATGTTTTTTCTTGAAACTTAGTAAATTTGTAATCTCTTTCTCTGTATTTCTTGCTTTCACCGTTTTCTTTGCTTTTTCTTGTGCAATTTGCTCTGCTTGTCTCTCTGCCATTGTCTTGCAAATTGCTCTTTCATATATGTAATGTGTATCTTGTGCAATTTTGTTCCAATTGAATTCTTCTTTTACTTTTAATCTTGCTTTTTTTGCAACATTTGCAGAAAGTTGTGCATCATATAACAGGCTTAAAACTGAATCTGCTATAGAGTTTGGATTTCCTGCATAGCTCTTCATTCCATCTACTCTATGTTCTACTATTTCATTTAATCCTCCTATGTCTGATACTACTGTTGGCACACCTGCAAGCATCGCTTCTAATGCTACTATCCCAAATGGCTCATATGTACTTGGAAATACTGCTACATCTGCACATTTATACATTTTTTGTACTTGTTTTGAATTTAAGTATCCTGTAAAATACACTTTATTTGAAAGTCCCATGTTATATGCTTGTGCTCTTAATTCATCAAGCATTCCACCTTTTCCTGCAATTATTAATTTTGCATCATGATAGTTTTCAAGTATTTTTGGCATTGCAGATATCAAGTGTTGTACTCCTTTTTCATATACAAGTCTTCCTACATAAAGGATTATTTTTTCATTGTCCATTGCATACTGTCTTCTAAAATCATAATCTCTTTCTACACCTGTAAAATTATTTAGATTTATTCCATTTGGTACTACATTTATTTTATCAAATGGAAGTCCAAATAGTCCTTGTACATGACCTTTCATATAATTACTGTTTACTATAACTTCAGTTGATTCATATGTTAAAAGCCATTCTGTATCATTTATATATCTTTGTGTTTCATCATGTATTCCAGAATTTCTTCCTGATTCTGTTGCATGTATTGTTGAAACTATTGGTATATCAAATGAATTTTTTAAAACTTTTGCTGCGTTTGCAACTAGCCAGTCATGTGCATGTATTACATCAAATTTTCCTTGTTTATTGATTATCTCTGACGCCTTTGCTATCATATTAAAATTAAGTTGCATAATCCAATCTATGAAATTGTTTGGGTGTATCATATAATTATCTACTCTATATACATCTACCCCTTTATCATTTTCATAGTATGGCACATCTCCATCTTTATATGTAACAACTGTTACCTCATGACCATCTTTAATAAGTCTTTTTGATAAATCGTGCACTACTCTAGCGATTCCGCCTACAATTCTTGGTGGATATTCCCATGTTAACATTAATATTTTCATAATTAATGCCCCTTTCAATTTTTCTTTTGATTACTCTTACATAACTAAATATATTGTATACAAAATTATTTCAAAAGTAAACAATTTTTGATAAAATTTTTAAGAAAATTGTTAGAGCATAATTTTATTCATTTTCCATCTCCTTTAATTCTTGCATTGTTTTTACAATTACTTTTCCTTCTTCTAGTTGTTTCATTGATTCTGATATAGCTTTCATATTATATTTTAAAGAATATCCAGATGCTACTCAAAAATATCGTTTTGAGGAAATTGTAGATTAATTAATATGTAATTAAGAATAATTATAAATTTCTTTCCCGACCACTTTTGGCTACTTACATGTTAAAAGTGGTCGGGAAGAGCTATTAATTCTTCTCAAAGTCGACTAAAGTTTGTGGCATTAATATCACTACTTTCATTTTTTGGTGGAGATGAGGAGAGTCGAACTCCTGTCCAATAATCCATCCATATAAACTTCTCCGAGTGCAGTTTGTTAAAAGATTTCCCTAAATAGAAATTAACAAACAAATTTATTATTTAGGTAGTCATTAAATTACCCTTAAGCCCTATGACAAAGGCTTAATTTGTTATCCTACTGGTTAATCGCCTTATCCAAAGCCGTAGGTAGCTCTAGTAAGACGGGCTGCCTAAGCTTAGGCAGCAGCGTATGCTAATTCTCTATCGTTATCAGCGTTTATTTTTATTTTCGCTTTTTTATAGTGGCCAAAGCGACCATCCACTACTCGCTATTTATACTTCAGAAGTACTGTCGAAACCAAATACATCCCCAAGTACAATATTTATTATACTATATTTTATGCAAAAACTCAATGAGTTTTGAAGATTTTTTCGAATTACTCTTGCATAAATCTATTTTTTATGCTAATATATAGAAGTAGTTCAAATAGGGGTATAGTGTCAATGGTTAGCACGATGGTCTCCAAAACCACAAGTCTGA
>CAKNQJ010000023.1 GCA_930990645.1 uncultured Clostridium sp. | reverse complement strand
AAGGTATTACAGGTGAAGTATTACTTCAAATATTAGAAAGTAGATTAGATAATGTTGTATATAGACTTGGATTCGGAAGTTCAAGAGCACAAGCAAGAATGCTTGTAACACATGGAGCTTTTGAAGTAAATGGACACAAAGTTGATATACCATCATATTTAGTAAAAGCAGGAGATGTAATTGCTGTAAGAGAAATTAGAAAAGATAACAAAGCTATTCAAGCAAATGTTGAAGAAAATGCAGCAAGACCAGTTCCAGCATGGCTTGAAAAAGATGCAGAAAAATTAAGTGGTAAAGTAGTAAGATTAGCAGCTAGAGAAGATGTTGACTTACCAGTAGAAGAACACTTAATAGTAGAGCTTTACTCTAAATAATAGCTAGAAGTTAGAACATGAAATTTAGAAATTAATATATATGAATTTCTAAAGAAAATAAAAGATGAAGTAGGGAAAAAGGTTTAAAAAATGTGGAAAACTAAGCAAAATTAAAGAATAAAATTTAAACCACAAACCTCTAACTTCTAAATTGGGAGGTAAAAATGATAGAATTTGAAAGACCAAATATTAAATGCTTAGAAATTGACAATGATAGTAACTATGCAAAATTTGTATGTGAACCATTGGAAAGAGGATATGGAATAACAATTGGAAATTCACTAAGAAGAATATTACTATCTTCACTTCCTGGAAGTGCTATTACAAGCGTAAAAATAGATGGAGTTCTACATGAATTTTCTACAATACCAAATGTAGTAGAAGATGTTCCAGAGATAGTTATTAATTTGAAAAACGTAAGATTAAAACTAGATCAAAACGAAGAAAAAACATTAAGAATTGATGCAAAAGGACCAGGAGAAGTAAAAGCTGGTGATATAATCACAGATGGAACAGTAGAAATACTAAACCCAGACTTACATATAGCAACAGTTTCTGAAGGTGGAACATTAAAAATGGAATTAACAGCTGATATGGGTAGAGGATATAACAATGCTGAGAAGAACAAAAAGCCAGATCAAGCAATTGGTGTACTTCCAATAGATTCAATTTACACACCAGTAAAGAAAGTAAATTATTCTGTTGAAAATACAAGAGTTGGACAAAGAGTTGATTATGATAAATTAACTATAGAAGTGTGGACAGATGGAAGTCTAAAACCATACGAAGCTTTAAGTTTAGCAGCAAAAGTTATGACAAGTCACTTAGACCTATTCATAGACTTATCAGAAGCAGCTAAAAATACTCAAGTGATGGTCGAAAAAGAAGAGAACAAGAAAGAAAGAGTTCTTGAAATGTCAATCGAAGACCTAGAACTATCTGTAAGATCATTCAACTGCTTAAAAAGAGCAAACATTGCTACAGTTGAAGACTTAATAAATAAATCAGAAGCAGATATGATGAAAGTTAGAAACTTAGGAAAGAAATCATTAGATGAAGTTACTAACAAATTACATGCTTTAGGTTTAGATTTCAGAAAAGAAGAAGAATAAATTTAATTTTAGTTCAAAATTTATAAGTATCGAAAGTTCAAAAGTATAAAGAGAAAATTAGTTTTTAAGAGGAGGGAATACGAAGTGGCAACTAATAGAAAATTAGGTAAAACAACAGATATTAGATTAGCAATGCTTAGAACACAAGTTACTGATTTAATATTACATGGTAAAATAGAGACAACAGAAGCTAGAGCAAAAGAAGTAAAAGCCATAGCTGATAGCTTAATTTCCTTAGCAGTTAAAGAAAAAGATAACTTTGAAGAAGTAGAAGTAAAAGTATCAAGAGCAAAATTGGATGCTAAAGGAAATAAAGAAACAGAACTTGTAAAAAGCAAAAATGGTAAAGAATATCTAAAAGTAGTTAGAGAAGAAACTACTGAAAAAAGACAAAAAGATATGCCATCAAGACTAAATGCAAGAAGGAAAATGATGAAAAGATTAAACAAAGTAAAAGATGCAGACGGAAAAAATATAGACTTAACAGCAAAACTATTTAATGAAATAGCTCCTAAATATGAAGGAAGAGTTGGAGGATACACAAGAATCCTAAAACTTGGACAAAGAAGAGGAGACGCAGCAGAAATGGTTATACTACAATTAGTTTAGTGGAATCTGGGGACAGGTCTCAAATTCCACAAAAGTGGAAAATAGGGACAGGTCTTTGAACGAAAAAATTTGTTTTGAGGACACACCTCAAATTCCAATATTAAAATAAAAAATATACAAACCTTAAAATAAGATGAATGAGAAAAATGCTACCGAATTGAGGTAGTATTTTTTTTGTCGCAAATGGTACAGGCTATTTTGTGACACAAAAATTCTTAATACATAAAATATATTAAGAATTTTTTGTGCTATAAATCATAGCACTAGAAACGGAGGCATGCTATGTGGGACTTTATAATAAATGGCATATTTTGGATACTTGCATTATATGGCTTATTTGAGATTATAAAAAATATTATATATATTTGTACATATACAAACCTAAAGTCAGATGGCATATATATAATTATTGCTACTAAAAATCAGGAAAATAAAATAGAAGGTTTCTTACGTACAATGCTTTTTAGAATAATGTATGGGAAAGAAGAATGTGTAAAAGATGTTATTGTAACAGATTTAAACTCAACAGATGATACAATGAAAATACTAAATAAATTGAGCAAGGACTATGACGGTATAAAAGTAGTAAATTGGAAAGAATGCAAAGAAGTAATAGATAGTATAAAAGAGGCTAGTTGAAAAAAATAATGGGGTACCGAAAAAGGTATCTCCATTTTTAGTATATTAAAAATGGAGGTAAAATGAAAAAACAAAGAAAATTAAACTTTTGTTAAATAATGCTGAAAAATAAAAAGTTAAAAAGGCAACAGAACTATTGCTAAATCTCTTGACATTTATTACCAATTATGTTTTAATATTACTATATTATTTAAATTTTGTTCAGTACGATTTATTTTTTTGCAAATTTTTTCACTAAAATAATTTTGTCGTTTACAAATTATTAAAATCATTTACTTTTATTTCGGAAAATTTATAACTCAAATTTTAAAATTTTAGTATTTCACGTATTCTATAAAATTTATCAACATTTTGATCTTTCTAATAAATTCTCCATTTAAGTAGATTATTTATTAATTTTACTCAAACTGAAAAATTGCATAAGAATAATTTGACCTGAAAAAATTTACTTAATAAACATTTTTTAGGAGGAATGCTTATGAGCCAAAAGAAACCTTTATCACCTAAGCTTGATGTTGTTTTTCAAGCATTATTTGGCGAAGTTGGTAGTGAAAAAATTACCACATCTCTATTAAAGGCTATTTTAAAGCAAAATATTGAGGAGATTAACCTTAATCAGAATCCTATTTTGAGAAGGGAATTTAAAGATGATAAGTTAGGAATTCTTGATATTCTTGCTAAAATCAATGGTACAGATAATTGCAATATTGAGTTGCAAATTGTTGACAGGGCAAATATTATTGAGAGAATGTTGTATTATTGGGGTAGGCTTTATACTAGAGGAATACAATCGGGAGAAGATTACGCAGATTTAGTAAGAACTGTTGTTGTTTTAATCACAGAATTTGATGTTTTACCAGAGAAAAACCTTGAAATACATACAAGTTGGAAAATTATTGAAGAGAAACACAGAAAAATTATCTTGACAGATAAGTTTGAGTTTCATATAATAATAATGTCTAAGATTGATGTAGCTAGCTCAGAAGATAAAGAATTGCTAAACTGGTTATATTTTTTGGACAATCCTGAATCTGAGAAGGTGAAGAATATAATGAAAACAAATAAAGAGTTAAAAGAAGCCGGAGACAAATTAAACAGAATAAGTCAAGATGATAAATTAAGAAGAATTGCCGAACTACGTCAAAAAGCTATAATGGATGAAAAGGCAATTTTTAGGAGAGGTCAAGAAGAACGGTTTTGAAAAGGGCAAAGAAGAGGTAGCTAGGAAAATGAAAGAAGAAAATGTAGATTTTGAGTTGATAATAAAAGTGACGGGCTTGTCTAAAGAACAAATAGAAAGTTTATAAAATTTGACAATTTGCAACTCTTTATAAACTATGATATAATTTCAAAACAAACAGATAATGGCTGAAAACGGCAAGATTTGTCATAAAAATAGCAAAAATGTCGCAAAAAGGCCTGTCCCTAAAACGACAAAAAAGAAGGTAATGAATTGGAACTACAAGGTGAAGTTATTGAGATAATATATAAAAATGATATAAATAGTTACTGTATTGCTGTGCTAAAGTTAGATAAAGAGAGCAGGGCAATTGCAACAGAATTAAATGATGAAACTACAATAGTAGGGTATCTACCTTTTGTAAATATAGGGGATACCCTTAAAGTTGTGGGAAAAGTTGTGGAACATCAAGAGTATGGAAAGCAGTTCAAAGTAGATACTTTTGAAAAGAGCATGCCTCAGACTACTAAGGCACTAGAGAGGTACTTAGCTAATTGTGGCATAAAAGGTATTGGACCTGCTACAGCTAAGCACATTGTAGAAATGTTTGGAGAAGATACAATTAATGTGTTTAAGTTTGAGCCTACTAAGTTAGCACAAGTAAAAGGTATTACAAAGGATAAGGCTATTGAAATTGCTAATACCTTTATAGAAAATTGGGAAGTATGGCAGTTAGTGGGTTTCTTAGACAAGTTTGGTATTGGACCTCAAAGTGCAGAAAAGATATATAAGGCACTTGGAGCAAATGCTATAGATGAAATAAATTCTAATCCATACATTTTAATTGATTTAGTAAACAAGGTTAATTTTGAGCAAATAGACAAGATGGCTTTGGGATTGGGGATCGAGTATAATAATGAAAAGCGTATAAGAAGTGGAATTAAACATGCGTTAATACTTATGACGTTTAATGGCCATTGCTGTACTAGATACGAAAGCTTAATTGATTATGTGAAAAAACTTCTAGGTGTTAGCGAAAATGAAGTAGAAGATTGCTTAATCAATATGAAAGCAAAAGAAGATATAGTACTTGAAGAAAGAGATGGAGAGGAATGGGTGTATCTATATCCATATTATAGAGCTGAAGAAGAAGTTGCGAGAAGATTAATCGATTTAGATACATACAAAAATGTAAAGAAGATAGACAAGTTTGATAAAGAACTAGAAATGTTTGAGAAAAAGTCAAATATTGATTTATCTGAGAAACAAAAAGAAGCAATAAAAGCAATAAATGATAACAATGTTTGTGTTATTACAGGTGGACCTGGTACAGGAAAAACTACTATTATAAAAACAATTATAGATATATTCAAATATAATGAGATGAAACCGGTGCTTTGTGCTCCAACAGGTAGAGCAGCAAAGAAGATGACAGAGGCTACAGGAGAAGAGGCAAAAACTTTGCATAGGTTATTAGAAATAGGAAAGCTTTCAGATGAAAATCCAAGCATGTATAAAGAGGTATCTGTTGCACCAATAGATGGAGATATAGTAATTGTAGATGAGATGTCTATGGTAGATTTGTTTTTGATGAATTATCTATGCAAGGCCTTATACAAAGGTACAAAATTAGTATTGGTAGGAGATATAGACCAGCTCCCATCAGTTGGACCAGGAAATGTGTTAAAAGATATAATTGAATCTGAAGAGATTACTACAATTACATTAAATAAGATTTTCAGACAAGCTGCAAGGAGTAAAATTATTGTAAATGCCCATAGAGTAAACGAGGGAATAGGATTTATAACTAAGCAAGAGATAGAAGACGGAGCAAATGCAGATGAGTATATAGATGATGACTTCTTCTTTGTAGATGAGAGAAACAAAGAAAAGATTTTGTACAATATAATTACTCTAAGTGGAGAAAGATTAAAAAACTATGGAGACTATGATTTCTTCAAAAACATACAAGTTATAACTCCAACTAAAAAAGGAGAACTTGGAACAAAAGAACTTAATAAAATTTTACAGCAAACAATAAATCCATCAATGGAAACAAAAAAAGAAAGAAAATTTGGAGATAGCATTTTTAGAGAAGGAGATAGAATAATGCAAATCAAAAACAACTATGATATATACTGGGAAAAGAAAGAGCCAAGATTTGAGTATGGAAGCGGAGTATTCAATGGAGAGTTTGGAACGATTTGCAACATTGATGAAGAAAGCAAACAAGTAAAAATAAAATTTGATGATGATAAAGAAGTATGGTATCAATTTGCTGAACTTGACCAAATAGAGCATGCATATGCGATAACAGTGCATAAGGCACAAGGTAGTGAATTTGACGTAGTACTAATGCCAATATCGCAAACAGCACCAATGCTACTTACAAGAAATTTATTATATACAGGAATGACAAGAGCAAGAAAGCTACTAATTATAATAGGAAACAAAAACATAATAGATTTTATGATAAACAATGCAGATAATAAAAAAAGAAACACTGGATTAGCATTTAAATTGCGAAGTGGAATTTAGGGACAGGTGTTAAATTCCATAAAAATGGAAAATTGGGACAGGTCTTAAATTTTATAAATTTATTTTTTTAGAGCAATAGATAAAATACAAATTCGGGGGAAAAGAAAAGGAGGTACGCAAATGTACTTTATTAATAAAGCCCTCGAATATATTTTTCTGTCTAGTTGTGGTATTTGTGGCAAACTAGGTGAAGGATATTTGTGTAAAAAATGTGGAAAAGAGCTTGAAAAGTATGGGATTTGTGCTAGAGAGTTGCTATGTGGGCTTCAAACGTATAATAAAGTTGAAATACAGGATACGAGAAATAATATTAGCAAAATAGAGAAGTTCCACGTACTAAAGTATAAAGATTTAGTGAGAAAGCTAATAATTCAATATAAATTTAATGACAAATCATATTTATATAAAACTTTTTGTGAATTTATTGTAAAAAATAAAAAAGCTTTTGATTTTATAAAAAGTTATGATATAATTATTCCAGTTCCAATACACAAAAAGAGAATGAATGAAAGAGGTTACAATCAAAGTGAGTTGATAGCTAAAGAATTGGCTAGAATAGTACAGATCAAATGTTATAAAGATATTCTAATAAAGACGAAGAATAACAAACCTCAAAGTACTTTAAGTGGAGACTTGCGAAAAGAAAATACAAAAAATGTATATAAATTGATAAATCAAGAAAAAATAAATAATAAAAAAGTTTTATTATTTGATGATATATATACAACTGGGGCAACAGCTCAAGAATGTATAAAAGAATTAAAAAAAGCAAATGTCAAAAAGATAGGTGTTATGACGTTAGCGAAGGATTAATAAATAAAGATATATAAGTATTATGCTAGATAAATTAGACATAAAAAAACGCACGCTTAGAAACAGAGGAGTGTCCCAAAGTGTCAAAAAAATTTGACAAAAGGCAGTAGTCCCTAAGCGTAAAAAGGAGGAGAAAACAAGATGGAAGATTTAGTTGAAAGTATATTAGATTATATAAGATCAGATTACACAGATTATGCGATTATGCTTAATGGTGAATGGGGAAGCGGTAAAACATATTTCTGGAATAATAAAATAAAGCCTAAAATAGAGTCAATGCAGCTTAATGGAAAGAGATATACTGCGATATATATGTCTTTATATGGTATTTCAAACCTAGAAGAAATCAGCAAGAAAATCTTTATTGAGACAACACAACTTATGGATAAAAACTTAAAAAAGTTTATGGATGCTAGTGGTGTCACAAGTATACCAGAGTATGCTAAGACAGGATTAGATATGGCTAATTTCTTTGGAGTTACACAAAATGGAGATAGAATTGACTATGGACAGTTTTTCTCTACAGATGACAAGGTGCTATGCTTTGACGACTTAGAGAGAGCTAATGTTGATGTTATAGATATTTTAGGTTATATCAATAACTTTGTTGAGCATGACCATATTAAAACAATTATTATTTGTAATGAAAAGGAGCTTTCTACAAAATTAAAGAATAGCAACCTAGAGATGAAGACTTTTATTGCAACATATTTGCTAGATAAAGAAAACAAGCTTAATATAAAAACAGATAAGCCAATGGTTGAAAGAATCCGTGATACTATAGAGTATGTTTTTGATAAGGCAAATGATTATGAAAGAATAAAAGAAAAGCTTATTGGAGAAACATTTGAGTACGCTCCTGAGTTTAACTATATAATCAATGGATTACTAATGAGATATGAAAATTGCCCAGATTTAATTAGATTTTTGAGAGAAAATACAAATCTTATTATATCTACATTTAATAAGAGTGGTACTAGAAACTTAAGAATTTTGAAACACTCATTAACAAACTTCAAAAAAATATTTGACATGGTGAATAAATCATATCCAAATACAAATCATAGAGTTTTGCAAACAATGCTTATATTTACAATAGCTATATCTTTTGAAATTAAAGCAGGTAAAATCACAAAAGATAAGTTTGTAAATATCAATGATAATGAAGAATACAAAGCAATACTTGTTTCTTCAAGAGTGTTCATGGATAATAGACAATTCTATATTAAAGAGTTCGATAATAATTACTACTACAATTTTAAGGCAGAATATAGATTTTTCAAATTTATAGAAATGTATGTGCGTACACGTATTTTTGACATGAAAATTTTCAAAAGAGATATGGAAGCTATTATCAACACTGTAGATACAGATAAATTGCCAGGATACAAGAGATTGCTTACAGAGGAGTATTGGAAAATTTCTGATGACCAATTCGGAGGTGTGGTATCAGAAGTCATAGAAGATGTAAAAAACGGCAACATAGAGCTTATAAATGTAGTAAAATTATTTGCATATTTTGCACATTTTGTAAGAAAAGGACTTATTGATTATGATATGAAAACAATAAAAAGTGTTTTCTTGAATGGAATGAATGTATCTTCTTTAAATTCAAGCTATTGTCCAAATGTTGAGGAAGAACTTGCAAGCCTAGCAATAGAGGAAGACAAATCAGAAGACATGGAAGAAATTTTGCAACATTTCAACAACATAAATGCACAGCTTGAAGATAAAATGTACAGAGAAAAAGCAGATGAAATATTCAAGTATATACCTATGAAAATGGAACAATTCTATGATAGATTTGATAAGGAATGCATGACAGTACCAATCTTTAAGTATTATGATGTATTCCAAATGTTCCAAAGAATTTCATGTGCAAGTAATGAAGATATAGTAACAATAAAAGAAAAATTACTAGACAGAGCAAAACAATATGGTGACATATTACAAGACGAATTACCAAATTTGAAAAAATTAAAACAAGTTATGGATGACTACATCGATGGAAAAGAGCCAACAATAAAAATGGTTATTTTGCAAGAATTTGCAGACGAACTTGGAAATGTTATAAGAGAATACAATAAAAAAGCACAACCCGAAGAACCAACACTTGAATCTGAGATGGCTTAGCTTGTACGTTATACACTTTGGGACACTCTTTTTTGTTAAATTTTTTTGACACTTTGGGACACTCCTACGATACAATTTGCTATTTAACTTGGGTTGAGGTGAGGTCTGTCCCAGATGTCAAAATTTTTTGACAAAAAGGAGCGTCCCTTTTGTCAAAAAAAATTCAAAAATATGTATAAAATTTTCCTCTTTTGAAATAATAAGAATAGACATAAAATTTAAAAGGAGGAAAATTATGAAAGCAACTGGAGTTGTTAGAAGGATAGATGATTTAGGTAGAGTTGTTATACCAAAAGAAATACGTAAGACATTAAGGATAAAAGAGCGGAGATCCTTTAGAAATTTTTACAGATAGAGAAGGAGAAGTTATTCTAAAAAAATATTCTCCTATAGGTGAACTTTCTGAATTTGCAACAGAATATGCGGAGACTCTTGCAAAGACTACAGGTCACATTGCATGTATAACTGATAAAGATACAGTTATTGCTGTGTCTGGAGGCTCAAAAAAAGAATTTTTAGAGCAAGGAATAAGTGAAGAATTAGAGAAGATTATGGAAGACAAAGAAAAATATACTAGCAAAGAAAATAATGATATAGCTGTTCCAATTACTAAAAATGACAACAAGGAAAGAAGATTTAATTCTCAAGTAGTGTATCCAATTATTTCTGATGGAGATACAATTGGTAGTGTAATACTTTGGGCAAAAGACAAAGGTACAAAAATGACTGAGGTTGAACAAAAAGTAGTCCAATCAGCTGCTAGTTTTCTAGGTAGTCAAATGGAAATATAATCTAAAAATATAATAAAATCTCTAACAGAGAGATGGAATTAATGAGGTGTTATAATTAATAGCAAGCGCACTGTAATATAATTGCAACAATATTGTAATAAATGTGTAACAAATTTGTAATGTAATTGTAATATTTCGCCAAACACAGTCTACAAGCTAAGTACAGAACATGAAGAAACTAATGTACAAAAAAATACAGAAAAATTACTTGATTAATTTTAAAAAGTGTAGTATAAATATGGTAATAATTAATTATTAAAAGACCACGAAGGAGGAAATATAACTATGGAGAATCGTAATAATACCGGTAATTTACCAACAGAAGTAAGTCTTTGGACAAAAATAAGAAATTTTCTATTTCAAGACATGGAGCTTGAATTAACACCAAAGCAAGAAAAAGTTTTCCAAGAAGTGCATGATTTCTGGCATCAAGAAATTACAGGACAAGATGTACATGACTTTTTATTCTATGAAATAACAGGAGAAAAAGTTAAGAACTTCTTATTTAAAGAAATTGAAATCACTGGCGACGTTGAGTTATAAGATATAAAAAATGCAATAGATTAAATTCTATTGTATTTTTTTGCATTTAATGTTACAAAAACATTACAATAATATTACAGTTATATTACATTTTGCTAAAAGTATTGAAAATTAAATACCAATAGTATAAAATAAAATTATGCTACAGGAGTTTGAAAAATAATTGCGTTTTGACGTTGTTAAACTTCTACTACAGAAAATCCTTTGGCGTAGCACCAAGTACGCCTGCGGTTTTCTTGCTCGTTTGCCTAGCCAAAAGCACAATTCTTTTCCAAACTAGAAAACAATGCAAAAAATATAAATAGTGCGAAACAAAAGCAAGAAAGGAAGATGGCAAAATGATAAAAAATGTAATAAACAAAACCGTTGAGGCTGTAAGAGAGAGGTGCGCCTGAAGGTGCTTAACATATAATAGGTGGGAACCCTATCTAGCAAAGTTTAGCAAACAGCTAGTACCTAGACTTGGAGCCGAAACAGTAATGTTAGGTTTAAGCGTAGTCAAGGGAGCACTAGAGCCGTTGCTGGAAACAGCTGAAATAATTGAGCTTCGTTAGTCTGATGAGTAAGAGCTGATGTTATCTCTCTAACAGCAAGCAGGAATATTTATTCGATAAAGCGAGAATAAATAGGTCTTACCGGAGTCTGGGAAAACGGCGAGAGTGACATAGGTATGTTAGGAATACCAGGGAAAACCTATGCTCATGCAATAAAGCTATGTTCGAACAAGACTGAAAGAAGTCAAGGACGAAAAGAAGAGTATAGGTGGTCGGATAGTCTCGTAGTACCAAAGAAACGACTAATCATCGTGGAGGAAAGGGGACTACATATTAGTCGACTGAGTGAAGAAACATTAACACACGGGAGGTGAGACAGTAATGGCAAATGATTACACGAAGATAACTGAGCAACTACAAAAGTACGGAACAGTACAAGGAATAATGAAATACATAAATAAAGAGAGCCTAAAAGAACAGCATAAAAAGCAAGAAAAAGGAAAAGCAGTAGGAATAGATGACGTGACAAAAGAAGAATATGGAGAAAAATTAGATGACAACATAGAAGAACTGCTAGGGAGAATGAAGAAATTTGCATACAGACCACAGAGTACAAGAAGGGTATATATACCAAAAGAAGGAAGTAAAAAGCAAAGACCAATATCGATACCAACATATGAAGACAAGCTAGTGCAAGGAAATATGGCAGAGATATTGGAGCAAATATACGAGCCGATATTCTTAAACACATCATATGGATTTAGACCAGGGAAAAGTTGTCATGATGCAATAGATAGGTTAGATAAAATAATAATGAGAGGAAAAGTAAATTATGTAGTAGATGCAGACATAAAAGGGTTCTTTGAAAACGTAGACCATGAATGGCTAATGAAATTTCTAGGCAAGACAATAGAAGATAAAAATTTCCTAAGATTGGTAAAAAGATTTCTAAAAGCAGGAATAATGGAAGGAGCACGAAAACTAGAGACAGATAAAGGAACACCACAAGGAGGACTAATAAGTCCAATATTAGCAAATGTATATTTACACTATGTGTTAGACCTATGGTTCAAAGTGAAAATACAAAGGAATTGTACAGGAGAAGCATACATCGTAAGATACGCGGATGATTTTGTATGTTGCTTTGAAAAAGAGGAAGAGGCAAGAGACTTCTATGAGCAATTAAAAGAAAGATTAGCAAAATTCGGACTAGAAATAGCAGAAGAAAAGAGCAAAATAATAAAGTTTGGAAAAAGGTCAAATGGAAGTAAAGAAAGTTTCGACTTCTTAGGAATAAGACACATAAATGGTAAAAACAGAAAAGGAAACTACAAATTAGTGCATAAAACAAGCAAAAAGAAAATGAAAGTCAAAAAGCAAAAAGTAAGGACGTGAATACAAGAAAACATACGAAAACCAATAAAAGTAATCATAAAGAAATTGAACATAAAGCTACAAGGACATTATAGATATTATGGAATAAGTGACAACATAAACTCAATGAAGAATTTTAGAGATTACTGTATATGGGAGTTGTATAGAGCACTAAGAAGGTTAGGACAGAAAACGAAAATGACAGTAGAGAAATACAAGAAGATAATAAAATACAACGAAATAGTAAGACCAAAGATATACCATTCAATGTGGCAATAAAAGCGAAAGGTTAATATGAAGAGCCGTATGCCTTAATTGGGCACGTACGGTTCCGTGAGGGGCGAAAGCCAAAGCAAAGGAGGAATTACAAATGAGAGTAGCTGAAAGTCTTGAGGCTGTACACACACACACACACACACACACACAATACTTACAGAATTGTGCGCTTATTTGTTATGCTTACAACGCAATGGTGGAATTCGTCTACTCGACAGAGAGAGAGCTATTCTAGAGAAATAAGCTTTATTTGTGATGCCAAATATAAAATAAATAAATACATAAAAAGGATAGGTTTTATCGAAGAAGTACTAAGAACAAAAGTAAGACTTTTTCGCGAAAGCCTGTCCTTTTTGTGTGTTTGTGAGGTGATAGAAGTAAAAGATAAGTATGCATGAAAGCATAAGTTTAAATAAAGCGCTTAAAGACAATAAATATTTTAGATAAATAAAAAATTAGGAGGAATTAAAAATGAGTAGAAATGAAAAAAGATGGATAATATTATTATTGGCAGTAATAGTAATTGTCATAGTGTTGATAGTAGGATTATCAAAAGGAAGAAATAAAGAAGAGATACAACAGGGGCAAGACGAAACAGTTGTAAATGAGGAGAAATACACAACAGAATTATCTGATGGGACAAAAGTAAACACAAGTGAAGAATTTAATAATGCAAAAACATATGGAAATTTAAGCATAAGTAATATTCAATATACAGAAAAAAATGGAACAAGTGTGCTATTAGCAGATGTAACAAATAATGGAAGTACAAAACATGAAGTAGAGATAGTAAAAATAACAATACTAGGAGAAAATGGAGAAAAAATAACAGAAATAAAACCAGTAATAGGAGATATAGAGCCAGGAGAGACAATAAGATTAAATGCAAGTATAACAGCAGACGTAACAAATGCAAAGGACTTTAAGATAGAAGCAGCAAATTAGAAAATAAAAGAATGGAGGTAAAGAATTTGAAAAAAGAAATAGGGAAAAGGCAAAAAGGAATCACGTTAGTCTCATTAGTTATAACCATAATTATCATAATAATATTATCAACAGTAGCAATAAACTACCTATTTGGAGAAAATGGCCTAATAACAAGGACACAACAAGCAGTAGAGATGTCAAAAATAGAAAGTGTGCGAGAAAAACTAGAAATGGCAAAAGGAACAGCAGTAATAGATGGAAAAGGCTACATAGAAGCAGACCATTATTTTGATATACTCTATGAAGAAGGAATAATAGGAGATAGAGAAAATGATGTAATAGATAATAAAGATGGAACATATGAAATAACAACAGTAGAAGGATATATTTTCATAATAACATTACCAGAAAAAGCAACAGACATAGAGATAGAATATAGTGGAACAGCAGAAGGACCAAGAATAGCAAATATAGATACAACGTGGACAACAAATAGTATAAGTATAGAAGTAGAAGCAAGAAATGCAAATGATGGAACATACACATATTGGTATAAGCTAACTAATGAAGAAGTATGGAAACAAGCAGAACAAAGTAAAAATAATACATGTACAATAGAAGAGCTAAAAGAAGGAGAAACATATGATATAAGAGTAATGGTAGAAACAAGTGAAGGAAGTATAACAAGAGAAACAAGTGTACATTTGGGAGAATTACCAGAAGGAACAATAACATTTGGAGAAGTGCAGTGGAAAGGAGACGGAACAGCAAGTATAACAGTACAGACAAGTGCAGAAGGATATCAGTTGCAATATCAAAAAAATGCAGCACAAGAAAATGGCTGGACAGATATAAATAATGGAGGAACAATAAATAATTTAACATATCCAAGTACAGTATATGCAAGAATATTTGACGGAACAAATGGAAGTGAATATGCAAGTGCAAGTATAGAAGATAAAATAGCACCAGTAGTAAATGTAACAGCAGGAGGAACAACAAGCAATAGCGTAGCAGTAAGTGTAACAGCAACAGACGCACAAAGTGGAATGAAAGATAGCTTAACATACACATATAGCATAAAAGTGACAGGACAAGCAGATAGCACATATACTACACCAAGCAATGCACAAAGTATATCAACAAACAGCTATACATTTACAGGATTAACCCAAGGAACAAACTATACAGTAAGAGTAAAAGTAAATGGAGATAAGGCAGAAAATATAGGAACAGGAACATTAGAAAATCAAATGACAGGAAGTATACCAGGAGGAGAAGGAAGCGTAGTAGAAGGAGCAATAACATTTGGAAATACCACATGGGGAAGCAACAACAAGGCAAGTATCACAGTAAATACAAATACAAGCTATAGAATAGAATATCAAGTAAATAATGTAACAGAAGGAAGTTGGACAGAAATAGCAAGTGGCGAAACAATAGGCAACTTAAACTACAGTGATACAGTATATGCAAGATTAACAGATGGAACAAACCATGGAGATTATGCAAGTGCAAGTATAGAAGATAAAATAGCACCAGTAGTAAATGTAACAGCAG
>CAKNQJ010000022.1 GCA_930990645.1 uncultured Clostridium sp. | reverse complement strand
TTAATACTTTAGTACTATTTGTTTTGTACTATAAGTGTAGCTTAATTCTACACTATTAGTAAAATTTTGACAAGTAGTTTTTGAAATTTTTCACATTTTTTTATGTTTTTGTTACAATTCACAGTGATATATGCTAAAAATGCTATATCTGTGAATTGTAACATTTTTTCATATCTCATACATATTTTTCTATTTTTTGTACATAATAACTTTGAACACAGTTTCAGGGGCATTGCACAAAGCCCAAATTTATATAAAGGACGTGAGCACATGGGAAATGAACAATACATTTTAAATACTGTTAACAAAGGATTAAAAATGGGGATGGATTCAATCTCAACTATTTCAGAAAAAGTTGGTGACCAAAATTTCAAGGACGATTTGATATATCAGTATAATCAATATAATGATATATTAAATAGAGTAAATGCTGAACTACAAAATTTTAATGATTTACCTTCTGAACTTCCACCTATACAAAAAGTTATGGGATTTATGGATATACAAATGAGTACTATTAATGATAAGAGTAATTCACATATTGCAGAAATGCTTATAAAAGGAACTAATATGGGAATTATAGAAGGAGTTAAACTTAAAAATCAAAATCCTGATGCTAATCAGACTACTCAAAAAATACTTGATGATTTTATCCAATTTCAAGAAAATACTATTGAAAAATTGAAGAAATATTTGTAATTTTGAAACAAAGGGGACGGAGCATTTATTTCAAAAATGAAACGATGGGGACATACCTAAATGATAATATAATAAAAGTGTCATAGGTGTGTCCCTTTTGTTCGAAATTTCGAACGAATGCTCCGTCCCCTTTGTTCGCGATTATTCAAGTTTTTCTAATCTTTCTTTTGCTAGGTCAAGCATTTCTTTGTATTTTGCTAATTTTTCTTTTTCTTCATCTACTTTTGTTTCTGGTGCCTTGTTTACAAATCCTGGGTTTGATAGCATTTTTTCTCCTCTTGCTACTTCCCCTTCAAGTCTCTTTACTTCTGACTGCAATCTATTTTTTTCTTCTTCTATATCTATTAATCCTTTTAATGGTATATACACTTCTATGTCGCTCAAGATTATAGACATTGCATTATCTAGTTTTTCTTTGCTTTCTTCACCTGCTGTTTGAGCTCTTTTTTCTAGTTCTTCCTTGCTATCGTATACCTCTATTTTTTCTGCAAATCCCAATTTCATCAATATTTCTTCTGATTTCTTAACTTCTTCTGCATATTTTGATGTTATGATGATTAATTCTGATTTTTTGCTTGGATGTATGTTTTTTGTATTTCTTACATTTCTTATTCCAACAATAACTTCTTTTATTTTTTCTACCGCTTCTTCTTCTTTGTCAAATACAAATTCTTTCCTAATTGTTGGCCATTTTGCTACAATTATGTCTTCTGTTCCAAAACAAATTAACTTCGAATAAATTTCAGCTGTTACGAATGGCATAAATGGGTGCAATAATTTTAAAGATGATCCAAATACATGGTTTAATATGTCACTTACTGCTACTTTTTCTTCTTCATTATCGCTATATATACGTGGTTTTACCATTTCTATATACCAGTCGCAGAATTCATTCCATATGAAGTTATATATTTTGTCAAGTGCAACACCTAAGTCGTAGTTCTCTAAGTTTCTTGTTACATCTGCTACTAATTTATCAAATTTGTTTAATATCCACTTGTCTTCTATTCTAAGCATATCTGGATTATATGATTTATTTTTCTCATATACTTCATAACAGAAATCTCTTACTTTTTGCTCGTCTGCCAATGAGTTAATGATAAATTTTGCAGCATTCCAAATTTTATTTGCAAAGTTTGAGGCTTGCTCCAATTTTTCTGGCATGTATCTTATATCATTTCCCATTGTTGTACCAGAAATCACTGCAAATCTTAAAGCATCTGCTCCATATTCATTTATTATTTCGATTGGGTCTATTCCATTTCCTAATGTCTTTGACATTTTTCTTCCTTGGCTATCACGTACCATTCCATGAATTAATACATCCTTAAATGGAGCTTTTCCTGTAAGTTCTAGTCCTTGTGACATCATTCTTGATACCCAGAAAGTTATTATATCAAATCCTGTTACCAATACATTTGTTGGATAGAATGTTTTGTAATCCTCTGCCTCTGTATTTGGCCAACCAAGTGTTGAAAATGGCCATAAAGCTGAGCTAAACCATGTGTCCAATGTATCTTCATCTTGATGCAAATGTATACTTCCACATTTTTCACATTTTTCTAGCGCTGTTTTTGCAACATTTATGTGGCCGCATTCATCACAATAGTATGCAGGTATTCTATGTCCCCACCATAACTGTCTTGATATACACCAGTCTTGAATATTATCTAGCCAATTGAAATATTGTTTTTCATATTTCTTAGGTATAAATCTTACTTCGTCATTTCTTACCGAGTCTGCTGCTTTTTTAGCTAAATCTTTCATTGCAACAAACCATTGCTCTGAAACTTTTGGCTCTATTGTGTTTTTACATCTTTCACATTTTCCAACATTATGAACATACTCTTCCTCTTTAACTAATGCTCCAATTTCTTTTAAATCTTCTACAATTGCTTTTCTTGCTTCTAGTAAATCCATTCCTTTATATTTTGGAACTAAATCTCCCATTTTGTTGTCATCATCGAATACAGATATAATTTCTAGGTTATGTCTTAAACCTGATTGATAATCATTCATGTCATGTGCAGGTGTAATTTTTACAGCACCTGTTCCAAATTCTTTCTCAACAAATTCATCTGCAATAATTGGAATTTCTTTATTCATTATTGGAAGTATACAAGTCTTTCCTACAAAATCAGCATATCTTTCATCTGTTGGACTAACAGCTACTGCAGTATCTCCAAGCATTGTTTCTGGTCTTGTTGTTGCTACAGTAATATATTTATCCTCTGTTCCTGTTATTTTGTATCTTATATACCATAGATGTGTTTGCTCTTCTTTGTACTCAACCTCTGCATCTGATATAGATGTTTTACAACTTGGGCAGTAATTAATCATCCTTGTTCCTTTGTAGATTAAGCCCTTGTTATATAAATCAACAAACTGCTCTAAAACTGCATCTGATAATCCTTTATCCAATGTAAATCTTCTTCTATCCCAATCGCATGAGCATCCCAACTTCTTCTGTTGAGTTTGAATAGTTCCACCATATAACCTAGTCCAATCCCATGCCTCTTCTAAGAATTTTTCTCTTCCTAAATCTTGTTTAGTTTTTCCTTCCTTTTTAAGCTTTTCTACTACCTTCATCTCTGTAGAAATTGCAGCATGGTCTGAGCCAGGAAGCCACAATGTATTGTAACCTTGCATTCTTTTAAAACGTATTAAAATATCTTGTATTGTATCATCTAACGCATGTCCCATATGAAGCTTTCCAGTTACATTTGGTGGTGGCATCATAATACAATAGCTTTCCTTTGTCTTATCCATACTTGGTTTGAAATAGCCTTTTTGCTCCCACTCCTCATAAATTTTGTCCTCAAAATCCTTTGGATTATACTTGTCATTTAGCTTCATAAAATCACCCTTTCCATAATTTTCTCTACTAACATTGTCTTGAAAAAGAATTGCTGTTTTAGCTAGGCAAACGAGCAAGAAAACCGGAGGCGTACTTGGTGTACGTCGAGGATTTTTGCAGCGAAGTTTAACAACGCCAAAACACAATTATTTTTTAAGACTAAAAAAACAACTTGCCCCTCTATATAAGGGCAAGCTTTTAACTCACGGTACCACCTTAATTCACAATTTATCTACATGAATGAAAAACAATTTTCAATTCAAAATCAAACACATTGTATCTCTTAACTTTTAACGCAAGTCACACGTATATGATTACTACTATTTCACCATATCTGCTCCAAAGCTACATTCAGTTTCGTTTCTATTAGAAGCTCTCAGCGTAAACACTTCTATTCTCTTTATAGAAATCCCAAAACTTACTCCTCTTTTTCTTAGCATTATGTTATATATATTACCATATTTTTTTATTTTATGCAATAATTTTTGAAAATTTTATGTTTTCCACAACATATTATCGTTACTATTTACATCATATTAATATCGAGAAGAAAAGGCTGTGAACAATAGCTATTGTCATAGTTTTTTTCTTAAAGATTTTACATAATTCAATTTATATGTTATAATATTAACATGCAAGAGCAGTTTTTTAGTCTTTGGAAAGGAGTTTATTATGAAGTTGATATTTTGTAATGGTAACTTTTATCTATTGGATGACCAAGATAAAGCATTTCTTTTACCAAAGGAAGACATATTAGTATTGCTACCAGAACAGTATACTTTCGTTCCTGTTCAAGACAGTATGTTTTTCCTAGCTTTAAAAGATAGTGTCGTATATGTTCCACCTGATAATGTAGAATTGCTCATGTCTGCATATGAGCTTTTATCCAAAATGATTGACGAAATAAATTCTTTGCCATTGAGTAGCGATTTTATTCAATAACGTTTAATTGCTACTAAGTAGAGAGAAGCACTGCTTCTCTCTACTTATTTGTGAAGCATTTGTCTTATCGTATATTTTTAACATCTTATATACTAATCCTATCTTCAAATTTTTCTTCAACTAACTTACGTAGCCTTTTATTTTCTTCTTTTTCAAGTTTAGGGTCTGTGCTTTCTATTTTAGCAGATAAGCTTTGAACTTCTTTTAAAACTGATACATCTTCAAATAAATTTGCTATCTTAAATTCTGGAAGTCCATGTTGCCTTGTTCCAAAGAATTCGCCTGAGCCTCTTAGCTCTAAGTCTTTTTCTGCTACTACAAATCCATTATCTGTTTCTTTCATTGTTTTCATGCGTTCTCTTGTTGTTGCTGAGTTTCCTTCATAAATTAATATACAGTATGATTGATATTCTCCTCTTCCTACTCTTCCTCTTAGTTGGTGTAATTGTGCTAAGCCAAAATGTTCTGCATTTTGTACAACCATTATATTTGCATTTGGTACATTTACTCCAACCTCTATAACAGTTGTAGAAACTAGAATTTGGATTTCTCCATCTTTAAATCTTTGCATTATATCATCTTTGTCCTTCTGTTTCATTTTTCCATGCAAATATGCTACTTTGTATTCTGGAAAAATATCATTTTGATATTTTTCTGCAAGTTCAACTACAGATTTTTGGTTTTCAAATTCCTCATTTTCTTCAACTAAAGGACATACTATGTATGCTTGTCTTCCTTTGGCTACATTTGACCTTATAAATTCCTCTATTCTTCTTTCATAGTTTTTAGTTACAGGATATGTTTCTATCTTCTTTCTATTTGGTGGAAGCTCATCTATTATTGATATATCAAGGTCCCCATATAGTATAAGTGCTAGCGTTCTTGGGATTGGAGTTGCAGTCATAACAAGCACATCTGGATTTGAACCTTTTGATACAATATTTGCCCTTTGCCTTACCCCAAATCTGTGTTGCTCATCTGTAACAACAAGCCCAAGATTTTTGAATTCAACATCATCTACAATTAATGCATGAGTTCCAATCAGTACATCTATTTCTCCATTTTTTAATTGTTCTAAAACTTCTTTTCTCTTCTTTGCTCTCATTCCGCCAAGTAACAATTCACATTTTATTCCGAATTGTTCTAGTACTTTTGAAAATTCTTGCATATGCTGCTCTGCTAGAATAGCAGTTGGAGCCATTATTGCTGATTGATATCCACTTTTTGCAGCTTTATATGCAGCAATTATAGAGACAATTGTTTTTCCAGAGCCTACATCACCTTGCAACAGCCTGTTCATAGGCTTGTTATTTTCCATGTCATTATCTATTTCTTCCAATACTTTAAGTTGCGCTTTTGTTAATCTAAATGGAAGTGAATTTATTACATCAGACATTTTTACATTCTTATCAAATTGTATGCCTTCTGTTTCTTTATCATATCTTGATTTTAGGCTGAGTAATGCAAGTTGAACTGTTAGTAACTCCTCAAACACAAATCTTCTTCTAGCCTTGCTATATTCTTCAAAATTAGAAGGAAAATGTATTTGCCTTGTTGCAGTATTTATATCCTCCAAATTATATTCTTTTAATATGTATTCTGGTATTGTCTCATCTAATTTACCTAGCGTTAATTTTAGTCCATTTTCTATTATGCTTCTTATTTTATTTTGAGACAATTTATATGTAAGTGGATAAATAGGAATAATTTTACCTGTATTTTTATTAAGCCCCTCTTTATCAAATACAGGTCTTGCCATTTCCGTTCTTCCATATTTTATATTTACTTTTCCATAGAATTGGTATCTTTCTCCTACTTTAAATTTATTTTTTAAATATGTTTGATTAAACCAAGTTAAGACACAGTCTCCTGTGTCATCTCTAACTAACATTTTTAGCATAACTTTGTTTCTTGCAAATCTAGTCTCACTCATCTGGCTTACACAAACCACATCAATCAAAGCCTCTTCTCCGTCAACTAGCTCATATACCTTTTTTGGTTTACTTCTATCCTCATAATTTCTTGGAAAAAAAGTTATCAAATCTCCTAACGTATTTATTCCAAGCTTTTGTAAAAGTGTTAAATTATTTGGACCTACTCCTTTTATGTACTGCACATTTTGATTTAAATCTACCATTTCTTTCTCCTTTTTCTCGAACAAAGGGGACGGAGCATTCGTTCGAGTTTATCCACAATTTATCCACAAATCAAAAAATATCTTTATTAATCATTATTTAATTTTATCCCATTTTACGTTACTATATAATTTAAGTCCTGTCTCGAACGTTCAAAAGTTCAAAAATGTCGCCAAAAGGCCTGTCCCTAAAGCGACAAATCAGTTGGACTTAACATAGGAAACTCAAACTCCATGCTGTTTGATGTTAAATTTCCATTCTCAAAGTGAGATGATAAGAATGTGTTTGATCCTTTTAAAAAGTGTCTATATCTTGTTTCATCATCTAAGTATGTACTTCCTGTACTACCTCCAACAATTACTGGGTCATCCCAAGTAACATCTACTGCATACCAGTTTCCGTTCAACTGAACATAATTCCATGCATGTGATTCTGTTTCTCCATTAGAATTTGTTCCTGTTCCACTAACTAAAACGCATGGTATATTTAACTCATCCAAAATATATTTAAAACTTCTAGCATATCCTTCGCATACAGCTTTTCCTTCTGTTAGTGCTCCTGCTATAGAGTATGGCTCTTGTGCTTCTAAATTCACATCATATTCTATATTATTAATAAGCCAATTATGTACTTCTCTTACTTGTTGATATGGACTATATCCTTGCAATTGTCTTCCTATTTCTTGTCTCATAGCTTCAAGCAGTCTAACCTTTCCATCTATCACTTCTCTTGATACGAAATGGTCTTTTAAATATGTACTATTACTTCCACTAGATAATGATACCGTATGAGTTGAACTATTTCCTATAGTTGTTGTTCGTGTTGTTAATGTTAATTTTTCTACATCTATATAAAATATATCCACATTATCATATGTATACGCATTCCATGCAGATTGGAATGCTATATTTAATGTTTCTTCTCCTCCTGGAGTATTTAGCAAATCATTAAATCTTGTATCAAAATCTATCGCATATGTTCCTGATTTCATGTTTTCTTTGTTCTGTTCAAAGCCATCATAAATTTTTTTTCCATATTCATCAAGTTGGTTATAAAAATATTTGTAACTAGACGAATTTTGAATAATTTGAGTACTATTATTATCTATTTGAGAAATAGTATTTGTATAATTTATAATTTCATTACTCTCACTATTCACCTCATTCGTCAAATTCTCTGTCACAACTCTGTTTTGACTTTGAGTTGCCACAGTTATGGTATCGTTATTCTTATCTTCATCTGCTGCCAAATCAAAGATATCCACATACACAATTTCATAAAAAAGAAATGCTATTAAAATTAAGATCATTATTAATATAATAGCTGATACTAAAGATAGACCTTTATTATTTTTAATAGTTTTCTTCATAGTAAGTTATCCTTTCCTTTTAATTTCATATTACAAAGAATATATGTGACAGCAAGATGGAACGGATTTTAAATATGATACTATGTTGTGAGTTGTAATTAACATTAATAATGAACTTAAGTAGTTCTCATTTGCTTTATCATCAAGTCCCCAAAAACAGCATACCCTGTTTTTGCATCATTAACAAGCACATGTGTCACTGCCCCTATAAATTTCCCATTTTGGATAATTGGCGCTCCACTCATTCCTTGGATTATTCCACCTGTTTTTTCTAAAAGTTCCTCATCTGTCACTTTTATTAACATGCTTTTGTTATTCTCGTTATTTTCCAAAAACAATCTTTGGATTTCTATTTCGTAACTTTGTGTTTTTCCGTTTTCTAGTTCACAAAGTATTTCTGCTTTTCCTGTTGTAATTTCATTTCTATTTGCAACTTCGTATTCCTGATATTTTGTCAGATTTAATTTTGCCACATTATCTATATTTCCATATATCCCAAAACTTGTATTTTTATATATATTCCCTAAACTAATTCCATTATCTATAGTTCCTCTAATTTCTCCTGGAGAGCCATCTTCTCCCTTAACTATATCTATTATCTCAGTAGTCACCAGTTCTCCACTTGCAATATCTATTAATTCATACGTATCAACATCATTTATACCATGACCTAAGGCTCCAAACTCGCCTGTTGATGGCTCATAAAAAGTAAGTGTGCCTACTCCAGCTGCTGCATCGCGTACCCACAAGCCTAATTTATATTCGTTATCAGATGTTTTTACTGGCTCAATGCTAGTCGTCTTTTCTTCATTATCACTAATATATTTTATTTCAAGTTCTTTGCCATTAGAATTATTAACACATTCTATAAGCTCATCTGTATTATCAATTTGAGTATTATCTATTTCTATTATCTTGTCTCCAGTTTCTATTCCTGAATTTTCATATGGTTTTTGTCCTTCTATTTCAGACATTCCAACAACTAACACACCTTCTGTGTATAATTTCATACCAATTGCTTTCCCTATTGGAATAACAGTAGTTCTTGGTATTACATTTACAGTAACATCTTTGACAGAAAAGAGATTAAACAAATTCAAACTCAAATTCAGTTGTCCAGTCTCTTCTACAATACTATTATTCAAGCTACTTGAGGCTTGCATTGTCTCTTCGTCTTTCACATCTAGTCCAAAGATAGTACTTAAATTTAAAGTCTCACCCTGCATTAATATTATATCACTTGGTAGCATGCTAATATTGCATACATATACATATATAATAGATAAAACAATAACAATCAATAATCTTTTAAAAATTCTCATTGGCAATCCTTCTTTCCTATTATTAGGATTACCAATTTTACAAATTTTAATCAAAATTTTTGAAACAATAGGTCGAAGGATTTGTTTCCCTGTTAAGTCAGTGAATATGTATGTTTTGAAAATTTATGTAGGAGCGCGCAGCGACCAAACGAGCCTTTAGTCGAGTGCGAGTTGGAGAAACCGAGCACATATTACACTTTTTTTATTTTACAATTCCAAATCAAAATTAGACTTATACAAATCGTATCTTTCACGTGCAAGGGCTGTCAAATACGCATCTCTTACTTGGTTATATTCAGAAGAACTAAATGCCACTGCTCCTGTTCCGCCTTATACTATCTTGGAAATCTACAAGTGGGTCTCCTGCTATAATATCATCTGTATCATAATTACTTGTTGCACTAACAATACAGTTATAGCAACCTGTAATAGTTACAAGATTTTGCATTGCTCCTCCTCCAGTTTGCGTTCCTCTTGCTTGTAAATAATAATATACATCGCCTGAACTATCTTCAGTAAGTCTTACTGATTGTCTTTGGAAACTTGCTGTTGGATATGCTCCAACTATGCTTAAAGTTCTTGCTTCAACTCCTTGCAATAATTCTCTACATCCTGGTTGATGGTATTCTCTATTACTTCTATCTCCACTTGTTGGCTCTGTAATTATATATATGTTTTCTGGTTTTACAACTTCTTTGTTTATATTGTTTGTTATAATTGCGTAATTGTTATAATATCTAAAGCCTATTGACATTCCTTGCATAAATGTAACCATTGATACATTATTTGTAATTCTATACCAATCATCATCAGATATTACTGGCATTGCATACTCATATGTTCCTGTTGTACGGTAATTTGAGATTACAGTATTTAAACTAGTTTCTATTGTTTTTCTAATTATTGACAATCTATGGTTATTAAATGTTGAGCCTGATAGCATCGGATCATTATCTGAACCTACATCAAATATCTTAGCATTTCCAGTGTTTTCACTTAAATACTCTACTACTTCTCCTGTTTCTGGATTTGTATATCCATCATTGCTTTCTCCAACTTCTGTTACACCGTCTTCTATTCTAAGAGTATTAGCTAATGTAATGTCTCCTAACTTATCTCTCACCCAATTACTAAATTCAAATGCACTTGCATAATAGTCATATGCACTCGTACTCATTATAGTATTTCCATCATCACTATATTGTTTTGTATCTTTTAAATCATTAATTATATTTTGATCATTTACAGGTGTTTTTATATAATCTCTATACCAAAAATAGCTGTCTATATTATTTCCATTAGCATCTTTATCTTGATATATTTTATCATTTTGATAAAATACATAATTATAATCTCCTGAGTCAGTTCCTGTTCCTCCACTTTCTCTTTCTGTCATTATAGTCAAATGTTCTTCTAGTTTTTCTGGCTCAATAGTTATTTGATTTCCAGATTCACCATATCGTAATGTTTTAGCTGTAGTATTTATATTAGTCACATAATCTGGATTTATCAAATATCCTGACCTTGTTACATATTCACCATTATCTCCTAAGTTTCCATATACTGTGATTTCATTGTCTAATGTGTAATTTACTACTATAATATTATTTGAATGTGGTAATTTATATTTTGCAGAGTAATATACATATGGCTTTAGCCCATTTTGATAATTATGACCATCTAATGTGATTTCTACCTTTTCATCTTCTGGATCTTCAGCCTCATTAGTACCATATACATTATCATATGAAGTATATATATAATATCCATCATACAATGTAAATAACATTGCTGGTATATATGCTTCTAAATCTTCTGCTGCGTATGAATACCCACTCATTGAAGTATTTAAAGAGTTGTAGAAAGTATTTATGGATGCCTCAATATCTCTTATTTTTGAATCACTAATGCTTGAATACATGTTGTTTGTAGTATTTAATTGAAATGCCTTAACAGCATCATATGTTGCATTTACTAAGTTTGAGTCAAAATCACTTTGCATGTTAATCGCATCTATTTGATTTGAGATATATGCAGAAAGTACTATTGAAATTGGCATTATAATTATTACAAATATAACTGCTAAATGTTGTAATTTCATGCTTTTTTATTCCTTCCATATTTATTTTCTTGTGTGCATTAATAATAACATATTTGCTATTTAATTTTGCATATTTTAAATAGTAAATATCTTATCATTAGAACATAATAGGAGTGGATAATATTACTCCACCCCTACATATATTATATTGTAGAGACAGACTTTATATCTGCCCAACAATCTATCTTTCACTTGTGCTGCCATTTACTGCAACTACACCTGTAGCTTGTCCTGCTATGTTGTATTCATCATTTCCAGAAATAGCATAGAAGAAGTTTCTTAACATTTGAGATATAGTTTGATTTGAATTTTTAGCTGTAACTGTTACTAAATCCCCTTCTTTTAAAGTTATTCTTCCATTATTATATAACATATCTTCTACTTGTGTTGTATAAATATTGTAATATAAATTTTCTCCTATTTTAGTAGCTTCAGCTTGAGTTGTTTTTACACCAGGATTTTCATCTAATTGTTGTATTAAAATATCAACATCAAATGTATTTCCTGTTGCCGCCAAATCAGCCAAATACGCATCATAGTCATCTAATGACATTTTTCCAGTTGTTCTTACATCATCAACAAATTCTGATGTAGCAGTTTGAACTGCTAAATTAGAAATATCATCTGTTCTGTCTGCCATTGTCATTAATGGAAAAACAAACATTAAAATTGCTGCTAAAAATATTGCTACAACTGTTATTAAAGTATCTCCCATTTGTCTTCTCCCTTCTTCTATTATAAATTACAGGTTTTTAAGTTTGTAATGTATATACAATTACTCTTTTTTCTCTTCCTTGCACATTTGTTATCCTGCCAGCATCTTCTTCATTTTCTAAGTCTTCTGTAGTTATTTCATTATATGTGTATTCCCCAAGACTTTCTCTAAATTGATCATCAGCATACTTTGCTATGAAACCTCTTCCATTTCCATAGTTATATGTAACAGTCCCTGATGTATTCCACGATACTTCATATGTGGGATCATTTCCTGACAAGAAGTTATCTAAATTTTGTTTATAACTTTGGTTACTTCCTACCCAAGGCTCATGTCTTCTTGTTTCATCATCTACATCGAATGCACATACTTTTGTTTCATCATTACTTCTGTAATATCTATTTGTATAGCCTGTACTCCATTGTGTGGGTCTTGTTTGAGTTTCATACAAATCTAGTGGTGAACCATCTGTGTCTAAGAATACAACAGTATAATTTTCTTTATAATACTTATACAGGGTTGGAATGATTGTTTCTAAACCAACTATCCTTTCCTCTCCTGTAAGTGTTATTCCTCCTAAAATCTGGCTTTGATCAGTATAAGTCATATATTCTGTAATATCTGAACTTTGTAATACAACATCAGATGTTTCTCTTGCTTGAGTAAACATTGTGAGTATTACAGTAAAAGCTATTACAAAAACTAATACTGCAAAAGCTATTTTTAAAGCATCAACTGCATTTTCCATAATCGACTTCCTTTAATATTAGTCTATTCTGCATCTGAAATATCAATTTGTGTTATTAATCCAGAATCGCTATCATATCCTAAAGTTACTGTATAAGTTTTACCAGATTGAATGTTTGTATTTTTTATATTGTTAATATATGCTGTTGTTGTTGTTTCGTCTCCCTCTTCTGGTGGTGGGCAATCGTCAGGTACTCCATTTGATCCAAATGATAATTTGATTTTTCTTGAATCATCTTCTGCACCCAAATTATGACTATTTATTCTGTTGCATAATGTTTTCGCAATTGACCCTCTTACATTTCCTTCATATGAAAGAAACTCTTGGTTATACGCATCTGTTTCCTCCTGTGTCATATCAGCTCCTGTTATTGTATCGCTAACATTGCTGAAAACAGCCATACCTACACCTATAATAGCTATTGAAAGTAATATAGCACCTGCTATAATTAACGCTTTTGAAGCATTCTCCATAAAAAATTCCTCCTTTAAAAATATTTTTATCTATATGTGTTTAAATATTAAAATCTAATCTTATGTTTCTGTAAAAGTAAGTGCTTTTACATTATTTGTTTTTTCATGATAGCTTATTTCACTACATGTAAAACTTGCTGAACTGTATGTTTTTCTAAAATTTTCTGTCCCAGTATTATAGATTTTTTCCATAGCTACTGTTTCATAATCATCTTTATATTTAAAATTAATATATATTTTTATTGAATTTTCTTCATTTTCAATATATACTCCATCATTATCTTTTAAAATACCATTTTGCTCATTCAAGTCAACTGTTCTGTTTATTATGCTAATAAGCTCAGTCCCCAAAATTTGTTTATTATAATAAGCCTTATAACTTTCATTAACTTCTTGAGACTCAATGACACCTTTTCTATAATTGTATATCATATATGTAACAACGGAAAGCATAATCAAAAATACAATTACAATAATAATTATTTTATTTTTCATATCTTACTCTTTCATTATAATATTTTATTTAAATTTTAGCAAGAGGTTTTGTCAAAATTCTACAAATTTCCAGCAAGATAGAACGGATTTTCTTACGAAATTTAATAAAATTTATAAATTCTCGTCATATACAAACATCATATAATTTACTCTACCGGTAATATCACTATAATTTAACTCTGTAACCTTGTAATATTTAGTGTTTGCAACCGTATCTCCTCTTTCATCTGTTTCTACCGTAATTCCATAGTTGCCATTATCTTTCAATAAATTTACCAATTCATCTTGTTCCATCTGCTCTATATGTCTCATTGTTCTTGAAGGTGTTTTTAAATCAATCTGTATATAATATAACCCATCTAAATTTGGATTTTCATTAACCTCTTGAGCGTCTTCAAATCCATTTCGCAAATTGTGCATTTTAGCCAAATTTGCTGTTCCTACCACATCTTGCATTGTACATCTTATAGTCTGTTCAACTGCAGTTGTTCCACCTTCTGGCTGAGTTGACACCGTTCCATAAAATTTTGAGAATTGTTCATTAAATTGTTCTAATCTAGTACTTTCTATCTCCTGAGTTGTTTCTGCACTATAAGAGCCTAACGAATTAAATAGGTACACACCAATAGACAATATCATAACGCCTATTAGGATTTCTGCTCCCATTATTAATGCTTTTGATGCATTCTCCATGTTTCAACTCCTTTCTAGTGCTATGAATTGTGAATTATCACACTTTTATTGTACTATAACATTCATGTTTTAGTTAATTTGTTTCAAGTAATTTTATATTTCTCTAAATGTCATTTGAATTAGTCTTCCGTTTGCATCAGAATTTTCAACATATATACATTTAAATCTCTTTCCTGTTCTAAAATCATTATAAATACTTCTTAGATCAACATAATCGGATATATCCTCTACGCATCTTAAAAAAGCGCTTCCACGTGTTCCAGGTTGGTTTTGATGTTCTCTTACATATTCCTCAATATCATAATCTGCAACATCACTTGGAATTTGATTTTCATCTTCATACCCAAAATCCATAGCTATTTCTCTATATGATTTTTGTGAATAAAATCTTACACTTCTGTTATTATAATCAGAATTTTGAACTTCGTATACTGCAATATCATCTTCAATATCATCTTGCTGTCTAGATAACTCTTGTATAGTATAAGTTCCTGTTTCAAAATATCCCCTAGAATCAGGTATTTCTTTGGTTATTTCTACTGTTACTTCTACAGGTTCATACCCCTCATCAATTCTATCTACAAATGCAGCATAATCCTGTTGCAAATTTCCAAGTGATAATAATTCACTACCATATACTTCTCTGTTGAATTGCTCAAACCTTCTCATGTACTCAGACAATTTGTCAGCTTCTTCTGTGTCTTGTCTAGTTTGTTCTAGCTGAGACATTTGATTATAGCCAAGTACTAGCAAAGAAATTACCATTATAGATATTAATATAGAGCCCGCCATAATCAAGGCTTTTGATGCATTTTCCATATTTAATCCTTCTACTTATATTTAGGTTTTAGAACTCCTATAAACTTTTATCTTTTGTTATTAAATTTTTATCCTATGTGTTAGTAGCAGATAATCCACTCATTGATGAATTCATACTTGTCATTCCTATAAATACAAGTGGTATAATTAAGTATCCTACAAATATTACTATCATTGGAGCAAAACCAATTGCTCTACCTATCATACCTTTTCTAGAAATCAATCTTTCATTTGATTCTTTTCTACGTGCTTGATAGTAATCTCTTTCCGTATCTAATTCATCAAATGCATCTGCAATAGGTATCTTTTCTACTGCTGCTTGCAAACTCTCTACTATTCGTATAAATTGTTGATATGATACATCTTCTTTCAATTGTTCTAGTGCCTCCCAAGGACCACTTTCATAGTTGTTTACGCACTTGCTTATTGGCTCTTTAAATATGTTTGCATATCTTTCAAGCCATTCCAAAATAATTTCAACATTTACTCTTTCAATTCTCATAAGCATTAATATAATTGT
>CAKNQJ010000021.1 GCA_930990645.1 uncultured Clostridium sp. | reverse complement strand
AAAAGGCACTAATTAAATTTAGTGCCAGTGTGAAACGAAGTTTCACTTTTGTTCACATAAAAAGTCAATAAAAAAAGTATTGATTTAAAAATAAAAAATAGTATTGATATTATTATTACAATAATATATAATAAAAAAATCTAATAGGTTTGAAAATAAATTATAAAAATAAAGTTGGACAAAACAAGCCCGTCCTCAATTGTCCCAAGAAAGAGAGGTAATTTGTAATGGAAGATGTAGAAATTGCTAGAAATACTAAGCTAGAGAAGATTAGTGAAATCGCAGAGAAAATAGGTATAACCGAAGAAGAACTTGAGCCTTATGGAAGATATAAAGCAAAAATTTCTTTAAAGGCATTTGACAGATTAAAAGAAAAGAAAAATGGAAAATTAGTATTAGTTACTGCTATAAATCCAACTCCTTTAGGAGAAGGAAAAACAACCATATCTATAGGGCTTGCAGATGGACTTAAAAGTATAGGGAAAAAATCTATATTAGCTTTAAGAGAGCCTTCATTAGGTCCTGTTTTTGGAATTAAAGGTGGAGCAACAGGTGGAGGATATTCTCAAATAGCACCAATGGAAGAGATTAATTTGCATTTTACAGGAGATATTCATGCAATTACATCTGCCAACAATTTGCTTTCTGCAATGATTGATAATCATATATATTTTGGAAATGAACTTGGATTTGACAGAGTAACATGGAAAAGATGTGTGGACTTAAATGATAGACAACTAAGAAAAGTAGAGACAGGATTATCAGGAGAAAAGAATATTGTTCCAAGAGAAGATGGATTCGATATATCTGTTGCATCTGAAATAATGGCAATCTTTTGTCTTGCTACAGACATAGAAGATTTAAAAAGAAGAATAGGAAATATAATAGTTGGATATACTAAGGATAACAAGCCAATAACTGCTAGAGATTTAAAGGCTGATGGAGCATTAACTGTTCTACTAAAAGATGCGATAAATCCAAATTTAGTACAAACGCTAGAACACACACCAGCTATAGTACATGGTGGACCTTTTGCCAATATTGCACATGGATGTAATAGCATTATAGCTACAAAAATGGCATTAAAGTTAGGAGACTATGTAATTACAGAAGCTGGATTTGGTGCGGATTTAGGAGCAGAAAAGTTCTTGGATATAAAATGTAGAAAAGCTGGGATAAAGCCAGATGCAGTAGTATGTGTTGCAACAATAAAAGCCTTGAAATATCATGGTGGAATGCCAAAAGAAGAAATACAAAATGAAAGTATAGAAGCATTAGAAAAAGGATTTGGAAACCTTCTAAGACATGTTGATAATTTAAAAAATAAATTTGGTTTAAATGTAATAGTAGCTATAAATAAATATAACCATGATACAGAAAAAGAGATAGAATTTTTAAGAAACAAATTACAGGAAAATGGTATAGAACTTAGCCTTGTAGAAAGCTGGGGCAAAGGTGGAAAAGGTGCAACAGATTTAGCAGAAAAAATCGTTAAATTAACTGAAAATGAAACAAAATTAAATTATGCTTATGTCTTAAATGAAAGCATAAAAGAAAAAATAAATGATGTTGCAACTAAAATATACGGAGCAGAAGGAGTAGAATACTCTAAGGAAGCAGAAGAAGAAATAGCACGAATAGAAAAAATGGGATATGGTAACTTGCCAGTATGTATTGCCAAAACTCAATATTCATTTTCTGATGATGCAAAAAATCTAGAATGCGTAGAGCCTTTTAAAATTCATGTAAAAGAAATAAATCTGAAAGCAGGTGCAGAATTTGTAGTAGCAATAACAGGAAAAATAATGACAATGCCAGGACTTCCAAGAGTACCAGCAGCAGAAAAGATTGACTTAGATGAGAACGGAAATATAGTTGGGATTTTTTGAGAAATTGGGGACAGTCCCTAATTTCTCATTTTTTGTGGTCCAAAAGCAAACATTTAAAACATACATATTTCTTAGATAAAAATAAAAAGCTTTAAAAATTAACAATAAATGTATAATAACACCATTTTTGGATAAAATAAAACTAAAATTTATTTTTGAAGAAAGTGGTGTTATTTTATGTTTGCTATTTGTGCAATTAGGGTCTGTCCCCGATTGCATAGAAAGTATACATAAATAAGTGAGAAAAGAGGGACTGTTCCTAATTTCTCATTTGACACAAAAGGGAGGGTTAAGCAATGGCAGTTAAATTAAAAAGAAATTTAAAGGCGATTTTAGTAATATTTATTGTTAGCTCAATATTCGTTTCATACAATGTGTTTTTTAGAAATAGTGATGTATTTGCTTTATCTAAGTATGGCTCAAGAGGTGAAGAAGTACGTACAATACAAACAAAACTAAAAAGATGGGGATATTATGATGGGAATGTTGATGGAATATACGGAAGTCAAACTTTGGCTGCAGTAAAGAAATTTCAACAAAAAAATGGACTTACTGTAGATGGAATTGCAGGTGCAAAAACACTTCAGGCAATGGGAATATATAACTCATCGAGCAACAGTTCAAGTAGTAATTCTAGTTCATCCACAAATTCAAGCGATTTAAATCTGCTTAGTAGGCTGGTGTATGGAGAGGCAAGAGGAGAGCCATATACTGGACAAGTTGCAGTAGCGGCAGTAGTTTTAAACAGAGTAAGGAGCAGCTCGTTTCCAAATACTGTTTCAGGTGTAATTTATCAAAGTGGTGCATTTGATGTGGTATCAGATGGTCAAATAAACTTAACGCCAAATGAGACTGCGAAAAAAGCAGCACAAGATGCGTTAAATGGTTGGGATCCAACTAATGGTGCAATATACTACTTCAATCCAGCAACTGCAACAAATAAATGGATTTGGTCAAGACCAATGACAGTAACAATAGGAAAGCATAGATTTTGTAAATAGCTCAAACTTGGACAAAAGGGACACTCCTAAACGTCCAAAAACTTGGACAAAAGGGACAGGTCTCAAATTATACAAAAACGAAAAAATGGGATATGCCTAGGAAAAAAGCGTGGATGTTTAAAACAATCCACGCTAAATATATGTATAATATTGTGAAAAATCTATCTCCTTTAATCTTGAAACTTACATAAAATGTGGTATAATAGTATATATTAGTTTGGAGGAAATAATGTTTAAATTTTTTGTAGAAGGTAATCAAATACAAGAAAATACAATAAGAATAATAGAAAATGATGTAAATCATATATCAAATGTACTGAGATTACATCAAAATGATAAAATAACAATCTGTAACAAAGATACAAGCAAAAGCTATATTTGTGAAATAATTGAACTTGCTAGGGAATATATTAATTGTAGAATAGTGGAAGATGTAGAAGATACTACAGAAAGTAGAGTAAATGTAGATATATTCCAAGGTATTCCAAAATCAGATAAAATGGAGTATATAATTCAAAAGGCAACTGAGATTGGGGTAAGTAATATATATCCTGTTCAACTTGAGAGATGTGTTGCAAAAATAGATAAAAAATCTGAGAATAAGAAAATTGAGAGATGGCAAAAAATTGCAGAGGTTGCTGCAAAGCAGAGCAAAAGAGATAGAATTCCTAAAATAGAAAGTTTAATAAATTTAAAAAATATTTGCCAAAACATAGTAAAATATGATATCATATTAATAGCGTATGAAAATGAGGAGAATATTACTTTAAAGGATGAACTAAAAAAACTAGATAGAGATAAAGAATTAAATATAGGAATTGTAATTGGACCAGAGGGTGGTCTTTCTGAAAAAGAAGTGGCAGAATTATGTGGAAATGGTGCAAAATGTGTAACGCTTGGTAAAAGAATTCTTAGAACTGAGACGGCTGCATTAGTTATATTGAGTGACATTATGTATGAGTTTGAGTTATAAACAATTCCAAGAAAGGGTGGAAAGTAATGCCTAAAAGTGCTGAAAAAGAAAAAGTGCAAGATGAGAAAGTTACAGTAAAGAAAGTAGAAAAAAGCGAAGATGTAAAATCTAAAACAAAAAACGATAATGTGAAAAGTGCAAGTAAGAAAAAAAATGCTAGCACTTCAAAGCAAGCTGAAAAGGTAAGTGATAATGCTAAAGATAAAGTAAGTGAGACTACTGTTACAGTAAAAAAGAATGGAACAAATAAAAAGAAAATTAATAAAAAAATGGAAAAGACTGAGAACAAAGAAGTTAAACCCGAAAATGTTAAGAATGCGAAAGATGATAAAGTAGAAGATAGCCAAAATAATGAAAAAGATAGCAAAAATGAAGTGAATAAAGAAAATGAAATTGAGACAAAAAAAGAAGAATTCAGTAAAGGCGATAAAATGAAGGATAGTAAGTCAAAAAATAATAATAAGGCAGATGAAAAAAATAAAAGCAATGAAAATACAAAAAGCAAGAAAAAATCTTCAAATAAAGAAATAAAAGAAGATGAAAAGAAACAAGAAGAAGTAGAAAAAGAACAGGTTGAGCCAGAAGAAAAGGAACATGTAAAACTAATAAAGTTTGAAGAGATAAAAAATATTTTTAAAAAGAAAAATAAACTTCCCAAGGAAGAAGCAAAAAAGATAAACAAACCAGTATTTCATAATATTTTAGTGGCAATATTAGTATTAGTTTATATGATATTCTTGATTTTAGGATTTTATAATATACCAGAAACTGTATATCAAACTGACTTGAAAGTATTTTCACTATGTATATTATTCTTTGCTATTATCTTACTGGAAAGAGCATACAAAAAAGATGATGGAAAAATAGCGGTATATGCGATAGAAACAATTGTAATAGCAGTAATTACATTGGCTTTAATATATGTAAATCTCATGTTCTCAGCAAAATACGTTGACATAGTGCTTATAATATCATATATAATTGCTATATATTATGTAATAAAATCTATAGTGATTTACATAAGGGAGAGGAAAAAATATTTTGTAGATGATATGAAAGAAATCATAAATACCGACGAATAGGACAATTGAGAGTTTTCTTTGTTTGATCCTAGTAGAAAGAAAAGGATGTGATGAAACATGCAATTAATAAATATAGGTTTTGGAAATATTGTTTCAGCAAATAGGATAATTACAATTGTTAGCCCAGAATCGGCACCAATAAAAAGAATAATACAAGAGGCGAAAGATGACGGGACAGCAATAGATGCAACATATGGTAGAAAAACAAGGGCAGTGATAATCATGGATTCAGGTCATGTAATATTATCTTCAATACAGCCTGAAACTATAGCTGGAAGATTAGGAAAGTTTGAAGAAAATGAAGGAACAAATGAAGATGTGTAAAGTTTAAATGTATACATATAAAGTCTGTTTCATCTTGCTGGTAGATATATATTGTATTCGCCAAGTTTTCGAACAAAATATATAACCACCACGTGGAACTATATAGAAAAAATAGCTTATAATATGGATTGTATGATAGAATTTAATTTTGAGGGGGAATTTAATTATGATGGTAAAACCAACTGTAAAAGAATTATTAACAAAAGTAGATAACAGATTTGAATTAGTAGTAATAACGGCTAAGAGAGCAAGACAAATTGCTGATGGAGCAAAAGTGTTAACAGATAAAGAAGAGGCATCACCTGTAACACTTGCAGCTGATGAAATAGCAGAAGGCAAGGTGACTATATGTTAGTTTTGTTATCAGGTGTATCAGGAGCAGGTAAAGATACAATAAAAAAACAATTAATTGCAAGAATGGACAATGTTGAATCTTTGCCATCATATACAGACAGAGCTCCTAGAGCAAATGATGTAGCAGGTGTTACATATAATTTTGTAAGCACAGAAGAATTTGAAAGAATGATAAAAGATGGAGAATTATATGAATACTCAGTTCATCATGAACATTATTATGGAACATCAAAGAAATTGTTAAATGAAAAAATAAATAATGGAAAAATAATAGTAAAAGATATAGAAGTAAATGGAGTAGAAAATTTACTTAAGCTATTAAAAAATGATGTGAAGATTGTAACAATATTTTTGCGTGTCCCAAAAGAGCAATTGCAAAAAAGACTTGAGAAAAGGGTGGACAAGCCAAGCTTAAAAGAAATACAATTACGTTTAAATAGATTTGACTATGAAGAGTCAAAAATAGGAATGTATGATTACATAATAAAGAACAACGACTTGGAAAAAACAGTGCAAATAATTATGACAATAATAAATAATGAATATAATTTGAAAAATCCAGAATTTTGACAAAAGGGACACTCCTTTTTGTCAATTTTTTTTTACACTTTGGGACACTTCTTTTTGCAAATCTTTCTTTACGTTTGAGGGCACTTCTTTTGAAATTTTGTTTAAAACAGTGTTGCTTATTGCGTATAAATATACATTGTTTTGCTATAGAATAGAATCCGTGAATTGTAACGTAAAAGTAACTAGTTGCCAAAAATTCTCCGATAGCTTACTTGTCTTAGTTCCAAATTTGATATATAATATGTGCAAATTAAAAAGGAGAATTATTACAAAAGGCCTGTCTCCAAATTCTCATAAATGAGAAAATGGGGACTGTCCCTAAATTCTCGAGGTGGAGTAATGATAGCAGAAGTAATAATACAGAGTAATGTTAAGAATTTGAATAGAATATTTGATTATAAAATCCCTGCTGAGTTTGAAGGAAGAGAGTTTGAACTTATTGGAGCAAGGGTGCTTATTCCGTTTGGGCGTATGAAGAGTTTAGAAGAGGGTTTTGTTGTTAATATAAAGAAAAGTACAGAGTTTGATGTAAAAGAGATTGCAAAGGTCGAAGAGAAGTACTTAGATGAAAACAGAATAGGTCTTGCAAATTGGATGAGCAAAAGATGCTTTTGCAATATATCAGATTGTTTGAAACTAATGTTACCACCAGGAACGGCCACAAAGTCTGCCAGTAACAGGGTAAAAGAGAAGAGTATAAATTTTGTGACATTAAAGAAAGATGAAGATGAGATTGAGTTTGATATAGAGACAGGAAAGCTAAAGTCAGATAAGCAAATACGTACACTAAGATTTTTGATAGAAAATGGCGATGCCCTTGTATCAGATATTGAAATGTTTGCAGATAGCTCAAGAGCAGTGGTTAATACTTTATGCAAGAATGGCTATACAGAGATAATAGAGAAAAAAGTTGAAAGAGACCCATTTGAATTTAAAGATATACAAAGAACAGAAAAACTTAAACTAACTGATGAGCAACAATCAGCATATGATGCAATATGTGACTCGATGGATGATATGCTTTTTTCAGAGTTCCTTATTTATGGTGTGACTGGCTCACGGCAAAACTGAAATTTACTTGCAATTAATAGAAAAAGCACTTAATGAGCATAAATCTAGTATATTATTAGTACCAGAAATTTCTTTAACACCTCAAACTGTTAATAGATTTATTGCAAGGTTTGGAAAAGAACAAATAGCTGTACTCCATAGCAAATTATCTGTTGGAGAAAGATATGACCAATGGCACAAAATTCATGAGGGAAAGGCGAAGATTGTTATAGGTGCACGTTCAGCCATATTTGCACCAGTTCAAAATCTTGGAATAGTTATAATAGATGAGGAGCATGATAGCTCATATAAATCAGAAATGGCTCCTAGGTATGATGCAAAAGATGTTGCGAGATATATTTGCAAAAATGTTAATGTACCTTTAGTTTTGGGGAGTGCTACACCAGATTTGGAAACTTTTTATAAAGCTAAAAAAGAAGAAATAATGCTTTTGGAGTTAACGAAGAGAGCAAATGAAGCAGAGCTCCCTAGCATAGATATTATAGATTTAAGAGAAGAACTTGCAAAAGGAAACAAATCTATGATAAGCACTAGACTATATGAAGAGATAGAGAAAAATTTAAAAGATAAAAAACAAACCATACTATATTTGAACAGAAGAGGATTTTCTACTTTTGTAATGTGTAGAAATTGTGGATACACAGTAAAATGCAAGAATTGTGATATCAATTTAACATACCATTCAAATACAAATAGGCTTAAATGCCATTATTGTGGACATGAGGAAAATGTAGTTACAACATGTCCTGAATGTGGAAGCAAGCAAATAAGATATTTTGGAACAGGAACACAAAAATTAGAATATGAAATAAATAAGTTATTTCCAAATGCAAGCACAATTAGAATGGATGTGGATACAGTAAGCAAGAAAAATTCACATGAGCAAATATTGGAAAAATTTAGGTCAGAAAATATAGACATATTAATAGGAACTCAGATGGTAGTAAAAGGACACCATTTTCCAAATGTAACATTAGTTGGAGTAATTGCAGCAGATGGAAGTCTAAACATAGATGATTTTAGAGCAAATGAAAAAACATTTCAGATATTAACGCAGGTTGCAGGAAGAGCAGGCCGTGGTGGAGATAAAGGAAGAGTTATAATACAAACATATAATCCAGATAACTTTAGTATAGAATGTGCAAAAAAGCAAGATTATGAATTGTTCTATAACACAGAAATTGCTTTAAGGAAACAATTGAAATATCCTCCATTTTGCGATATAATATTAATAGGCTTTAATTCTAGTATTGAAAAAGAGGTTATAGAAACTGCAACTAAAATAAGAGAATATTTAAGAAATAGAGTAGAAAAAGAAAATATTGGTATAATACTATATAAAGCAGTACCATCACCAATAGACAGAATAAAAAATAAGTATAGATGGAGAATACTCATAAAATGCAAATTCTCTGAAGAAATCATACAATTAATAAATGATACCATAGAGGAATACTATAGCCTAAAAAAGAAAAATACTAGAATAACAATAGATGTAAATCCAAGTAACATGATGTCGTTATAAAAAGGAGGGGCGATAATGGCAATAAGAGTCATAAGAGAAAATGGAGATGAAATCCTAAGAAAAAAATCAAGAGAAGTTGAAGTAGTAGATGACAAAATAAGGGAACTATTAGATGATATGCTAGAAACAATGCACAAATATAATGGAGTAGGGCTTGCTGCACCACAGGTTGGTGTACTAAAAAGAGTTATAGTAATTGATTTATATGATGGAAATGAGCCTTTAAAATTAGTTAACCCAGTTATATTAAAAACAAAGGGAAAACAAGAAGTGGAAGAAGGATGCTTGAGTTTTCCAAATCAATATGCGAAAATGATTAGACCTGAAGAGATTGTTGCAGAGGCATTAAACGAAAAAAGAGAGAAAATTAAAATAAAGGCAAAAGGATTGTTAGCACAAGCAATATGCCATGAAGTAGACCACTTAGAAGGTGTATTGTTTGTAGATAACATGATACCTGGAACTCTAGAGTACGTTGAGCCAAAACAAGAAGAGAGCAAGTAACTAGATAATGGTTTTAAAAATAAATAATTCATATTAACCATTATCTAGTTACGTGGATTATAAAGGAGGAAGCCAAATGTTAAGAATAGTTTTTATGGGAACACCGGATTTTGCAGAAAGATCATTAGAGAAAGTATATGAAGCTGGGCACAAGATAGAAGCGGTTGTAACTAATATGGATAAGCCAAAAGGAAGAGGAATGAAAATGATTGCTTCTCCTGTAAAACAGTTTGCTATAGAAAAAGGATTGAAAATTTATCAACCTCAAAAGGTTAGAAATAATCCTGAATTTATAGAAGAAATAAAAAATATAAATCCAGATGTAATTTGTGTTGTGGCATATGGAAAGATACTTCCAAAAGAGCTCTTGGACATACCAAAGTTAGGATGCATCAATGTTCATGGCTCTCTTCTCCCTAAGTATAGAGGAGCAGCTCCAATACAATGGGCAGTATTAAATGGAGATAAAACAACTGGAATTACGACGATGTACATGAATGAAGGCATGGATACAGGAGACATGATTTTAAAAGAAGAAGTAGAAATAGGAGCAGATGAAACAACAGGAGAATTATGGGATAGATTAGCTGACATAGGGGCAAAACTCCTAATAGAAACACTTGAATTGATAGAAAAAGGTAAAGCTCTACGCGAAAAACAAGGAGAAGATTTTACTTTAGCACCAATGCTTAATA
Organism: uncultured Clostridium sp.; assembly: GCA_930990645.1. Taxonomy (GTDB): domain Bacteria; phylum Bacillota; class Clostridia; order TANB77; family CAG-508; genus CALXVA01. Next base: position 6,571 of record CAKNQJ010000021.1, on the reverse strand, counting down.
AAGAAATGGCAAAAATAGATTGGGAAAATAAAAAAGCAGTTGAGATAAAAAATCTAGTACGAGGACTAAACCCTATAATGGGAGCATATAGCTATATAAATGGAAAAAAGATAAAATTTTGGAGAGTAGATGTAATTTCAGAAAAAGAATTAGAAAAAGAGTTTCCGGAATTAGGTGAGTATAAATATAAAATGCCAAATATAGAAGCAGGAACAGTATTGTTCTCAAATGCAAAAAAAGGATTATATATAAAAGCAAATGATGGAATAATAAAGGTGCTTGAGATACAAGGCGAAAATGCAAAGAAAATGAGCATAAATGATTTCTTAAGAGGCAACAAAATTGATGTAGGAGAAATGTTTAAGTGAGAGCTTTGTCAAAACAAGTTTACATAAAAACAAGAAATTTCACAAAAACTATTGCAAATTTTGTAGGATAATAGTATAATATAAAATGTATGGAAATAAATTTTCGAAAAATAATAGTAATATAAGCATAAACAAAGTGCATAATATTAGTATATAGGTATACAAAGGAGAGAAAAAATGGATTATTTATATATGATACAGCAGGCACTTGTGTGGCTACTAACCATATTTTGGGGTTATCAATTAATTATTAGTATTTGTTCGCTTGTAAAATTGAAGGATAAGCCTATTTTGGAAGAGAAAACAAATAGATTTATGGCGATAATACCAGCTCATAACGAGGAAAATGTTATTGAGGCTTTAATAGAGAGCTTAAATAAACAAGACTATCCAAAAGACCATTATGATATTTACGTTATAGCAGATAACTGTACAGATAGAACTGCAGAAATTGCAAGAAATGCAGGAGCTATTGTAATGGAAAGATTTGATGAAGACCATAAAACAAAAGGATATGCGCTTCAATGGTTTTTACAGCAAAAAATAGACGAAGATGCACCATATGATGCTTTCTGTATATTTGATGCTGATAATATTGTTGATAAGAACTTTTTAAAGGCTATGAATAAAAAACTATGCCAAGGTGAAGAAGTTGTACAAGGTTATAGAGATATTAAAAATCCAACAGATAGCTGGGTTTCAGCAGGTTATGCTTTATTCTATTGGACAATGAATAGATTTTATCATTTAGCAAGGTATAATTTGGGACTATCTCCATTAATAAATGGTACTGGTTTTATGGTTAAGTTTGATGTTATAAAACCAGAGGGATGGAATACAAAAACATTAACAGAGGATATAGAGTTTTCTTTGAAGAGAATTATAACAGGAAAAAGACTTGGTTGGGCAACAGATGCTATAGTATATGATGAGCAACCAGTTGGATTTAAGCAATCATGGAAACAAAGGACTAGATGGACAGTTGGTCATATACAATGTATGACTGAATATACAAAACCACTTGCATCAGCAGTAAAAGAGCATAAAACAATGATGAATTTTGATGGACTTTTGTATATACTTGGAAGTATACCAATGTTCATACTAACATTAGTATTATTAGTATTAAACTTTGTTATCTTTGCAGCAAACGGAATGACAGCAGTAGACTTAGTAATAAACTGCTTAAGATATTTAATTCCAACATTTTTATTGCCAATATTTACAGCAGTACTAATTATGATATTAGATAAGAAGCCTATTAGACCTATGATTAAAGGGCTATTATGCTATCCATTATTCTTAGGCTCATGGATTTTGATAAACTTCAAATGTTTATTCAAACGTGATACAAGTTGGGATAAGATAGAGCATGTTAGAAATGTTAAGATAAAAGATGTTGCATAGAAAAAACGCGAAAAAAGGGGACACACCTAGTAATGTTATAAAACATTACTAGGTGTGTCTCTGTTACAATTCACAGCCTTTTCTTCTCGATGTTAATATGCTGTGAGTAGTAACGTGTCCCCTTTGTTTGAGAAAAAATTTTCACACATTATCTTGCTACTAGCTACATAAAATGGTATAATATAAAAATGGAGAGTGAAACAATGTTTTTTGAGAATAAAATAAAAGTATATGCTTTTGTAGGACCATCTGGGACAGGTAAGAGCTATAGGGCACAGATGGTGGCAAATGAAAATAATATACATTATATAATTGATGATGGACTTTTAATTAATGATAATGATGTAGTTGCAGGTAGCTCTGCGAAGAAAGCACCTACCAAGATAGAGACTGTAAAAAAGGCTATATTCATAGATAGAAAAGATAGAGATAATATGCGTGATGCAATTAAAAAAATTAAACCTGATGCAATATTAATTCTTGGAACATCTGATGGAATGGTTGAAAAAATAGCTGACAATCTTGGTTTACCAAAACCTGAGAAGACTATATATATAAATGAAGTGGCGACAGAAACAGAAATGGAGACTGCTAGGAGAATAAGGACTACTGAAGGTAAGCATGTTATACCAGTGCCAACTTTTGAAATAAAAAGAGATTTTGCTGGATATATCTTAGATCCACTTCAGATATTTAAATATAGAAGAAATGATAAGCCGTATATTTCAGAAAAGTCAATTATAAGGCCGACATTTAGCTATTTGGGAAAATTTACGATTTCTGATACGGTATTTAGGCAAATAGTAGAGTATATTGCTAAAAAAACAGAAGGAATACATAGAGTATCAAGAGTCAGAGTTGAAAACTCAGTAGGAGCAACAAATATTTACGTCGAAGTGTATGTGATATTTGGATATAATATAGTTAATGTTTTGAGAGCATTTAAGGAAAAGGTAAAAAAAGAAATAGAAAGATTAACGACAATGAATGTCCAAGAGGTATCAGTTTTGGCTAAGGGAATACATATGCCAGATAATATGACGAAACAATAAGAGTACATTTCATTTTGCTGGTAGATAAAATATATCTGCCACGTGGAATTGCTTACACAAAATATAATACAAACACGAAAGGAATGTAAATAAAATGTCATTTATAGTAGCAATAGATGGCCCAGCAGGGACAGGTAAGGGAACAGTTACAAAGATTTTAGCAAAGAAGTTTAAATTATTAAACATAGATACAGGTGCAACATACAGATGTGTAACTTTGGAAATGTTAAATAAAGGTATTAAACTAGATGAATTAGATAAAATAAAAGAAATGCTTAAAAATATCAATATAGATATGAAAATAGAAGATGATAAACAATTATTTTTCTTAGACGGAGAGAATGTAACAGAAAAGATTAGGAGTAAAGAAGTGTCAGAGCTTGTTTCTCCTGTTTCTAGTATTAAAGAAGTAAGACTTGCTATGGTTAATCTTCAAAGAAAAATGGCAGAGGGAAAAGATGTCATAATGGAAGGAAGAGATATAGGCACATATGTGTTTCCTGCAGCTGATGTAAAAATATATTTAGATGCTGATTTAGAAGAAAGAGCAAAAAGAAGATTTAATCAAAACAAAGAAAAGGGCATAAATATGTCTTATGTAGAAGTTCTTGAGAACATAAAGAAAAGAGACGAAAACGACAAATCAAAAGAAATGGGAGCTTTAAAAGTTGCTAAAGATGCAGAGGTTATAGATAGTACAAGCATGAGCATCAATCAAGTTGTAAGAAAAATTAGCGAGATTATAAAAAAAAGACAAACCGATATAAAATTGAAGCAGAAAATATACAAGCCACGTAAGGAGACAGCATGGAAGAAGTTTGTAAGAAAAGTGGTAAAAATCTTTTTAGGGACTTTATATAGAATTGCATACAGAGTAAAAATAACAGGAGAAGTGCCAAAAGAAGGTGCATACCTGATTTGTGGAAATCATATAAATTACTTAGATGCAGCAGCGATAGTATTGTTTAATAAGAGAAAGGTTAATTTTGTTGCAAAAGAGGATTTATTTACTCATGGAATACTATTTTGGCTAGGACATTTATTTGACGCTATTCCAATAAAAAGGAATATGCAAGACATAGACGCAATGAAAAGATGTTTAAAAGTTCTAAAAAATGGCGAACTTTTGGGAATTTTTCCAGAAGGAACTAGAAAAGGAATGGAAAAAAACATGAAGGCAAAGAATGGAGCAGCTTTTATGGCTATTAGGTCAAATGTAAAAGTTATTCCAGTTGGAATTCATGGAACCTTTAAACCTTTTAGTAAGGTATATATAAATTATGGAGAGCCAATTGATGTGAGCAAATACAGCAAAGACCAACTTGATGAGGCAACAGAAGAGATTATGGAACAAATAGTTATGTTGACAAAAAAGGAAGATTAGAGTATAATGTAAAAGTTACTAGATAATTATTTAAATAAAATCCAGTGAATATGTATGTTTTTCAAATTTATTTGTCGCTTGCTGGTCGAAACCATATAAGCACAAAGAAAGTATGGAAAAAGTTCAAAATATTAGCCATCAGCTAAAGTATATACCAAATAAAATAGTATATATTATGTGCTCGGTTTCTCCAACTCGCACTCGCCTAAAGGCTCGTTTGGTCGCTGCGCGCTCCTACATAAATTTTCAAAACATACATATTCACTGACTTAATAATAAAATCTTCGTAGACCTTTAAATAGTAACTATAAATTAAAATATAGATTGGAGTAATAAAAATGAATAACGAGAAAATAAGAAATGTAGCAATAATTGCGCACGTAGATCATGGAAAAACAACATTGGTTGATGCTTTGCTTAAACAAAGCCATGTTTTTAGAGCAAATGAGCAAGTTGATGAAAGAATAATGGACTCAAATGACCTTGAGAAAGAGAGAGGTATCACAATTCTTTCTAAGAATACATCAGTAATGTATAATGGAACAAAAATAAATATAGTAGACACACCAGGTCATGCTGACTTTGGAGGAGAAGTTGAGCGTGTGTTAAAAATGGTGGATGGTGTACTTTTATTAGTTGATGCTTTTGAAGGACCAATGCCTCAAACTAGAGAAGTTCTAAAGAAATCACTTGCGTTAAACCTAAAGCCAATAGTTATAATAAATAAAATAGATAGACCAGGTGCAGAGCCACTTAAGGTTGTTGACCAAGTGTTAGAGTTATTTATAGAGCTAAATGCAAATGATGAGCAATTAGATTTCCCAGTAATTTATGCATCTGCTAAGAATGGAATTGCAAAAATGCATTTAGAAGATGAGAGCGACAATGTAAACTGCATATTTGACACAATTATTAGCAACATTGAGCCACCTAAGTGCAATATTGATGGAGACATGCAAATGTTAGTATCAAATATAGATTATGATGATTATCTAGGAAGACTTGCAGTAGGTAGAGTAGAACGTGGAACTATTAAATCTGGAATGAGTGTTGCAGTATGCAAAAACGACAAAAATGAAAATGGTAAAATAGCAAAACTATTTACTTATGAAGGATTAAAAAGAGTTGAAGCAGAAGAAATTCAAGCGGGAGATATAGTATGTCTATCAGGAATTGCAGATATAAACATAGGTGATACAATTTGTGATATAAACAATCCAGAAAAAATACCATTTGTAGATATAGATGAGCCAACTGTGTCTATGACATTTAGTGTAAACAATGGACCATTTGCAGGTAGAGAAGGACAATTTGTAACATCAAGACATATTCGTGATAGATTAATGAAAGAACTAGAAAGAAATGTAAGTTTACGTGTAAAAGAAACAGATTCAGCAGATAGTTTTGAAGTATGTGGACGTGGAGAATTACATTTATCAGTATTAATTGAGACAATGAGAAGAGAAGGGTTTGAACTTTTAGTATCTCGTCCAAAAGTTATTTTTAAAGAGATTGATGGTGTAAAATGCGAGCCAATAGAGAGACTTGTAGTAAATGTGCCAGATGATTCAATAGGAAATGTCATAGAAAAGCTAGGAAGACGTAAAGCAGAAATGATAAACATGGAGCCAGCTGAAGCGGGACATACAAAAGTTGAATTCAAAATACCAGCAAGAGGATTAATTGGATACAGAACAGAGTTCTTAACAGATACAAAAGGCGAAGGAACAATGAATAGCATATTTGATTGCTATGAACCATTTAAAGGTGAAATCCAAGCACGTACAAGAGGAGTACTAGTTGCATTTGAACAAGGAACATCTGTAACATATGGACTATATAATGCACAAGAAAGAGGAGAACTATTTATAGGACCAGGTGTAGATGTATATGAGGGAATGATAGTTGGTATAAACTCAAGAAATGAAGATATATCAATAAATGTATGTAAAGAAAAACACTTAACAAATACAAGAGCATCAGGCTCAGATGATGCATTAAGATTAGTGCCACCAGTTCAATTATCACTAGAAAAAGCAATAGAATTCATACAAGATGATGAACTTGTTGAAGTAACACCAAAAAATATTCGTCTAAGAAAGAAAATATTGGATAGTAAGACTAGGGAGAGAGAAGCAAGAAGAAAATAGAGCTTGAAAAATAATTGCGTTTTGGATAAAAGGGACACTCCTAAACGTCCAAAAACTTGGACAAAAATGAGTGTCCCTAACGTCCAAGTTCTTGGATCTCTGGGACAGTCTTTGGAAAAAATACAAAAAAAGCGACCAAGTAGGTCGCTTTTCTAGTTGTATAGGAAAAATCGCCAGATTTTGACTATACAATAAGAAAAATTAAAGGCA
>CAKNQJ010000020.1 GCA_930990645.1 uncultured Clostridium sp. | reverse complement strand
TTTCCCGCCAGATTTTGAGTCTGGTGCGTCTGCCAGTTCCGCCACATCGGCATTTTATATTATAAGTAAGTTTATTAACTCGCTCTGTACATATAAATATTCTTGTTAGATGTTTCACATTGATTACTTATTGTTGACTTATTTATAATAACAAAAAATGAACTAAAATTCAAGTCTTTTAGTCCATTTTTTTAATTATTTTACACATTCATATTTCCATTTAATGCGTCCAAAATTGGAGGTAGCATTTGTTTCTTTCTAGAAACCACATTTTCTAGCATTGCAGTATGATTATCTATTGAAACTCCATATGCCTTTTCTACTACTGGTACATCATTTCCCAATGATATAATCTTTGAATTTGAATTAATTATATCAGTTGCAGCAAAAACATAAAAATCTAAGTTTTCCTTTTTGATATCATCATTTATAGCTTCTTCGAAATAAGCTTGATTTTTAAATATAGAGTCTAAATCTGCTGTATTTATTTGAGCTATTCTAAATTTTTTGTTTCCTTGCTCAAATAATTTAGAGTCAATATTTATTACTTGCTCTGGTGTGTAATCACTAATATCTGTTCCTGCTTTTAGCATATCTACACCATAAGAGTCAATGTCAAGTCCAAATCTCTTCTCTAGCTCTCTAACCACCTTTACATCTTCTGCTGTTGTTGTAGGTGATTTTAGTACTAAAGTATCAGAAGCTATAGCACTAAGCATTAATGTTGCTATATTTTTGTCTATTTCCACATCATTTTCTTTGTACATTTTGTATAGTACAGTTTGTGTACATCCCACTGGCTCAGCTCTATAATATAATTGGTATGGTGCTATAAAATTCATTGTATGGTGGTCTATAACTTTTAGTATTTTTGCATTTGCTATATTATCTACTGTTTGTGTAGTTTCATTGTGGTCAACAAGTATAACATTTTGTCCATCTTCAATATTCTCTACATATTCTGGATCTTTCATTCCAAGATAATCTAATACATACTTAGTTTCTTTATTAATATTTCCTATTCTTACTGCCTTAGCATTTTGATTTCCTAATTGTCTCTCTAAATTTTCCATTACTATTGATGATGTAATAGAATCCGTATCTGGACTTTTATGCCCAAAAATCAAAACCTTATCCATATTATTACCCCCATTTTCAGTTCTTTTTTCTCTTTCACTGACTTATATATTATAGCATAAATTGCAAAAATAGTCAATATTTGGAGTAGATATTTCATAGTTTTTCTCAATTGTACCGTCCTTATGTTAGTTTATATTTAGCTTTTTATTTAACATTGTTTCCTAATTTATCATACGCTATTTGTGTGTTTTACTTTTACCAATTTAGCGTATGTTTTTTTGGAAAATTTTATGATATTTATGTTTTAGCAGTTATTTTTTGTGCGCTTTTAGGTGCATATTTATTTCTCGTTTCATTATAAAATAATGGTATCTAATTAAGTAGTCTACATTAATTATAGATTACAAATAACATGTAAAAGAATGGAGGAAATTGTATGAACAAATTAAAAATCCCACAAAATCATAGCGGTATAAGCAAAACTCTACGTTTACCAGATAATGTTGTAGACAAAGTTCAAGACTTAGCTGATTTAAAAAATTTATCTTTTAACAAAACTGTAATTTCTCTAATTAAATTTGCATTAGAAAATTTAGATGATGAGGATAAGCAAAAATTAGAGAAAAACGCTTAAAATAAATAGTTTAAAAACAAGACTTTTGAGTTTGAATTTAGCAAATTTTTTCTTCAAATTGTAAAAGTCTTGTTTATTATTTTATATATGCTGTAAATTATTTTTTATTGTATAGCTAATAATGTATATTGTTATTTATGATAAAAAGTATGCTCAAATCTCTGCTACATACTGTTACACAGTTTTGGGGCAAAAATACGAATTTATACATTATAATTCGCAGTTATATACATACATTGTTCATCTAAAAGTTTAAATCTACAAATAGATATTACTAAAAAAGTTATATAATCCTCAACTTTTTTCTCTAATTTTTATTACAGTATCATTATCTATAAATAAAACAATTTCATCTTTTGTTTGCTCCATTTTATACACCATGTTCAAATTTAGTGCTATGAAATTATCCTCATTATTTCCCTCTATCTTTAAAATATCATCTATCACATCATATAAAACATCTTTTACACTAAACTGTGTCTCCAAAAATCCTTCTTGCCTTATATTAATTGTCTTGCCTTTCAAATTCTGAATTGCATTTATAATTTCATCACTCTTTATAATCATTCACCTTTCTTTCTTTTTATTGTATTTACAGTTAATCCTAAAACCACAACTGATGCAATACTTCCAATAATCATTATTGTTTTTCCTTTGGCTGTTTCATTACTAACTATTTGCTCTTGATTTTCATTTTCTTGTTTCTCTTCTGTATCTCCTGCCGACTCTTCTTCCGTTTCAGTCGCAATTCTCTCCATAACCGTATTTGCCTCTTGTATTATATTTTGCTGTTCTTGCTCATTTTCTTTTTCTTCATCTTCATTTCTTTTAAACACATTAATCAAATAATCTTTTTTGGTTATTCCATTTTCTGCTGTTAAAGATATTATAACTTTATTATTTCCAGTTTTTAAATTTTTATTACCGCTTATATCGACCTTTGCATCCTCATCTTCAGGAATTGCTAAAATATTTAAATCATCTGTTAAATTTGAAACCTCTACATTATAATTAGTCACATTAGCATTGTATTCAGGAAATAAAGTAAAATATTCTACAGCCAAAGTTTCTAGATTTGTATTTGCTTTTGCTACATTATCTGTTTTTGTAACATTTATTGTATACTCCTTTTGCGTTGTTTTATCCTTTGAAGTTACTAATATTTTTATTGTATTAACACCATTTTTTAGTCCTTTGTTTCCTGATATTTCAACATTTGCATCTTTACTTTCTGCAATTGCTGTTACATCTATATCATTTATACTATCATCAACAGTTAAGTAATATTCTATAATATCTTTGTCAAAGTCCGGGTTAACACCTTCCATATTTAATCTCATAATTTTCAAATTTGCATTATTATCTGCTACTTTTTCATTTCCTTGTTCACTTGCCTTTTCCGTGTCTTCTTGCATTTCAGTCGTCCCTAAGCTTGCATCTTCCTCGCTTGCCACCATCTCATCTCCATTCTGTTCTTTTCCTCCTTGTTGCTGTCCACCTATTTGTATATCTTTTTGATTATATGAAATATCTATTTCTTCTCCCTTTTCGTTGTAGAATTCACCAACTATTGCAAAAGATGCAACTCCATCCTGTTTTGCTTCAAAATTAATTTTAAGTAACTCTTCCACATTCTTATCAGTTCCTGTATCTGATACCCAAGTATATACAACTCTATTATCAATTACATTAATATTATCCATGTCAGAAATACACTCTACCTTTTCACTGTCAAAATATACCCATATCGTGCATGCTGCCATATCAACATTATTTGCATTAACTGAAAGAGAAAAATCTTCACCATTTTCAAGAATATTTTCATTTACATTAAGAGTAACTGTTGATTTAGCATGACTTTCAAGACATAGAAATGAAAGCAAGCAAAAACAAATTATTGCTATAATTGTTATCATCCTCAATTTCAAGTTAGAAATAACTATTAATTTATTTCTCATTTTTAAATTATTCCTTTCTTTGACAAAAGGGACACTCCTTTTTGTCAATTTTTTTTTACACTTTGGGACACTCCTTTTCGTCCAAACCCTCGAACAAAATCTAGTGTCCCCATCAGTCAAGTTCTTGGACATTTGGGACAGGTCTTGTTTTTCATATTTCCGTGTACCTTGATGTATTTATTTTTTCCCATGCATCTTCTTTTAACAGTGCTGTTTTAATTCTAAGGTGTGTCCCCTCCGTTCGTTTTTTTCGAACGAATGCTCCGTTCCCTTTTTGTCCCCTTTTTACTTGTTTGAAGGTCTGTCCCTTTTGTCAATTTTTTTTGACAAAAAGGAGTGTCCCTTTTGTCAATTTTGTTTGAGTTCTTGGATTCCTAAGATGTGTCTTTGTATTAGTAAGCAGTCCACTGAATTTGGATTTTTTCCATTTTTTCTTACATTTGCAGCTGTAATGTGCACACCATCTAGCTTTTGTAACTCTAATATATGTCTTTGTAGTACAAGCAAATCTATACTATTTATCTTGCCATCTCCATTTACATCTCCATACATTATTACATTATATTCAATTACAGTTATATCATTATCTAAAATTTTTATTGTGCTTCCTGTTCCAACTAAGCTGTTTCCCTCTATTTTGTCTCCACTTGAGTTATATATTTCTACTGTATAATTTGTCTTTATTTTCTGCATAAACTTATCTACCGTATTGTTTTTATTCTCTAATCCTGTGATTTCATTACCATTTACATTTAAACTTTCGTCAAATACAATTTCTCCATCTGCTAGTTTTCGTATAACTTTTACTGATATAGTTTTCGAAAAATCCCCCTCTGCTGTGCTTACTATAACATTGGTCTCCCCTTCGGCTTTGGCGGTTAAATTGCCCTCACTATCTACTGTTACAATTCCATCATTTTCAGATTTAAAGTTTATCGTTTGATCATCTGCATCTTCAGGTACAACATTTGCATTTATCTTAAATTGTTCATCAATTTGAAGCACACAATTTTCTGTATTAAGATTCAACCCAGTTACTGGGCTATATACTTTAATTGAGATACTCGCAGAAACTCCATTATTTGCTTTTGCTGTAATCTTTGCAGTTCCTGAGCCTACTCCCAATACATATCCATCAGAGCTTACTGTTGCAACTTGTGTATTATCTGATGAATATTTTAAAGTTTTATCTACTGCATCATTTGGTGTAATATTTGCTCTAATTTGAATTCTTTCTCCTTTATTTATTGTTGTCTTATCAGCATACAATTCTATTTTTTCTACCTCTACATCTGGAACTTCTTTCACATAAGTTTGGAACACATAGCCTACCATACCATTATTCAATTTTACTCTATCCCATAATTCTCCGCTTTGTTTTCCTTTAGCAATTCTGGTCATTGTCTCTCCTGACTTCAAACTTGTTAAGACTTCATACGACGTGCCTGGACCTGTTCTAACGTTTAATGTCGTTTCTACATCAGCATAAACTTTTGTATTATCAGATGAATAATCACTTGAAGAAATCGATGGGCTTGTACATGGAAGTTCCGGCATATTGTTATATATTGGAATTATGAACGACATAGATGAATCTAATAAATTGCTATTTGCATATCCAGTATAAATTAGTTTTGACTCACTGTATGGAGCTAGAACATTGGTCATATATTGATGCCAAAATAGCTCGCCTCCACTAGTATCACTTACATGGAATTTTTGAAGATATATAGTATTTTGTCCTAAGTTAATATAACTTGACCCAATAAATATTGCCCCACCTGTTATAGCTCTTTCTTTGGTATTCCATGGGATTAAATATTTATTTTTTGTAGCTGTGCTTGCACCCTTTCCATCTTTGGCATATTGAAGTCCATTTTTTATCGCTCCCATAGGCTCAGAAGAACTTGTTGCACCAATGTTATAGAAGTTATATAAGCCTTCAAATCCGCTAACTGTACCACTAATAGAGCTATGAGACAAGAAAGGACCAACTTCTTGCTTAATTCTTGAAGCTAAATGGAATGCACTTACTTTAGAAGTCTTAGCAGCTGTTAAAATCAAATCAGAATATTTTTTATCTGTAACTATGTTAGTACCACTAGAATTTTTATATTCAACAATTCTATTATAAAACTCTGTACCATACAAAATCTTTTCTATACTAGCTATAGTATTAGTACTAGAATTATATGAAAGCTCCTCAAATTGAAAAACTCTAACATAATTCAAAAAATTTCTTGGATCCATTGCATACTCTACAGCAGCTCTTGAAGAATCAACCCAACCGCTATCAACTTCCACATTATATTCTCCTGGAGTGGTATTCTTCCAACTATCCGAATACGACTTGGGTACCAAATTTTTACCAAAAATATTCTCATTATCAATAACATATTTCCAATCTAGATTTGTGTAAAGAGCCTTGAACTCCCAATTCGGATACTTCTTTTTAAGCTCATCAATATATGGTTTATAACTGCTTGGAAAATCATCTGATAAAAGCATTTCATTGGAAAAAGGCGTTCTCGTTTTCACCTCATTTGCCTTAAAAAAAGTGAAAATCAAGAAGAACACCACAACCAGCATCGCTATAACACTTACCAAAAAAATAATCTTTTTCTTCATCTTTATCTCCTTTTGTCGTTTTGGTGAGAATTTGGGACAGGTCTTACGGCGAAGTTTTTTTCGTTTTGGGGACAGGTTTAATTGCGGACTACTCCTAACCTCCAATTTCTTGTTTCAAAAAAAGTGTTCAAAAGTATAAAAGAACATTTACAAAATCTTGCGTCCCTATCGGTCAAGAACTTGGACATCTGGGACAGTCCTTATTGAGGTGTGTCCCATTCGTTCGAAATTTCGAACGAATGCTCCGTCCCCATCGTTCGAGCTTTGACTATTATTCTTGTGCTTGAATAGTCGCTGCATGTTATTAATGTAAGTTCTACATTTCCATCTGTCTCTTGTGACAATGAGCTTGTATCTTCTGGTTTTGCCTTGTATATATCGTACACTTCATATTCTAGCTCTCCATTTTTATTATCCTGCAAATATATTTTATCTCCCTCTCCCAGTTCTATTATATGGTTGAACATATTTTGTTTATCATAATTATGTGCTGCTATTACATAGTTTCCAACTTCATTCGGATTTGGTCCATAATATTTTGTTGGGCAAATCCACATTGCTTCCTCATCATATTCTTGAAATACATATGTTTCTAAATTTATCTTAGGTATTATTAATTTTGATGATACTTCATACCCTTTGTATTCAGATGTAATCGGCTCATCTAACTCTTTTTCTATCTGTGATGAATTATCTGTATTCTTTTCTATTTCATTCTTGCTATCTTCTGTACCTGTTTTTATTGCATCATAATTTTGATTTTCTTCATTAGCATTTTCTACATTATTAGAAGAATTACTGGGACCATCACTGATTTGCATCTCCTTATACATTCCATAAGCCATATTGCCAATTAGAGCTGATATTATTAGTATAATTAAAAATTTGATTATTTTTCTTATCATTTTCTAATATTATCCTCCCTTGGTCTCAAAATATGTAGGCCTTTATAATTTATAGTTTATTGGCAATGTTTGTTTGCAGATTTGATTATATAAACTGCTGTTACAATTCACAAATACGGATAATCTACAAAAAGTCCGTTCCATCTTGCTGGTAGATATAAAGAATTTAAAGTCCGCCTCATCTTACTGTCACATATATTTTGTACTCTCCAAGTTTTCGAGTAAAAAATATATGTGACACGTGAGGCAAATAGTAAAGGATATATCTACCACGTGAAACTACTTAGGTTCAATAAGATATTACAGCATCTTTAGCATATATTACTGTGAATTGTAACAAACTCTAGATTACTTCTCTTTCTTAAAGTTTTTTACTGCTATATAACTTGTTCCTAAAACAGCTATTGCTGTTATAAAATATACATATTGTGTCATACCTGTTTTAGGCAATGTTTCTGGCATTTCTTCATTTTGTACATTCTCTGCAACTTGTTCTTCCCCTGTTTGATCATTACCATTCTGGTTATTGTTTGCATTATTGTTTTCTATATTTCCATTTCCTGTGTTTTGATTATTATTATCTTGTCCATTCTGGTTATTATTGCCTTGACCACCGTTTCCATTATTTTGATTATTATCTCCTGTAGTTGCCTCTTGCTTTACAGCTACAGCAAATTCCTTACTTGCAATTTCAGCATCTCCAGTGTCCGCATCAAGTAAACTTACTTTTATCTTATAATTTCCTACTTCACTAAATAATCCTCTTATTTCTAATACTTGCTCTGCATCTCTTCCTCCTAATTCATATCCATCAGGTTCTCCCCAACCGTCTTGAATTAAGTCAATTTCTTGTCTTGTTCTTTCTGTTGCAAGCAATTTTACTGTTGCTGCATCTGATGGTTTTTCCGTAATTTCAACTTTCATTTTCACATGGTCATAATTTCTTCCCATGCTAGATGATGTTATAAGCTCCATATTTTTTTCTTCATTTACTACTACATCACCTGTATAATTTAAAGCTAATGTATAATCAATATAATTTGGCTCAACTGTTACAGATTTTTTGATAGGGCTTGTAATATCGTCATATTCTTGTGATGCATCAGAATTGGCTAATCCCTCTGCTGTAACTGAAAAGTCTGTTGGATTAGTTGATTCTAGCTCTGCTTTTGCTTTAAATGTAACAGACATATTTTCTCTTGGGCTACTTCCACCTGAACTATCATAGAATGTAACTCTTACTCTAGTACCATTATCATTTTCAGTACCACCCTCAGAACTTACAAAATCAAAAATGCTGTTATCATAAGCAACATCAAATGTATACGCTCCTAGCTGTGTACCAAAATTTATGTTTACAGTAACTTCTTCTCCTGGTGCAATCTTGTCTTTAGAAACATTTACTTCAACACTTCCTAATGGTATAGATGCTGCAAATACGTCTATTTGTAATGTGAAAAATAATAATGATAAAATAGCAATAATGCTTAATATTTTCTTTGTCATATAATCACCTTTCTCCATTAATTCTAATATTGAAAAAATTGGTTTAATGGCACCTAAAAAAATTTTTTCATTATTATTATGTTTCAATTTTTTTATTTTATTTTGCCATTTTTTTGAATTTTTTATCTAGAAAAAATATGTTTTAAAAATTTTTTACATGTATTATTGTGCATCAGTAGTTCCACGTGGCAGACATATTTTTTATTCGAATGCTTGGAGAATACAAAATATGTCTGCCAGCAAGATGGAACGGACTTTTATATATTTTCATTTGAAAAATCTCAAAAAATCAAATAAAACAACAAAAAAAAGCATTGTAATTAATCTTACAATACTTTTTAAACTTTTATCTCATCTCTCTAAGCCTATTATATACTTCATATGTAATTTCGACATCTTTAAGGCCTCTGTGTGCACCTTTATAACTCACATTGAACAAATTTGCAAGTGTTCCCAATTTATAGTTTACACTATGGGGAACAAGTCTCCTTGCTAGATATAATGTATCTATATAGTCATTTACCAAATTATAATCCAAATATTTTTTACACTTGTTACTTAAAAATCCTAAATCGAAATTCACATTGTGCCCTATAATTACACTATCTCCAATGAAATTTACAAACTCTTTAAATACTTCATCTGGCATCTTACCAGTTTTTAACATTTCATCTGTGATACCTGTTAGATTAGTTATAAATGGTGGCAAACTTCTATCTATTCTTATTAATTGATTAAATGTATCAACCATTTTGTTGTTTTCTACTTTTATAGCACCAATCTCTATTATGTCATCATTTGCAGGTGATAATCCTGTTGTTTCTATATCCACTAGAACATAATCATCTACAAATTTATTTAAATTTTTGCTTCTACTAGATTTTGTACTTCTAGTAATTACATTGCCTGCGCTATTTTTTATCTTCGAATTCATACTTTCATTTTTTGTTTTAGAATTTCCATTTGCTACTTTATTTGCCGTATTGTCTATTACATTGTTTGCTTTTGCATTTATTTCAGTGTTTTTACTTTGTGCATTACTAAAATTATTAGTTGCAACATCTTCTCCTACTGCTTTATTTACATCTTGTTTTTCCATATCATCAGTCAACATATCAAATGATATTTGTGGATTTTCTTGCTTTTCTAATAATTCTTTTTGCTTTTTTCTTCTATTATTATTTATAAAAATATATTTATTATACATATCTTTCTGTATTCCTTTCATACTTCTTTAATTACCATTTTTTATTTGTAAGCTATATTTTACCACACTATTTATTTATTAACAAGAATGATTAGAAAAATTTTTATCTTACGCGTTACTATTTACAGGTCTACTAAGATTTTATTATTTAAAGCCAGTGAATATGTATGTTTTGAAAATTTATGTAGGAGCGCGCAGCGACCAAACGAGCCTTTAGGCGAGTGCGAGTTGGAGAAACCGAGCACATAATATATACTATTTTATTTGGTATATACTTTAGCTGATGGCTAATATTTTGAACTTTTTCCATACTTTCTTTGTGCTTATATGGTTTCGACCAGCAAGCGACAAATAAATTTGAAAAACATACATATTCACTGGCTTTTAGCATGTATAAGGTAAAAAAATGTGAATTGTAACTACTATTTAAAACATACATATTTCCTAGATAAAAAAGCAAACACTGTAACGAATTTTCGCCACTTTACTACTCACTCATTACAGCTATTTATGTATTTATGATAAATTCTTATCAATGGAATTAAACTTCTTTGATACTTCCTATAATATGTCCGTAAACATATTTCTCTTAGGCGAAAATTTATTAATTTTAAATTTTCTTTGTATCGAAGTACGGGAAGGACCACGCGGAAACTGTTGTTGCTGTTGTTGCTGTTGTTGTTGCCTGTCGTTCTGTTGAAGTTGAACACACCGGCATTGGACGTATTGCTGTAATTGCCTCCACGGATGAAGAACGGATTGCTAGTGTTAGGGAAGTTAGAGTAATAGTTTAATCCCACATATGTTTTAGCATATTTTTTTCAGTTTTGTCAATATATATTTCAAATTTTTTAAGTCATAAAAATTCCCCAGACACCCTATTGTTAGGTGTCTGGGAATGGAGGTTTTAAGCAGGAAACTCAAGGACATTATCTACCTCGGCTTTTGAAATTGTCGCCTTTACATTTCCTTGGAAGAGGTAAGTCCCCTCCCATTTCAAATAGATGTAATGTTCCCTAAGCAAACTCTCAAGAATTTCCACTGCTACCTGCTCTGGTAGAACTTCTTCAAATGTTATTGTCGAAGCATACACTTCGAAGAAAATCTTTTTGCTCTTAAAATGCCCAACTCCTTTCAAATACATTCCCCGTTGTTCCGTAATTACAATGTCCATATTTTTTCCTCCATTTCTAAAATCTGTATTACCTTACGGTATCTTTTATTATACCACTTTTTACAAATATTGTCAAATATTATGTAAAAATTTTACAGTTTCTTAAATTACTATTTAATGATTTTGAATAAAGTTGGAGCAATATTTAAGTAATAATCAACAACAAGAACCCATGAAATTTCAATGGGTTCTCATTGTTTATAGGTCATCGTTTCTTTTCAAGCACCGTACATTGCTAGTGCCAGCGCAAGTGTGTAAGCAAACTCTTTTGAGTTTTTTGGTTTAATAGAGTGTGACAACCCTTGGCTCAAGCTGAGCTCAAACGGAGTGAACTCTACCCCTTTTTCTTCATTCATTTTTTCTGAACGAAGAATTCCTTTAATCTTTTCCATTCGGTTAAATGGGGATTTTTGCGTAGAAACGCATCTTGCACTTATTGCATACGTTTCCATTTTCTTCAACTCCTTCTATCATAAAGTATTATATAATTATACAATATTTTCTATAATTTGTCAAATTTCGGTTATTTTAGTTTATATAATTTTGTATACATATTGCAAACTGTTAAGCAAAACTTTTACAGCTTGTATGTAGCAAGAGTCGGAAATAAAAAAATACTTCTTTTCAATATTAATATGCTGTAAATTTTATTCACTATTGATAAGGACCCAAAGAAATTTCTTCGGGTCCTTGTTTGGGTATTATGCAAAGGCTACTTGATTTTGCTTTGCAATCTCAAAGAATATCTGGTTGATGATTGCCAGCAAATAGCTCCTTGGTAAATTTCCGACATCACTAAGAATTACTCTGTGATTGTTTTCCATCTTGAAACATGATTTAAAAGGCACCTCCTTCGTTACCTTTCCCATTATCTCCTCGACAACAACACCGGAAACAATACCGCTGGAAAAGCCAGACAATGTCTGAATCGAAAATTTTTTTACAGAAATATTTATGGCTTCCATCTCTGCATTCACTCCCTGTATAAAAATTATACCATTACAGTATTCTATAATTATACATCATCTCCTAATATTTGTCAAATGTGGACGGGCATGTTTTGTCTAAAATTTTAGACAAAACATGCCCGTCCCCATTTGTCCTACACTTCTTCTACTCTGGCATTTTCGTTTCCAACAATTTCCTTAAATTCTTCCAACGTTTGATTATTTAGATAAATTCCACCTGCCATATCTCTTCTTTCTCCATTTATTATCTGAATAGGAATGTTGTTTCTTTCTCCTGAGAAGAATTTGATTGCTCCTCTTAATTTCTCTTTATGCTCATCATCTAGGTTTGTGATGTCAAGCATAAGTATTTTTTTCTTTTGCTCTCCAAATTCTTTTATTTCTCTTGCAACTATTTTTGTGTCTTCATCTTCCCTTATACTTAGTCTACCATCTACTAAAACAATGTTATCTTCCATTAAAATATTTGAACAATTTTGATAGCAACTTTCAAATACTATTACTTCTGTTGGTCCATATAAATCTTCAACTGTAACAAATGCCATTATTTTATTTGTTTTAGTAAATTTCTTTTTTACACTTGTTATAATTCCTGCATATTTCACAAATTGTCCATCTTGCAATTTCTCATTTATACTTAGATTTGCAGCAATTTCATTTGCTTTTTCTTGTCCTTCTATTGTTTCTGCATCTATTGTACTTGCATTTTGTGCTTCACGCATTTGTGCCGTATTTATATTGGTTTGCATTTCTATTTGATGTCTCAATTTATCTAGCGGATGCCCTGAAATATATAGTCCTAGCATTTCTTTTTCCATAGAAAGCATTTCTCTTTCTGTAAACTCAGGCATTACTTTGTATGTATATTTTAGTTCTTCCATTTCTTTTTGGTTTGCTCCACCTAAGTCAAACATGCTTACTTGACCATCAAAACTTTTCTTAGAACTATCTGCAATTGAGTCTACAATTGATTCATATGATTCCATTAAAGTTCTTCTAGTTTGTTCAAAATTATCAAAAGCTCCTGCTTTTATCAGACTTTCAATACATTTCTTGTTTACTGAAGCATTTGCAATCCTCTCACAGAAATCTGCAAAGTCTTTAAACTCTCCATTTTCTTTTCGCTCTGCTACTATTTCATCAACTGCACCCACACCAACATTTTTGATGCTTCCAAGTCCAAAACGAATTTTATTACCATCAACAGTAAACCTAGTATAACTTTTATTAATATCTGGTTTTAGTATTTCAATATTTAATCTTTTGCACTCATCTATATATGCTGGTATTTTGTCCAAATTTCCTAAAAAGCTGTTAAGCATTGCTGCCATAAATTCTGCTGGGTAATATGTTTTTAAATATGCTGTTTGATAAGAAAGTACTGCATATGCTGCTGCATGTGATTTATTAAATGCATATTTCGCAAATTCAGCCATTTCATCAAATATCTTGTTTGCATCTTCTGCAGATATTCCATTGCGTACACATCCTGGAACAATGATATTTCCGTCATCATCTACTTGTCCATTTATGAATATCTCACGCTCTTTTGCCATTACATCAAGCTTTTTCTTACCCATTGCACGTCTTACTAAGTCAGCTCTTCCTAGTGAGTATCCTGCTAAATCCCTAACAATTTGCATAACCTGCTCTTGGTATACCATACAGCCATATGTAACATTTAATATTGGTTTTAGCCTTTCATGTGTATATACTGCATGGTCTGGATCCTTTTTATTAGCAATATATCTTGGAATTTGGTCCATTGGCCCTGGACGGTAAAGTGAAACACCTGCTATGATGTCTTCCAAGCAATCTGGTTTTAGTTCTTTCATGAAGTTTGTCATACCTTGACTTTCAAACTGGAATATGCCGACTGATGTTCCATCTTGCCACTGTTTGTATACCTTAGGGTCATTCATATCTTTATCAAATTCTACTTTTATTCCTCTATTTTGTTCTACTAAATCCTTTGTATCTTGTATAACTGTAAGAGTTCTAAGTCCTAAAAAGTCCATTTTTAGAAGTCCTAACTCTTCCAATGTTGTCATTATATATTGTGTAGAAATTGTATTATCTCTCATATACAAAGGCACATAAGTATCAACTGGCTCTTTTGTAATAACTATACCACAAGCATGAGTTGATGCCTGCCTTGGCATTCCTTCTAAAGCCATTGCAATATCTAATAGTTTTTTGTATTCTTCATTTGTCTCATATAACTCACGTAATTCCCTATTTTGCTCCATTGCCTTTTTTATAGTAATATGTAATTCATTTGGCACCATTTTTGCAAGCTTATCTGTTTCTGCATATGATACATCTAAAGCTCTACCCACATCACGAATTACCATTCTTGCAGACATTGTACCAAACGTAATAATCTGTGACACATGGTCATGACCATATTTTCTTCCAACATAATCTATTACTTCTTGTCTTCTTTCATAGCAAAAGTCAACATCAAAATCAGGCATGCTAATTCTTTCTGGATTTAAAAATCTTTCAAATATAAGTCCATATTTAATAGGGTCTATGTCGGTTATACCTATTGCATACGCAACTATAGAACCGGCACCAGAACCACGTCCTGGCCCTACTGGAATTCCGTTTGACTTAGCATAATTTATATAATCCCAAACAATTAAGAAATAGTCCACATACCCCATTTTATTAATAACAGAAAGCTCATAATCTTTTCTTTCAATTATTTCCTGCGATGGATTTTCTCCATAGCGTTTTATAATTCCATCATCAGTAAGCTTTTTCAAATAATCATAATGCGTCTCAAATCCCTCTGGCACATCATAATTAGGCAAAATTGTATGGCCAAACTCAAACTCTACATTGCACTCATCTGCAATCTTTACAGTATTTTCTATAGCATCTGGCACATTTGCAAAATATTCTTTCATCTCTTCAGGAGATTTTATATATAACTCATCTGTCTCAAAACGCATTCTATCTTCATCAGTCATTCTTTTTCCAGTTTGAATACATAGTAAAACTTCATGATTATATGCATCTTCTCTTTTTAGGTAATGTGCATCATTTGTAGCCACAAGTGGGATATCAAGTTCACGAGAAAGCTGTATTAGTTTTTGGTTAACTAATACTTGCTCTTTAACACCATTATTTTGAATTTCCAAATAATAATCTTTTCCAAATACACCTTTAAACCAGTTTGCCACTTTTCTTGCTTCGTCCATATCATTCTTCAAAATCGCTTGGTTTATCTCACCTGCTAAGCATGCACTACAGCAAATCAAGTTTTCATGGTATTTTTCTAATATTTCTTTATCAATACGAGGTTTGTAATAAAAGCCCTCTGTAAAACTCAAAGAAACTAATTTAGACAAATTCTTATATCCATCATTATTCTTTGCAAGCAAAATCAAATGATTATATTTGCTATCAAGTTCAGCATCCTTATCATGCCTTGTACGTGGTGCAACATAAACCTCACAACCTATAATAGGCTTAATACCATTTGCCTTGCACGCTTTATAAAAATCAATAGCTCCAAACATAACACCATGATCAGTAATCGCCATTGCATCCATCCCAAGCTCTTTTGCTCTAACCGGTAAATCTTTTACTCTATTTGCTCCATCTAATAAACTAAACTCACTATGCACATGTAGATGCACAAAATCGCCCATTGCACTTCTCTCCTTTTGGGAATTTAGAGACAGTCTTTCTCTTTCTCTCTTGTTACTACTCAGTCTTATTTCTATTTAAAGATTAATAATTGATTTTTTGCACATTCAGTTCCACGTGTCACATATATTTTTTATTCGAATGCTTGGAGAATACAAAATATATGTGACAGCAAGATGGAACGGACTTTCAATATGATACTCTAACGACTGAGTAGTAACTTTTTTCAAATTATATCACAAAGTATTTGGCTTTACAATTTTATTTTTCTATTTTCCCATCTATCTTCTTTATTGTTGTTACAATATATACGTATTCTCAGTATTAATATAAATTAAATGGAGCTTACCTATATAATCTCAATTGAAATCACATAAGTAAGCTCCATTTGAGTATAATTCTATGAATTCCTTGCCAGCAGTTTAGATAATTGTTCTTCATGAATCTCTGAAATATCTTCCAAAGATGAAATTCTTTGAGAATTAAATTCTACTTTTTCTTCTAATGAATTATGTCTAATATCTAAGTCTGTATTTTTTTCAATGCTAATTTGTAAACCATCAAATAATGCTGGCAGTTCCCTTGAAACTCTATCTTCAATGACTAGCAAACTATTATGTAGCATTTCATATCTCTCGTCTTCTCTTTTTATCAAGTCTTTAAATATTATGGATATTTCTTCCATATTTTTATTTAGTTTTTCATCACTCTTCTTGAAGCTTTCATCATGCTCCTCTAGTTTCTTGAAGACCATATCAAATTTTTCATCACTTTTATCAAATCTTTTGTCATGCTCCTCTAGTTTCTTGAAGACCTTTTCAAAATTTTCCAAGACTTTTTTCATAAACTCTTCTTGCATATGTTTCCCTCCTCTCTTTAATAATACTGTAACGAATTTTCACCATTTTGCTACTCACTCATTACAGCTATTCATGTATTTATGATAATATACTGTGTACATACCGCCAAGTATATTCACATATTTTTTAGTATCTTATCAATGGAATTAAACTTCTTTGATACAGCCTACAATATGTCCGTAAACATATTTCTCCTAGGTGAAAATTTATTAATTCTAAATTTTCTTTGTATCGAAGTACGGGAAGGACCACGCGGAAACTGTGATTGCTGTTAGCATTGCCATTGTT
Organism: uncultured Clostridium sp.; assembly: GCA_930990645.1. GTDB lineage: Bacteria > Bacillota > Clostridia > TANB77 > CAG-508 > CALXVA01. The sequence goes on along the minus strand of CAKNQJ010000020.1, from coordinate 180 downwards.
GTTGTTGAAATAGAACACACCGGCATTGGACGTATTGCTGTAATTGCCTCCACGGTTGAAGAACGGATTGTTAGTGTTAGGGAAGTTAGAGTAATAGTTTAATCCCATATGCATTTTAACATATTTTGTGTAAATGTCAATAGTTTTTGTAGTTTTTTGACAAAAAAATATGTAGGATTT
>CAKNQJ010000019.1 GCA_930990645.1 uncultured Clostridium sp. | reverse complement strand
TGAATATGATGCAGATTTACCAGAACCTGAACCGTCCAACTACCAATACATTGACGTTTCCTCTTTTGTCTACTGGCAAGTAGTTATGTTTTGAAAGTATTATTCCTTTATTTTTACTAAGTATTCTATACTGCTCTCCATTTTCACTCCAATCACTTGAGCCATGCTCTATATCTGTAAACTCATGTTTTGGTCTTGATTTAAATAGACCTATAAAAGCAAAAATTGCAAATATTATTGTAAAATATAAAAGTGTTTTTCCAAAATATCCTATATATGCTGCTCCAAATACTCTAGTTATTGAGCTAAAGCTTACTATCTCTGTAAATACATTTTCTAAAAATATTGCAAAATCAAAACTTCCTCCTTGACTTGCAAGTCCAATTGAGTACCCTATAGGCGCAACAAGTACTATAGTTAAAATTAACCATAGTACACAAATCAAGATTATACTTTTTTTATTATCTTTTAAGGTTTTACTAACTTTGTAGTTCATACACACTTCACCTTCGCTTTAGTTTTATTTGTATCTATTATTAAATTATCTACCAATGCCTTTTCTTTGCTCTTTATCCATATAATCTCTGTATGCATTTCCATCTAATTTACCTATTACTCTACCTTGGTCATCATACAAAATATTATCTGCACCTACTCTAGATTTTCCTTCTAACATAATATCCATAAAGTCTTTGTCAGTTACGCCTTCCACTTCTATTCCTTTTTGCGGTGGAATTTCCACACCTCTTTCTGTTGCTTTGAATTCAGCTGCTGTATTACGGATTTTTGAATGTCCACTTGTACTATTCATTACTTGTCCCCTTTCTAAATATCATTTTTGCTATCTCTTATTTCAAAAGCAAAATATGATTTATATGGTTTTAGTTTGCATTTTCCTCTAACTTCATTAGTATCTTTATCAAAGTAAAGTACTGGCTTTACCTCTTCTGTTGTTTCTGGGTCAATAATTGATATTGGTCTTTTCAAATTAGGTGTATATTTAAACTCTTTAAAAACTGTTTCTTGCTCAGAATAAAGAGTATCAAACTTTATTGATGATGGTTTTTTAGATATTCTAACTCTATCTTCCATCAATATTCCCATATTTACTACTACTCTATCTTTTCCAAAAGATAGAATAACTAAGTCTTCCTCTGGTTTTGGTTCGTCAACAAAAAAAGTTTTTTTCTTTGCATCTCCTCTTATTTCTTCTGTATAATGTAATCTTTCTATTGTATATTTAGGTGATTCTTTTAAATATTCTTTTTCTGTTTCATTTACTCTATATATTACTGTGTTTACGCCTTGTGGATCTGTTATACTAAAGTGTTTACCTTGTACAATCTCCATACACATCTACCCTCTTTCTATGAATCTTCGTTGCCATAGTTTGTCTTTTGTTAGAATCACTATACTTTATTATACAGTATTTTTCGGCACAAGTCAATATTTTTATCGAATTATGTCAACGTTTGTAATTCTACAGTTACAATTTATTATTCTATAATGAAAATAAAGTTATAATTTATTATCAATAACTTTGTAGTTCCACGTGGTAGATATATTTTTCGCTATGTAGCCTCACGTGTCACATATATTTTTTACTCGAAAACATGGAGAGTACAAAATATATGTGACAGCAAGATGAGGCGGACTTAGATGCTTATATCTACCAGCAAGATGGAACGGACTTAAAAATCCTTTTTATATATTGAATTGTAACAACTCTAGACACTCTATCAACTACTGTTACATATTTATTTTAGTTAGTTCTAGGATTGAACTTTGATATTTGATTTAGTTTTTCAAAAAATTTCATTTCTTCTTTTGTTGGTACTTTTGGTATCATTATTTTTACATCTGCAATAAGCTCTCCTCTTCCACCTTTTCCGTCTTTATATCCTTTTCCCTGGATTTTAACTTTTTCACCACTTTCAATCCCTTGTGGTATATGTAAAAAGATGGTTTCACCTATTGTATCAATTGATACCTTAGTTCCAAGAACTGCCTCCCATGGGGTGATACATAAATCTGTATATAAGTCTATTCCTCGTAATGCAAATTTCTTATCATCTTTGATATTTATCCTAATAAGTAAATCTCCATTTTTTCCTCCGTTTTCACCCTTCTTTCCTTGCCCTATTAGCCTTACTTTTTCACCATTTCGAATTCCTGCTGGTATTTTTATAGAAAATGTCTTCATCTTTCCATTTTGAGCTCTCAAAGAGATTTTTTTAGTTTGTCCATAAAATGCATCTTCTATTGACACATCTATTTCTGTTTCTATATTTTCTCCTTTAATAGGCTGTTTTTGTTTTTTCTCTGTTTCTTTTTTTGCTTTGTTTAATTGCTCTCCAAAAAACATATTAAAGAAATTGCTAAATATAGATCCTTCTTCTCTTTTACTCTCTTCAAATTTCTTTTTCTTTCCAACATTTGAATTCCACATTCTGTCATATTTTCGTCTTGAGGCTGGTGTCGATAGGACTTTATATGCTTCATTTATATCTTTAAATCTATCTTCTGAAAATCCGTTTTCAGAATTTATGTCTGGGTGATATTTTTTGGCTTGTTCTCTATATGCTGTTTTTATTTCTTCTGGTGTTGCTCTGCTATTTTCTAAGCCCAATATTTTATAATAGTCTTTGAATATCATAAGCCTCCCCCCCCTTTAAAGCATCATTATTATATCATACTTTTTAGGAGAAATAAAGAGAAAAATGCGAAATAATCTTATTTCTAGTCAAAATGCTGTCTGTATGTATTAATTTACCCTTTTTAATTGTATAGACTAGAGAGGCATTTATTTCATATAGCAATGCTGCATCTAAATTTTCTGCTGCCAATCTTCTACCTTCTTGCAATCTTTGTCGATGCGCCTCATCATCATATACTCTACCATCTTCAATTTTATCTGCTACCATAAGAACTTTTGCTAATGTATCCATATTTTCATTTCCTGTTGCATGATATTTTATTGCATCTTGCATATCTTGCGAGAAACCATATCTTCTTTTACAAATATCCGCTCCTATTTTTGTATGTAATAAACCTGTGTTTTGTCTTTCTATATCGTCTACGAATATTCCATGTTCACTGCAATATTTAAGTTTGTCATCACTTGAAAGTTCTTTTCCTATATCATGTGCCAACCCCACAAGCTTTGCTTTGTTTACATCTACCCCATGCATCTTTGCCAGTTCTTCTGCCTTTTTCATTACTCCAACTGAATGATTATATCTTTTCTCTGAAAGTTCTTTTTTTATATCTTCATTAATTCTATTTAGTAGTTCTTCTACTTTTACATTATCTTCAAACATTTCTATTTTCCTAATTCCTTTCCTTTATTCATTTTTAACTATACAACAAGTTCAAGTTTCCTTTGGCCGTGCAAATTCGCGAAGCAAAATGCATATATAGCAAATCCACTTTTCGTATTGCTTCTTTTTTTTACCCTAATGTCGTTTGAATTCGTAAAGCAAAAATACTTGTAATTGCTTCTTAATCCATTTTCTCCAATGCTAACTCTATAAGTGTATCTAGCAATTGTGTATAAGTCATTCCCATACTCTCCCATAACTTTGGATACATACTTATTTGAGTAAATCCTGGCATTGTGTTTATTTCATTTATAATAACATCGTTAGTGTCATTTTGTATGAAGAAATCCACCCTAGAAAGGCCTCTTCCATCTACTGCCTTAAAAGCTTTTATAGCTGTCTTTCTTACTTTGTCTGATACCTCTTCTGGTATTTTAGCTGGTATTACCACTCTTGACTCAGCATTTTTATATTTCGCATCAAATGTATAAAAGTCCTCCGCAGATAATATCTCGCCAACACATGATGCCTGAACATTGCTATTTCCAAGCACTGCGCATTCTACTTCTCTACCTTTTATTTCAGCCTCAATTAATATCTTTCTATCAAATTTTGATGCATATTCTAACGCTTTGTTTAATTCTTCTTCATTATGTGCTTTGTTTATCCCAACCGATGATCCTGAATTAGATGGTTTTACAAATACAGGGTATGAAATTTTATCACCTACTAATCCAGATATCTCTTCCATGCTCATAACTTTTTCATTAAAATTTTTATCCACATATGAGTATTCTTTTCCATCATATTTTATATATAGATAATCTGCTTGCTTTATTCCTGCTCTATCAAATATTATCTTGCTGTATGCTTTATCCATACAAATACTAGAGCTTAGCACTTTACATCCAACATATGGCTTATTTAATAGTTCTGACATACCTTGAATTGTTCCATCTTCTCCATATAAACCATGCAAAACCGGAAATATAACATCGCATTCTTGCAAATACTCTATTGGGTTTGCGATTTTAACTTTTTCAGTTATCTCTTCTCCTACTTCTAAAATTTGAATTTCGTTAACGCTTTTTGTATATTTAAACCATTCACCAGTTTTATCTATATAAATAGGAAAGATTTCATATTTCTCTTTATTAAGATTTTTTATCACTGATGTTCCTGAAGTAATTGAAACCTCATGCTCTGTTGACATCCCGCCAAATATAACACCTACTTTAAGTTTACTCATTTTTATCCCTGCTTTCTATACAATATCTTTATAAAATATTAAGAACGATTATTCTCTGTTTTTAGACCTGTCCCCATTTTCCACTTTTGTGGAATTTAGGGACTGTCCCTATTTTCCACAAATCTTCTCAAATATTTCTTGAAATTTCATTCCGTTGGATGCTTTAATAAGTACAGCATCTCCTTCTTTCGCAATTTTTTCTATTAAACTTGCCGCTTCGTCATTATCGCTAAATTCATATATATTACTTTGCTCAATTCCACATTCTTTTGCTTTTCCTGCAATGTCTTTTGCAGCTTCTCCAACAGTAATAAGAATATCTATTTTATTTTTTCCTACCTCTTCTCCAACTTTTTCATGTAATGTCTTCGAAAATTTTCCTAGTTCAAGCATATCACCTAAAACGGCAATTTTTCTATTTGCATTAATTTTTCCTAAGTACTCTATAGCAGCTTTCATAGAATCATAATTTGCATTATAGCAATCATTTATAATAGTTACACCCTTATTATTTTTTTCTACTTGCATTCTTCTTTTTGTAAGCTCAAAATTTGCAATTCCATCTAAAATATCATTCATTTCTATTCCGAATAATCTTCCAATTGCTATTGCACATAAACTATTTAATACAAAATGATTTCCACCGACAGTTACATTTACATTGTATGTTTTTCCATCTAAATCAATCTTATATGTACTTCCATTTTCCGATGATACAATATCATATGGCATAATATCACTTTTGTTTTCAATTCCAAATGTTATTACTTTGAATTTTTTATTAGTATTTTCCTCATTCCACTTGTGTAGCATGTCATTATCATTATTGATTACTAGAGTTCCACCATCTTGCAATCCCTCTAATATTTCTAGTTTAGCTTTTAATATATTTTCTCTTGAGCCCAAATTTCCTATATGTGCAGTACCTACATTTGTTATAACTGCGACTGTTGGTTTTGCGACTTTTGTAAGATTGCTTATTTCTCCTAATGAGCTCATTCCCATTTCAACTACCATTGCATTATTATCCTCTTTAAGTCTCAATACCGTAAGAGGTAAACCAACTTGACTATTATAATTTCCCAATGTTTTTAGTACATTAAACTTTTTAGCCATTACACTAGCAATTATATCTTTTGTACTAGTTTTTCCAACACTACCAGTTATTCCAACTACTGGAATATCATATAGGCTTCTTTTATACTCAGCTATTTGTTGTATTGCTTTTGTTGTATCTTTAACCAAAACTATTGTTCTTTCTGGATATTTTTCTTGTAGCTCATCTAGATTTAACTTTTCGCTAACACTATCCTTTTGCAAAATGCATACTTTTGCACCATTTTCTAAAGCATTCTCATAAAACAAACTACCATCGTTATGTTCTCCCTTAAATCCTATGTATACATATCCATCTTTTACTTCTCTTGTATCATTAATGAAATTATCTAAAACTTCATTTTCATTTCCACATAACAATTCTCCATTACAAATTCTTACTACATCTCTTGCATATATTTCTTTCATTTATATCTCATTCCTTCCTTGAAGCACAAACATAGTTGGTAAAGATTTGTGCCTCTCCTTTCTTTGTTTATTATATATTATTTTGCTTTTGATATTATATTCCATTATGGTGTTTTTTACAAGTGAAAAAATAAACTAGAGCAATTTCTAGTTTATTTTTTAATTAAATTCTCTTATTCTATTTAATAAAATTTTTGGGTTATATTCTATGATATTAAACACAAATGTATTTAGCACATACACCCACCCATAATCTTTATTACTTTCACACTATTTTTTATATATTTCATTAAGATTAATGCTATAAAAATCTTCATCTGTCGGTATTTCATAATTATTATTTAATATGTAGTTAGATTTTTTCAATTGATATCCTATTATTTTCATAATTAACAGGAAATTATATTTGTTTAAATTTTTTATGCAACTCTCTTTATTCACTATTTCTTTATATACTGCCCCATCTTTTGATTCTGCCTTTCTTTCTTTAAATCCAATGTCTTCTTCAGGATATTTAATTATATGTCTATATGATTGCATCATTGGATAATTTATATATAATTTTCCATTATTAGTTGAGTCATCAAAGTAATATAACATTTTTAAAACTTTTTCAAATTCTGGTTTTTCATAATGCGGCTCAAAGTCAAATACTAAAATTATATCACTATAAGTTTGTGTTAATATTTTTCTCTTATATTCTACTTTCTCATTTTCTTTTAGAACTCTTTGTATATCCAAATACTCGTCTATTTCTCCATTTTCGTCAAATACTAATTTAGCTAAAGTATGTATAGTCGTAGAATATGAATAATACTCGTATTCTATATTTGGATAACATTTTTTGAAAACCTTATCTATAAACTTAGGCTCATCTACTTCTCCCTCTGTAATAAATAGCAGTTTCTTTTACTCATTAAATTCTCCTTGTCTTAACATTTTCTCTAAATTGTGTCCTTCTCGTATTTCTCTTTCTGTACTATCTGCAAATGATGTTAATTTCCCCTTATTTAAAATAAAATAACAGTCTGGTCTTAGAAGGTCATTATTTGCTAAATAAGTATTATGTGAAGTTAATATCGTTTGCATATTATCATAGTTTATTATATTTTCGATAATTTTCTTAGATAGTTCAAAATGATAAAAAGCATCGAATTCATCTATAAATAAAAATTTGACATTTTTAAAATGTTTATACCAATAAAAGTAAATTAGTAGTGCTGATGACCCTGAAGAGGCAACACTTTCCCATATTAGAAGAGCATTTTTATGCTTTTCAACTAATAAATTTCTATTAGGTATTTTTACAGAATCTAAGTCTAAGTCTAATTGAGCATTATCTAGTAAGAAACTTTTGAATTCTTTTATTAAATTATTTTCAACTATCCATTCTGATACATTTACAGATTCGTTCTCTAGCCCAATAAATCTATTATCTTTTAATGACCTAAACCATAACATTTTTGTTACAAATTGCATCAATTGCTTTACAATTGATTTATCAGATTGTATTGTATTATTGGCTATATATCTCAAAACAGACATATTTGACTCATAATATTCGAAATTCAAAGTATTAGCTTCTATCATTCCCAATTTATCAGAATTACTCATTTTCTTATTTGTAAAATCATAATCATATATCTTTTCGCCATTTATATATAACTCTTCATAAAGTAATTTCTTGAATTCACTTTTGTTGTATTTATATATAATTTTGTTATTGTCAAATACAAACTCATATTTAAACTCCGCTATCTTTGAATCACTATCAGCATTAATAAAATTATTCTCTTGCTCTTCATCTGTTCTTTTATCTGTAAGAGTTCCAACTATATCAAACAAAGCATATCCGATATTGCTTTTTCCCACTCCATTATGACCAAAAATAATTATTTTATTTAATAAATTATTGGTAATACACTTTCTATTAAATTTGTAATCATGCTTGATTCTAAAATCTAAAACAATCTCATCTTTAAAATTTTTATAATTTTTTACACTAAATTTTTCTAACATTTTATCACCTAAATTCATTATACACCTCTTGGAAATAGTAGTCAAGTTTTGCCGTAAAAAAATTACGGTTACCAATATTATGTCTCTATTCTCTATTTTTATGCAAAAAATACATAATTATTAACCTAAAAAAGGGCTCTATACCCATTTTCTCATAAATGAGAATTTAGGGACTGTCCCCTCCTGTGAAAATGGCACAAAATGGCCTGTCCCCATTTTCCGCAAAAGTGGAAAATAGGGCCTGTCCCTAAATTCCACTAGTGTGTTAACGTGCCATTTGGTGTGTTTGTTATTATTAGAATGTCCTCTTCTTTTCCTGTTTCTGCATTTACATATACAATAAAGTCCAATCCTTCTACATTTCCTTCAAATTCCCAGCAAAGTACTTCTGTTTTCCATTCTGTTGGTATCATTGCTAGTTCTTCGCTTTCTATGGTCAAATCATCATTCAAACTTTCTTTTGCTTCTTCTACTGTAACTTTTGGCTCTTTTAAATCTCTTTCTTTATGTGAGTTTAAATATCCGGTTGTTTCTATTCCGAGTATCTCCCCATTATCTAATGCTACTTTTACTTTTATTAAGTCTGCATACATGATAACATCATCTTGCTGATATGCATAATTTATCGTTACTATTCCACTTTGTTTCAAATAGTACGTTTCTCTCATGTTCGTAAAACCTCTTGCTTCCAAATACTCTTTTGCTTTTTTATCCGCTTCTTCTTGTGAAATTACTTCTGCTGTAACATCTCTATTTTTGTTCATATATATTACATGTCCACCTTTCTCTGAGATAGATACTGTAGCAGTACTATCGTCATTAAAACTTATTCCAAAGTCGTATGATGTTATATCTCCTTCACTTTTTCCATATGATGTTACTTCTTTTATACTATTGCTATCAAATAATTCAGTCGCTTTATTTTTTGCTGTTTCTTCGTCTATGTTATCTCCTGTTAATCCCACTTTTTCTGCAGTTGTTATATGCTCTGAAAAAGCTCCGTCATAGATTAACCCTGAATACTCATGAAATGTTTGCTCTAGATTATCAAAACTATCCTGAGATATATTACTTACTTGCTGTGCAAATGCTACAGTTCCCTCATCTGTAAGTTCTCCCCAACTAATTCTTCCATCATTAATATCGGCAGATAACTGATTTAAAGTATTCTCCAGTTCCACGCTATATTGGTGTAACTTTGTTAAATTATCCATATCTTCATCTGATAGCTCTTCTTCTTTTAAATTTTTTGTGTATAGAGAATAACTATAGTCACTTACTTGATTTAAAAACTTAGCTGTATTTTCTAGTTCATGACTATCTATTGGTAACTGTGCTAAGTATGCCTGTGCTAGATTTGCCTCTCTCCATACATTTGTTAGACTTTCTGCACTACTTGCTGGCGAATTTGTTATTAACGACTTTGCTAAGTACACCTCTACATTTTGCACATAGTCTACAACCTCATAAAATGCCATATTATACGCGTTCTCTGAAGCTTGCCTGTATTCTCTTTGCTTTTTATATGTGTACAATCCTAAAATAACTATTATAGAAAATAGCACAACAATTATACTTAGCATATGTCTATCCTTAAGTCTATTTTTCCAATCAATTAATTTGTTCTTAATCTTTCCCACAAAATCAATCCTTCCTTTTTGAATTAACATTGACTTGTTACTATTCATAGCTTTATTTTTGCAAACAATGTATGTTTAGAAATTCTTATTTGAGTGCTTAAGGTGGGGACCGACAAGTTACAGTCTGTGGAAAATTTACCCTATTTATGAGAAACTTGTTTTTCTTAATTAGAATTAATGTGCAAATTATTGTATTTTTAGTACAGACTGTTACGCAGTTGGGGGCCGAAAATAAAAATTTCTAAACATACATTGTTTGCTTTTATTCTAGGCCATGAATTGTAACATTGCTATTTTTCTTTTCTCATATTTTGTGTAAATTTTGTTAAAATATTCTTAATTTTTAGACTTTTTATAATTTTTATGTTAAAATGTTTTAAATTAAGTTATTGCTTTGTAGTCTCACGTGGTAAACATATTTTTTATTTGAATACTTGGAGAATGAGCAAATCAACTTTATGTCGCTATTTGCTCGTGCCGATTTGAGTTTCCGACTATAAGGGAGGAAATCTCAAAGGCAAATGCGATTTTAGCTTATTCTTTGTAATATGAAATTATAATTTCATATTACAAAGAATATGTTTACCAGTAAGATGAGACGGACTAATAAATATAGAATTAAAATATGAGACAAAAGGGGAATTTATGAAAAAAGTACTAATTTTTTATGCTGCTTATGGTGGAGGACATTACTCTGCAGCAAAATCAGTGAAAAAATATTTAGATGATAATTATGAGGTTGAAACTGAAATAGTTGATTGTATTGAATATATAAACAAAGTATTAAATAAGATTACTACTGGTGCATATAACGAAATGGCAAGAAAAGCTCCAAATTTGTGGGGAAAAATTTATGCTTATTCCCAAGGTGGTGTTCTTGGGCATGTTAGTTCAAGGACTAATAAGGTTATGGCAGTTAAGTTGAAAAATCTTATCAAAGAAAAGAATCCTGATTTAGTTATTTCTACTCATCCTTTTAGTAGTCAAATGGTAAGCTATTTACGTAGAAAAGGAAAAATAGATTGCAAGCTAGTGACTATCCTTACGGACTTTGCACCTCATGACCAGTGGCTTATAGGACATGAATATACTGACGCCTTCTTTGTAGCAAATAATAAAATGGAAGAATATTTGAAAGATTACGGAGTTGAACCTAATAAAATACATGTTACTGGAATTCCTTTGTCTGAAAGATTTTTTCAAAAGTTTGACAAAGATAAAATATTTAGCGAATTTAATCTAGATAAATCAAAACCAGTTATATTATTTTTTGGCGGCGGAGAATTTGGGCTTGGTAAAGACAGGACTGTGCAAATTTTAGATGCTCTTATCCACAATTTGCCTACATTCCAGATTGTTGCAATATCTGGAAGAAACCCTAAAATGAATTCTGCTTTTAAGGAACTAGTAAGTAGTACAAATGCTGAAGATAGAATTAGAGTTTTGGATTATACAAACCAAGTACCGGAACTTATGAGCATATCTACCATTGTTGTTACGAAACCAGGTGGTCTTACTACAAGCGAAAGCTTGGCTTCAGATTTACCTTTGCTAGTTATTAACCCTATTCCCGGTCAAGAAGAAGAAAATGCAGAATTTTTGGAAGCCCACAATGTAGCAGTATGGCTTAAGAAGAAAGACGACCCAAATACTGTAATACAAGAATTGTTTTCTAATCCACAAAAATTAGAAGAAATGAAGAAAAATTCTAAACTTCTTGCTAAAAAGAATTCTACAAAAGATATTTGCGAAATTATTATGGAGTTGCTGTAACGATAAAAATCCCCCTGCATACAATGTAAAAGGGGATTTTATTTATGGATCACTTATCTAATGTTTCTGGTGCAGAACTTACTGCTCTTGCAAATTCTATAGCACTATTTATTAATAACAATTATTCTGTTGCAGATATTGCCAAGTTAATTGCTTTTTTCACTTCTATTGCTGACATCCTCGCACTTCTTGTCATAGACAAAGCTACAGAAGATTTATAAATAAAATCGAATTCCTACAACTCTCTCCTGCCTTCCAATGCTTTGGACAAAGTAACTTCGTCCGTATACTCTAAATCTCCACCTACTGGAATTCCATGTGCAATTCTTGTAACCTTTATTCCAAGCGGTTTTACTAATTTAGAAATATACATAGCAGTTGCCTCTCCCTCAACTCGTGGGTTTGTTGCTAAAATTAGTTCTTTTACTTCTCCTCCCATAAGTCTCGCAAGTAGTTCTTTTATCTTTATATCATCAGGTCCTACTCCATTCATAGGAGAAATACTTCCATGTAGTACATGATAAAGTCCTTTAAACTCATGCGTTCTTTCCATTGCAACTACATCTTTAACATCTTCCACAACACAGATTGTAGAATTGTCCCTCATAGGATTTGCACAAATCTCACAAGGGTCTGTATCAGAAATATTAAAGCACTTTGAGCAATATTTTAAGTTCTGCTTTGCATTTTGTATAGCAGATATAAATTCATCTGTTTCTTCTTTGCTAGCATTTAAAATATAAAACGCTAGTCTTGCAGCAGTTTTATTTCCTATGCTTGGTAGTCTTTCAAATGCTTCAATTAATTTTTCAATTGATGGTGAATAATACGACATATGTCTCATTCCTTCTTATACTTTAGCAGTCCCACGTGGCACATATGCTCTCCCATATGTGCCAGCAATATGGGACGGACTTTAAATTAATATTCTATTAAATTTAAAAATGATTGTTACATTAAACCAGGTATATTGTACTTTCCAAGTGATGCAGCTTGCTCACTATCTACTTTTCTTAATGCTTCATTAACAGAAGTTAAAATCAAATCTTGTAACATCTCTACATCTTCTGGGTCTACAACTTCCTTTTTTATAGTTATTTCTTTTAGTTCTTTATTTCCAGACACTTTAACATAAACTGCTCCTCCACCAGCTGTAGCTTCAAACTCTTTTGCTGCTAACTCCTCTTGTGATTTTTCCATATCTGATTGCATTTTTTTAGCTTCTTTCATTAATTGGTTGATGTTCATTCCACCAAATCCACCCATTCCTGGGAATCCTCCTCTTTTTGCCATAAATCTCACTTTCCTTTCTTTTATTTATCCAATTTTTACTTAGCATTGTTATATATTGCTGTCTAGTTCCACGTGGCACATATGCTCTCCCATATGTGCCAGCAAGATGGAACGGTTTTATTTTCATGATTTAAGTATAGCTTATTCTATTATATTTAGCGGAATATCCAAACTTCCCGCCATATTTTCAATTTCATTTTCCTTTTTCTCTTCTTTTTTTGGAAGAGAATCCACGCTTTCAATAATTCTAACTTTCATATCTTTTCCATATTCCATTGATACTGTCCTAGCCAGTTCATTTATATTTTCTGGCTTTTCTAAAATAGATTTACCAAAAGCATTTATTCCTTCTGGGAAACTTATTCCTATAGCCATATCGTTTAGTTCTATTGCTTTTGCCTTTAGCAGATTAGAGTATAACATAATCTTGCCATTTTGCCTTAATTCATCTAGTATGTTTCTCCAACCCTTGACTTCTCCATATCCAGAAATTGCTTGTGCTAGGCTTGGCTTTCCGTCGTCAATCTTTGCACTTGCTGATGCTGCCTTGTTTGTAGCACCTTGCATTGGATTTGCTGTGCTATTTGCTATACCAGCACTGCTTGGTGCACTTGTTTCATTTTGTCTTGAATTATCTACAGTTTTTCCTTTATTTGAACTGTCTTTATCCACATTTTGCACAGGTGTCTCAATTATATTTTCACTACATAGCTTTATAATCTCCACTTGGAATAAAATGCTTTTTTGTGATGACCATTTCATATCATTTTCTAGCTTAGACAAGTCTGTTATAATGTACAAAAGTCTTTTTTTTGAAACCCTATCTGCAAGCTTCTTTATATCTTCTAACTCATCTTGGCTATATATCTCTAGCTTTCCAGTAGCTTTGTATACCAAAATATCTTTTACATATTTAATAATTTCCCAAAGTAAATTGTTTAAATCTTTTCCCTCGTTTAATACTGCGTCTACTGACTTTATTGCCTCTTCCACATTATACTCTAAAAAAGATTTAACAATTGCATGTATATATGTAAGTTTTGGTATTCCTACTAAATCTTTTATTTTGTCTTCATCAATATTTGTTTCTCCATCTTGCAAACATCTTTCCAAAATGCTTAAAGCATCTCTCATTGCACCCTCTGAAAGGATTGCAATTAGATTAAGTGCTTCTTCTGTAATCTCTATATTACTCTCTTTAGTTACATACTCTAGCCTTCTTACTATATCTGCATTTGATATCTTTTTAAAATCAAATCTTTGACATCTTGAAAGAATTGTTGCAGGTAATTTTTGCGGCTCAGTAGTCGCTAGAATAAACTTAACATGTGCTGGTGGCTCTTCAAGTGTTTTTAGCAATGCATTGAAAGCACCAGTAGAAAGCATATGCACCTCATCTATAATGTATACCCTGTATTTAGCAAGAGTTGGTAAAAAGTTTACCTCTTCTCTTATAGAACGTATATCTTCTACACTATTGTTTGATGCAGCATCCATTTCCACAATATCTGTTAAACTTCCTGATAGTGCAGCCTTGCAAATCTCGCACTCATTGCATGGCTCTCCATCTTGTGGATTTAAGCAGTTCACAGCCCTTGCAAGAACCTTGGCAGCAGATGTCTTTCCTGTACCTCTTCCTCCATTGAATAGGTACGCATGCCCTACTCTTCCTGCAATAATTTGATTTTTTAATGTTCTTGTAATATGTTCTTGCCCAACTATTTCTGAAAAATTTAATGGTCTAAACTTTCTATATAACGCTGTATATGACAATCTATATCACCCCACATCTTTAAAAAATGGTGTGAGCAATTTAATTACTCTATGGAAGTTCCCACACAAGAACTACTGCTTATTGCTGCTTCCTTCCGGACCTGACAAGGTTCACAGGCTCTTGTTGGTCCCCTCCATACAATAATTAAATACTCATACCATGTGTATTATATACTTTTTTATGCAATTTAGCAAGAGGTAAGGGGAAATTTTTGAAAATTCCCCCTTGTATGCTATGTGCCTAAAGTATATGGGTCTCCCTCTTCTCCTGCTCCTCCTGTAACTTTGACATTAGATCTTAGAAGAAATATAGGGCGAAGACCACGCGTATCGCTAACCGAAACCTCGTCTCCATCGCTGCCCACGTAGAACACATATTCGTTTTCATGTAAGATACCACTAGTGTCTACATAGCGCACATAGAATCCGTTCCAAGTATTAAAATATATTACACAACGCGAAGCTAACCAGTAGTTGCCATCTATGTCATGTATACCTAATACTTTCATTTGTTCAAAGTCTGATTCGTAGTTCGTATCTGTGTTTTTGAACTGTCCTTTGTAGCTTGAAAACCAACTATCACTCCTTGTATAGTATCCTGGGTTGTCTAATGTCGGGTTACTTGGATTACTTCCTACACATCTTGCTCTGCTTGAATATGTGGTATTATTATATGGGCTTGCTGCTGAATTTAGTGTACTTATTGCATTATTATATGAGTTTTTTGCTGTATTGAAATATGTTGTATTATTACTTTGCGTACTTCCTGTTCCATTTCCTAATTCCACATCTTCCACACTCTCCATTGTTATTATCTCTACTCCATAACTTGAACTACTATCATATAGTACAACACATGTTCTTCTTGTTCCTTTTCCGTCTGTATAATATACATAGTCTCCTGCTTTTAATTTATCTTCTATTGGTACTGGTGTCATATTTGTTTTTTGTGTTACTGCTGTACTTGTTGTTGTATTTCCTGCTCTATCTGTTACAACAACCCTTAAATAATACGTTGTATCATCTGTTAAATTACTATATGTGTACGAGTAACTTGTAGCTGTGCTTGTCTGTGTTCCTCCTACTGTTGTAAAGCCTGATGTAGCACTTGTTGTACTTCTTTGGAATTGATAACTATATATTCCTGATGTGCTATCAGCTCCTCTTGCTGTTACTGCTATACTTGTTTCTCCTACTGTTCCTACTGTTAGACTTGCTGTACTTGGCGCTGTACTATCTTTATTTATTGTTTGTGTTGCTGCTGTTGATACGTTTCCTGCTTTATCTAGTGTATACGCTGTTATTGTACTTGCTCCTTCTGCACTTATTGTTATACTTGTTGATGTGTTTCCATCTGCTGTTTCTGTTTGTGTTACTGTCTGTGCTCCTGTTACTGCATATCTTATCTTATTTGCTCCACTTTCTCCATCGTTTCCTCCTGTTATTGTTACTGTTACATTTG
The DNA here is from genome assembly GCA_930990645.1 of uncultured Clostridium sp. Classification (GTDB taxonomy): domain Bacteria; phylum Bacillota; class Clostridia; order TANB77; family CAG-508; genus CALXVA01. The sequence continues at coordinate 1,702 of CAKNQJ010000019.1, read as the reverse complement.
ATTTATAGTATCCATTATTTCCTGCTGTTCCTGATGTTATTCTTATCGTTGGCGCACTTGGTGCTATTCCATCTTGTATATTTACACTTGCGTAATCTCCTACATTTGTTCCATCTGTTAGTCTGGCAAATACTGTATCGCCATGGCTTAAGCCTGTTACTTGTCCTCCACTTGCTATTGTTGTCCATTGTCCTTCTATGCTATTTTTTTGCCATTGTATCTGCATTCCTGTACTTGTAGTTAATGTGATACTTGCTTGTCCACTACTCCATGTTGGATTTGTTGCTACTATATTTCCTGTTGCCAAGCCTTCACTTGCTCCTCCTACTGTGCCTGTTGTTTGGTCTGCTAAAGTTCCAGTTCCTACATTATTTGCTTTATCCCCATTTACTTGTACTCTTACTGTGTAATTTGTTCCTTGCATTAATCCTGTAAATGTGTAGCTTGTATTTGTTATTCCATTTGCATTTTCTGGTGTTGTATAAGTTTCGTCTCCTTGAGTACTTTCTTTTATACTGTATGTGTATGTTGAATCGTCTTTCATTCCACTTTCGTTATCCACTGCTTGTACTGTTACACTTACACTACTACTTGTTGTTCCATTTGCCTTTACTACTACTGTTGGATTTTTTGTATCTGCTATTTCTGTTTCTTGCACTCCACTTGTTTTACTTCCATCTGTTATTCTCGCATATACTGTGTCTCCATGATTTAGATTTGGTATTGTTCCATTATTCTCTACTGTTTGCCAACTTCCTTCTTCTTGTTTATTTACTTGGTATTCTATTGTGTATCCTTCAGCACTTGTGTTTACTGTTACACTCGCTTTATATCCTGACCAAGCTACTTCTCCAAATGTTATTGTTCCTTCTGGTGCTACTTCTGGTGCTCCTAGTGTTACTTTTGTCTTTTTTTCTGCTGTTCCTTCTTCTGTTTCTACTTTTACTTTTATTTCATATGTTGTGCTTGATTCTAAGCCTTCAAATTTGTATGTGTTGCTATTATTTGTTGCTGCATCTATCCAGTCTGGCTCTCCCTCTTTTCTATATGAGTATGTGTATGTTCCTCCTTCTGCATCTCTTGTCTCTACTTCTACACTTATACTATTTTCTGTTTGCTCTGTTATATTTATTCTTCTTATTCGTGGCCCTATAACTTCTCCCTTTCCTACATACTCTATCTCTAAGTCTGTTGGATTTTCTTTATCTGGCACTAGCGTTACATCAAATACATAGTCTGGGTCTGCTGTCACTTCATATGTTCCATCTCCATTGTCTATTACATCTGTATCCTTATCTAGTATTACTCCTGCATCTTCTAGCTTATCAAAATATCTATCTGGATCTATTGTTCCTTGCCCTTCTATTATCTCTTCTGCTTTTATCATTTCCATCTGTTCTTGAATTGTTGATACTTCTGCTAATTCTTTTGCTTGCTCTGCTCTTGTTATCAATCCATTCTCTCCAAATGTGAAATTTATTGCTATTGTTGATAGGATTATTATGATTATGATTGTTATAACAAGTGCCACTAGCGTTATTCCTTTTGGGTTTGCTGTGTTTATACTTTGCTTGCATTTCCTAATTACATTTTTTGCTTTCTTCTGGTCTACATTTTCATTAATTTCCAATTTCTTTTCCTCCATTCTTTTATTTTTATATCAATACCTACCCTCATTTTGTCCATTTTTTTCTTTTTTATG
>CAKNQJ010000018.1 GCA_930990645.1 uncultured Clostridium sp. | reverse complement strand
TAATAATTCTAGAAAGAGAACAAGAGAGTTCGTAACTTGTAAGAACATCGCTCCAGAAATTGCTCTCACGAAATTCAAAAATTATTTAAAAATTAATATCTTTAGAGCTTCATGGGAGTAAAATATTTAAACTTATTGCTATAAATTATAATACATAATTTTAATAAATATTCATATAATATTAATGTCAAATTCTATTTGACAAGTTAAATATTATATGTTAAAATATATTTAACTTAACCCTCTACTACTTTTGTAGTAAGACGGGAGCCTAAATGATTTTGGAGAGTTCATAGCAACTCTCCTTTTATATAGAAATTTTATTTTGTAAAATATTTAATAATTTGCTTGTCTATTAAATCGAGAGATTTATTAGATATTTTTACATTTCTTCTGACAGTATCTTTGAAGATTCTTTGTTTGCTAATTGTAGTTATTTGATTAATTAATGCTATACTATCTTTTTTCATTTTACCAATTTCTTCTTCCATTTTTTCAATATATTTTTGCTCTTTTTCTATGATGTTTTGAATGTTAATAGGAATATCTTCTATCTTTTCTAATTCATTTAATATTTGTTGCAATTTTTGTTTTTCTTTTTCGATTTTTTCCTGAAATACATTATAAAGTTCTTTTCCAAGATTTACAGAAGAAGAATCATACTTTTTATTATCTTTCCTAGATGTTAATGGAATAATATTTAAAGCTCCATTTCTAGTATTATCATATTTATTTAGTACAATACAATAATGTAATCCACCTAATTCATTCCCAATATTAAAACCCAAGTTTACTTTTATTACATCACCACGAGAATACATACCAGATTTTGCAATATTAAATGTTCTTTCTTCATCATGATATTCAGCAAAGTCATTTATCCAATAAGCCAATAAATCACTTTTCTTATATTCACTTAATTCTATATGTTTCAAAAAAGATAAGTCTAATCTATTTAAAGAATTATCCTTATGCAGAATAGCATTGTTTTTTAGTTTAATTTCATCCTCATTCATAGTATCACTCCTAGTAATTTAATATAGAAATATTACACCAAACATATGTTTAAATTGCAATAGTTGTTGAAAAATAATTTTATTGTTGTTATAATTTATACAACAGTTGATTTATCGAATTATTTTTAAGCAAGAGTGGGAGGAACACTTTGCAAATTATGCAATTTTTTCGCAAATAACCTCCCTAAACGCTCCAGAAAAATAGTGCCACGAAATTCTAAAATTATTTAAAATAAGTAGTTTTAGAATTTTGTGGGAGCATTATTTTATTATATAGATTAATAAATTTTATAATTTATAATGTATAATTTTAATAAACATTCATATAATATTAATGTCAAATTAATCATAAAAAAATTTGAATAGAAAAAAATCGTTTGACATATAATAAATAATGTAGTATACTATATTTAGCTTAATTAAGTAACAATAAATTGTTCATTGGAGATTCAAGAAAAACTAAATGTGTGGTAGCATTTGGTTTTTCTTTTTCTAAAAAAAGATAATGTAGCTATGTGGTAGTGCTACATTATCTTTTTTCGGTTAGTTAAACCTCATCTTGCTTTTGGTCATTTGGCATTCTGTCATTTTGGGCTTGGTCAAGAGCTACTTCTTATTATATACTATTTTCCAACATTTTCCAATATAATTATCATAATTTTGATATTAATATTATATGAATGTTATTATTCACAGCTAGCTTCTTCTTGGTATTAATATAACTGTGGATAGTGCCATTGAGGACAGACCCTATTGGCATTATTTTTAAAATATCATTGACATAATTTTCTAAAAATAATATAATATAGCTTGTAAAAGCAAGGAGGCAAATCATGGGATTTTTTGATAAATTAAAACAAGGATTAAGTAAGACAAAAAGTTCATTTGAGGAAAAAATGAACAATGTTTTTAGTACATTTAGAAAAGTGGATGAAGACTTATTAGAAGAATTAGAAGAAATTTTGATAATGTCTGACGTAGGAGTAGAGACTTCTACAAAGATTATAAATAATCTAAGGGATAGAGTCAAGAAAGAAAAACTAGAAGATGCAGAAGATGTAAAGCAGGCTTTAAGAGAGGAAATAAAAGCAATATTTGATTCAGTAGATAATAGTTTGCATTTAGATACAAAACCATCTGTTATATTAGTTGTTGGTGTAAATGGAGTTGGCAAGACTACTTCCATAGGAAAGATGGCAAATAGATTAAGACAAGATGGTAAAAAGGTTGTTGTTGCTGCAGCGGATACATTTAGGGCAGCAGCGGTAGAACAATTGGAGATTTGGGCAAACCGTGCAGGGTGCGACATAGTTAAAAGAGAAGAGGGAGTAGACCCTGCGTCTGTAGTGTTTGATGCTATAAAAGTAGCAAAAGAAAAAGATGCAGATGTTTTGATTTGTGATACGGCAGGAAGGTTGCACAACAAAAAGTATCTAATGGACGAACTTATCAAAATTAAGAAAGTTATTGATAAAGAACTTCCAGATGCTTCTAAAGAGGTGCTTATGGTATTAGATGCAACAACTGGACAAAATGCAATAAGTCAAGTAAAAGCATTTAAGGAGACTGTAGATATAACTGGCTTGGTGCTTACAAAGCTAGATGGCACTGCAAAGGGCGGAGTTGTAATTGGAATTACTAATGAGAATAAAATGCCTGTTAAGTTTATTGGAATAGGTGAGAAAATAGATGATATGGAGATATTCAATAGCGATGATTTTGTAAAAGCACTTATCTGATTTCTTTACAGTTTAATGGTAATTAAATTGAGAATGTCCTGCAACGGGAGTTCTATTAAAATTGTCTCGTTTCGTCCCGACGGAGCTCCCTGCTCCACTCGACAATTTTAATTAGAACATCCCTGCGCGGACTTCAAATTCATATTAACCATTAAACTGTAAAGAAATGGTTTATAGATTTATCCCCAAAAATCTAAATTTAGTAAAAGGAATGGTCGTTTTATGAGTGAAAAAGAAATGAATTTAAATAGACCGCAAGCGGAAGCAAATACTTCAAAAAATGATATTAGAATGAAAGCTGACACAAATAGCACGCAGTCTAACAAAACTGTGCACCGCAAAAAAAGTAAAGCAAGAATGTATATAGTTCTATTGTTTATACTTGTTGTGGCTATTGTTGGATATGTTATATATAGAGGAGAGTATTTGGAAATCCTAGAAATGGGAGAAGAATATGTAAGCATATTCTGGCAAAATGTAAATTATTCAGTAATAACATTTGGAATTAATTTCCTTGTGTTATTTATAATCATGTACATGAATAACAACAGAATAAAAAAGGCATTAAAACAATTTTTCGAAACAGAGAAAAAGGAGATGCCGAAACTTCCAAATAAGTCACTTGCCTTTATAATATCTGTTATAGTAAGTGCTGTTACAACGGAAGCCATACTAAATCAATACATGCTATTTGCAAATAGCACATCTTTTGAAATAACAGACCCTGTATTTGGCTATGATATAGGATACTTTATGTTCCAAAAGCCTTTTATAGAAACAATACTAATGTATGTAATGCTTTTAATAGTAGGATTAACAATCTATACAGTAATCTATTATATAGCAGTATTTAATATTTGCTTTGATGGTGTTGATAGAGAAACATTAAAGAAAAGCAAATTGTTAAAACAATTATTTACAAATATAAAAATACTTGCAATAGTGCTAGCTGTGTTTGTATTTATTAAAACACAGGATATAGGATTTGGTAAATTCTTGAATTTACAAGAAGATACTACATATTCAATCTATGGCGCTGGAGTAACAGATGTAACAATAAAATTATGGGGCTATAGGATATTACCAATAATTATTATATTATCAGTATTTATGGCAATAAAAGCATTTAATGATGGAAAAACCAAAAAAGTAGTTGCGTGGGTATTGGTTGTGCCAATCTATATAATAATTCTAATAATTGTAATGGCTTTATTCCAAGCAATATTTATAACACCAAACGAACTAGACAGAGAAGAAGAAAACATACAAAATAATATAAATTATACTAAAGAGGCATATGGCATAAATGCAGAAGTATTTACTATAGAGAATGGTGAAGAGACAATTACAGAAGATACATTACGTGAAATGGATGAAACAATTAACAATATTGTAATTGTTGATGATGAAACTGTACTTAAAGATTTGAATGCAGTACAAACAGAAAAAGGATACTATACTTATGATACTGCTAAAATTGCAAGTTATAGAGTAAATGGACAGCAACAATTAGTATATGTTTCGCCTAGGGAGATATCAAATACAAATAGCACATATAATAATCAAACATATGAATATACTCATGGATATGGAATAGTAGTTACATCAGCAACTTCAACAGATACAAATGGCAATTTACTAAAACTACAGAAGAACTTTAACACATCAGATACAGACGTAGTAACTGTTACAGAGCCAAGGATTTATTTTGGATTACAAACTAATAACAATGTTGTAACAAACAGTAAGAACAGAAAAGAATTCGATTATCCGGCTTCAAGCACGACTAATGCAGAAAATGTATATGATGGAGAAGCAGGACTAAGCCTAAACTTTATAGATAGGTTTATACTAGGAATAAAAGAAGGAGACTTAAACCTAGCATTTTCAGCAAATGTAAATAGTAATAGCAAAATTTTAACAAACAGAAACATAATAGAGAGAGCAAAAACATTAATGCCATATCTATTATATGATGAAAATCCATACATGGTAGCCAGCGATAATGGAGAGCTTATATGGGTATTAGATGCATACACAACATCAAATAATTATCCATATTCACAAAAAACAACATTGCAATTGGATACTTTGAACAAGTTAGAGTTAAACTATATTAGAAATTCAGTGAAAGTACTTATAAATGCATATGATGGAACAATAAAGTTCTATATAACAGATAGAACAGACCCAATAGCTATAGCATACGAGAAAATTTACCCTGATTTATTTACAGATGAACAAATATCAAGTGATGTAAGTAGTCAATTCATCTATCCAGAATTTTTATATAATATACAATCTGAGATAGCAAAAAGATATCATGATGTACAACCAGATGTATTATACAGAGGTGATGATGTATGGGATGTAGCTACACACAACACAGGAAGAGTATCTACAAATACAGGAACAGACATAGAGCCATATTATACAATGGTAAAAACAATAGATTCACAAGAAAGCAAGCTTGGATTGGTATTACCGTATACACCAGACGGAAAGCAAAATTTAATCTCATATATGGTAGGAACATACGATGGTGGCACACCAAAACTTACAATATATAAGTTTGAGGCAGATAGCAATATTTTAGGACCAATGCAATTAGATACGCAAATAGAACAAGACGAAGAAATATCAGCAGAATTAGAGGCATTAAATGTAACAGGAACAAGAATAACTAAAAATATGATAATAGTTCCACTAGATAATACACTTCTATATGTAGAGCCAGTATATCAACAATATATAAACGAATCAGATTCTGTACCAACATTAAAGAAAGTAATTGTTGCATCAGGTAGCAAATTGGCTATTGGAGATAATATTACAGAAGCTTTAAGAAATCTAGTATCACAATATGCAGTTGATATAGAAGTGGAAAATACAGACAGTGTAGAAGATTTAATTGATGCCGTAATTAAAGCAAATAATAATTTAAAGGAATCAACATCAAATTCTGATTATGAAATGATGGGAAAAGATATAAAAAGATTACAGGATCTAATTAATCAATTGGAGAATGTCGTAGAAGAAGAAAGAATAGAAAGTAATACAATAGAAGAAAATAATGTGAATGATATAGCAAATAGCATTTCTTCAAATGAGTTGGGAATTTAGTGAGAAAGAAAGGATGGAGAGAAAATGAAAATTACAAATGTTGAAGCTCTTAAGAAAATTGCAGTAGAAGTAAGAAAAGGTATAATTGAAGCTGTGTATAATGCGAAGTCTGGGCATCCAGGAGGAGCATTATCATGTGCAGATATTTTAACAGTACTGTATTTTAATCAAATGAATGTTGATGAGAAAAAGCCAAATGACCCTAATAGAGATAGATTAGTACTATCAAAAGGACATGCATGTCCAGCACTATACAGTGTGCTTGCTCAGAAAGGATATTTTGATAAAGAACTTTTGAAGACTTTTAGAAAGATAGGAAGTGATTTGCAAGGCCATCCTGATATGAAGAAAGTACCAGGTGTTGACATGACAACAGGGTCTCTAGGACAAGGCTTATCTGCAGCAGTTGGTATGGCAATTGCATCTAAGATGGATAAAGCTGGATGCAAGGTATACTGTATAGTTGGAGATGGAGAAATAGAAGAAGGACAAGTGTGGGAAGCACTTACAGCAGCAAGCAAAAATAAACTAGATAATTTATGTGTAATACTAGATAATAATAACCTACAAATTGATGGTGAAATAGAAAAAGTTGGCGGAATGAATAACTTAACAGAGAGATTCCAAAGCTTTGGATTTAATGTGATTAATGTTGATGGACATAACATAGACAATTTAATTGATGCATTTACAACAGCAAAGCAAACTAAAGGAAAGCCAAGTGTTATAATAGCTAAAACTATTAAAGGCAAAGGCGTATCATTTATGGAAAATCAAGCTGGATGGCATGGAAAGGCTCCAAGTGAAGAGGAGTATAATAGAGCTATGGAGGAACTTAACAGTTCGTTAATTGAAAAATAATTGCGTTTTGGCGTTGTTGAACTTCGCATGCGAAAATCCTTTGGCGTAGAAACAAGTACGCCTCCGGTTTTCTTGCTTGTTCGCCTAGCCAAAAGCACAATTCTTTTTCAATTAGTAAGAATGATATAGGAGGAAATAATGATGAATTTAGATAAAAAAATTGCTACACGTCAAAGCTATGGGGAGGAACTTGCTAAATTAGGAGAGGAAAATAAAGATATAGTTGTACTTGATGCTGATTTGACAACTGCAACTAAAACAGGAATATTTGCAGAAAAGTTTCCAGATAGATTTATAAATGTTGGAATTGCAGAGCAAAATCTTATGGGAATTGCAGCAGGATTATCTACTTTTGGTAAAATACCATATGCTAGTACGTTTGCAGTGTTTGCAGCAGGAAGAGCATATGAACAAATAAGAAATAGTATTGCATATCCAAAATTGAATGTGAAAATTGTAGCAACACATGCTGGAATAACTGTAGGAGAAGATGGAGCTACACATCAAATGTTAGAAGATTTGAGTTTGATGAGAACATTGCCAAATATGACTGTAATGTGCACATCTGATGATATTCAAACAAAGTGGGCAGTAAGAGAAATATCAAAAATTGATGGACCTGTTTATTTGCGTTTGTGCAGAATGGCTACACCAATTATATATGATGTAACAGAAGAATTTGAGATAGGAAAAGGTGTACAAATAGGGCAAGGTACAGATGCTAGTATTATAGCAACAGGTGCAACTGTAGCAGAGGCACTAAAGGCACAGGAAATCTTGAAAGAAGATGGAATAGATGTAAGAGTTATAGATATGCATACAATAAAGCCTATTGATAGAGATTTGATAGTAAAATGTGCAAAAGAAACAAAAAGAATTATTACAGTTGAAGACCACAATATAATAGGTGGACTTGGATCAGCAGTGTGCGAAGTATTATCTGAAGAATATCCAACCAAAGTAGAAAGAATGGGAATTCCAGATTGCTTTGGAAGAAGCGGAAAAGCAGAAGAATTAATGAAATATTATAAGATAGATAGTGGTGCAATTGTGAACAAGGTGATGAAAAAATAATAAAAGGTGTCTCCGATTAATTGGAGGCACATTTTATGCAATAGGAAACTCTACGTCCCGACGGAGCTCCCTGCTTTGCTCAGCTATTTTAATTAGAAACTCCCTGCGCGGATTTATAATTAATATGTAAAATGATTTGACTGGAAATTCGATGCAGTGCTTGAAATGTCAAAGAAAATGTGGTAAAATAATGTGTTGTAGATATACTAAGAAAAGGAGTTTTAAATAAAGTATGAAATTAAAAAATAGAGTATTGTTTATATTAGGAATAATTATAGCAATAATTTTAGCAACATCAACTACTAGTAAAGGAGCAGGAATAGAGACAGCCCAAAATTCTGATTATGTTTATTTATCAGATATTTCTTATGTTAAAGATAAATCATTTGCTCCAAGTGGAGAAGCTATTCTCCTAGATAAAAATAAGTCTAGTGATTTAATTACTTTAAAAGTAAATGATAAATCTACACCATTTATCAAAGGAATTTGTGCATGGGCTACATCTGAAATAGTGTATGACCTAAGAGAGTATGATTATGATTACTTTACATCATATATCGGTGTTGATATAAGTGAGCAAAGTAATTATTTTAATGGTGGTGCAAAGTTTTATATTTATACATCTGATAATGGAGAAGACTGGAAAGAGCAATATAAATCAGATGTCTTTTATGGATGGAGTGAAGCTCAATTTATAAAGATAAATATAAAGGATGCAAATTATTTAAAATTAGTTGCTGATGAAAACCAATTACATGCTGGTGATTGGTGGTCAAAATGGTATGATGAGACTGTTTTTGCAAATGCAAAACTAATTAAAGAAGGCTATGAAGAAGATAACTCGAATTTTGATTTTATAAAAACAGTTGCGGAGTATGATGAAATAATTAAAAGTCATTATGGAGAAGAGCTAAGTGGAGATTATGAGCTAGCATTACTACAAAGAGAATTAGTAAATAATGTTGGTTATGATGTTTTGCAAGCTCTTGCAAGGTACAGTAATGATTATAAAGAAACAATTGAATGGTTAATGACTGATAAAGAAACTCTAAGTCTTTATTTGGCTGGTGGAAAGCCAGAGGGAACATATTTTAATTCTATGAAAGTTTTAAGTGATTTATACACTACATATAAAGATGATTTGACAAATGGAAATAAAACAGAACATGGAACAACTTTTGGTGATTTATATCGTACAATGATGCTTTCTTTATCACTAACAGAATCAGGCAATGTATATTTATGGATAGATGGAGTAAAGCGCTCCGATGCTATTACTCGTTATGAAATCTATAAAGAATTGCATAATAAAAAGTTAATTGAAAATAAAACATTTGAAACTCTTACAGTTGAAGAGATGAGATGGGTTATGAATACAATTATTGATGATGAAGAAATACTTTGGCTAAATGATTATGTTAGAAATGAGAAAAATGGCGCAACAGGTCCATATGACTACATAAGATATACTTTCGACTATAACTATAATCTAGACAAGTATTATGACCAAGCAAATTATGATAAATGGAATGAAAAATATAATTTATCAAAATTTGATATTACATATGAGAAAGGTCAGCCAAAACTATGGATTGTTTTTGAAGAAGGTGCTGTTTGTGGAGGAATTTCTAAAACAGGAAGTTGTATTTGGGGAGCATATAAAGGTTTGCCCAATACATGTGTAAGTCAACCGGGACACTGTGCTTATATATACTATACACAAGATGGAAATGGAAATGGTATATGGAAGCTCGGAAATGATATCTCTGGTTGGGGACAATCAGGAAGAACAGAACATTTAAATATAAGAACTATGAATGATTGGGGAAACGGAAGTTATACAAAAGGATGGAATGCAAGTTATATACTTTTAGCTCAGGCGGCTCAAAATGAATATGAGAACTATGAAAATGCTGAGAAAGTCCTAATGCTTGCAAAAGTATATAGTGGTGATAATGAGAAATTAGAAGAAATATATAGGAAAGCTCTTGAAAAGGAAAAATTAAATTTTGATGCATGGCTTGGATTAGTAAATTTATACAATAGTGATTCTAATAAGACTGAGGAAGATTACTACAAATTAGCAGAAGAGATTGCTGCAACTTATACATATTACCCACAACCAATGTATGATTTACTAAATTTAATAAAACCACATATGACATCAGTAGAATATCAAACAATACTTTCTTTATTAGAAACAAGAACGTTAACAAGTGCAACAAAAACGACAAATGAAGATTCTATCCAAGCAAATGCTGTAAAACAAGTAGCAAATGCATTACTTGGTAATATAGATACATCAATTGCAGATTTTTCATTTGACGGAGAAAATGCTGGGAGTATAGTTCTTTCTAATCGTTTTGATGGTGTAGATGTTGCTTGGGACTATAGCTTAGATGGTGGAAAGACATGGACTCTATCAGAGGAACATATATTAAAATTAACAGATGAGCAAATAGGCTCTATTACAGCTGAGTCAGATATCAAAGTTCATATTATGGGAGTTGATTATTCTGAGCAAAACGTATATACAATAGATATTCAACCTTCATCAGATTTACCATCGAATTTGTATGCAAATGATTTAGAAAATAAATTAATTGGTACGATTAATGCAATGGAATGGAAATATAATGAAGATGATGAATGGACTTTATATAGTAAAGAAATGCCGGATTTAACAGGAGATAAGAGCGTAATAGTTAGAATGGGAGCAACAGGAGTACATTTAGCAGATGCTAACACCAAAGTGTACAATTTTACTGCAGATAATCAACCAGACACACAAAAATATATTTCAATCGATAGATTATCTGTTTATAAAGCATCTAGTGAAGAACCAGGACATAGTGCGCAAGCGCAAAATGCAATAGATGGTAACCTTAATACAATTTGGCATAGCAACTGGAATGGAAATGATGAGGACAGGTATATTGTAATAAAACTAGATAAACCAACATATTTATCAGCATTAGAATATGTGCCAAGACAAAGCGGAAGTAATGGAAGAATAAAAAATGGAACAATACTTGTAAGTATGGATGGGGAAGAATGGACAGAGATATATGCTATAAATAACTGGGAAAATAGTGCTGTTTCAAAGACAGTTGTATTTGATGAATCTGTAAAAGCACAATATGTGAAATTAGTTGCAACTCAGAATTATGGAGATGGAAGAAACTTTATTTCAGCTTCTATGATTAATTTATATGAAGATATGACTAAATCTGAAACACCAACTGCAGATATTGAGTATGACATAGATAGTTTGACAAATTCAAATGTTATAGCTACCTTAGTAAATCCAAGTACAGAGATAACAATAACAAACAATGAAGGAAAAGATACATATGTATTTACAGAAAATGATGAATTTACATTTGAATTTGAAGACAAGTATGGAAATAAAGGTACAGCAACAGCAAAAGTAAATTGGATAGACAAGATAGTACCTACTGCTACAATTTCTTATGATATTGAAGAAGAAACAGATCAGCCTGTTACAGCTACTATATCAGGGTTTAGTGAAAAAGTTACAATAACAAACAATGAAGGTAAAGATACATATATATTTAATGAAAATGGTAGTTTCGAATTTGAATTTATGGATGAAGCGGGAAATGTCGGAACAGCAACTGCAACTGTAAATTGGATTAGGGAAGAAAGTGAAGCACCAGGTGAAGGCGGAGATGGAGAGCAAAAACCAGATGAGACACCAGACGAAAGTGGAGACGGAGAACAAAAACCAGATGAAACGCCAGGTGAAGGTGGAGATGGAGAACAAAAACCAGATGAAACGCCAGGCAAAGGTGAAGACGAAGAGCAAAAACCAGATGAAACGCCAGATGAAAGTGGAGGCGAAGAACAAAATCCGGAAGACAAACTAAATCCAGATGAAACACAAAGACCAGATGGTAATCAAAATCAAGGACAAACTTCAAATTCAACTGGTTCAGATAATACTATTTCAAAAGGAATCTTACCTCAAACTGGAGCAAATAATATTGTGTTAACAATAATAATAGGAGTAGTTATCATAGCAGTAATAGTATATATAAGATTGAAATTGATACGAAAAAAATATATACAATAAAAACAAAAAGAAAAATAAAGATATTTCGAGTAAAAACAACATAAATTATTCTGAGAAAGAAAATTTATGTTGTTTTTTATCAAAAAAACTATTGCAAATAATTAGTTTTATTGATATGATATAAAGGTAAATTAGGAGGAATAGAATGATTGAGTTTAGAAATGTAAGTAAAAAATATGATACAGGTACGGAAGCTGTTCATAATGCGAATTTTAAGATTGATAAAGGGGAGTTTGCTTTTTTAGTTGGTAGTTCTGGCTCAGGAAAGTCTACATTAATTAAGCTTATATTGAAAGAAGAAGAGCCTACATCAGGACATATTATAATAAATGGAAAAGATACAACTTTTTTGAAACCTAAGAGAGTACCATTCTTAAGAAGAAGTATGGGAGTTGTGTTCCAAGATTTTAGATTATTGCCAGATAGGACTGTATATGATAATGTTGCATATGCGATGTATATTGTAAGAGCCACGCCAAGACATATAAGAAGACAAGTTCCTATGGTGTTATCTTTAGTAGGATTAAGTGATAAGGCTAAAGTTTATCCAAATGAGTTGTCTGGTGGAGAGCAACAAAGAGTGGCTTTGGCTAGAGCTTTGGTTAATAATCCTTCTATGATTATTGCGGACGAGCCTACAGGAAACTTAGACCCAGATACAGCTTGGGAAATTATGAGTTTACTCAAGGATATAAATGGTAGAGGAACAACTGTAGTTGTAGCAACACATGCTAAGGATATTGTTGACAGGATGAAGAAAAGGGTTATTCAGATTGAAAAAGGCAATATAATAAGAGATGATAAAAAAGGTGGGTATAATAGTGAAGTATAGTATTTTTGGTTATTTAATAGGGGAAGGTTTTAGAAACTTTTTTAAGAACAAAAAATCAACTGCAGCATCATTAATTATTATGTGTGCTACAATGTTTATATTTGGTATATTTTTCTTAATAGGAGAAAATGTTAATTATATAATGGAGCAAGTTGAGTCTGAACAGGCAATGCAGGTATTTATAAATCCTGATGCTACTCCAGAGCAAGAAGCTGAATTGGAACAAAAGATTAAATCTATACAATATGTAAATACAACAGAATATGTTTCAAAAGAGCAAGCTCTAAATGATATGAAGTCATGGCTTGGAGAATCTTCAGCTTTGCTAGATCCATATTCAGGAGAGGAAAATCCATTTAAAGCTTCATATGTAATTACTTTAACAGATTTAACAAAAAATGAAGAAGTACAAGCACAAATAGAAACATTTGATAATGTATCGAGTATTCAAGCTGGAAATCAAACTGTAAATACTCTTGTAAATATAGCTAATGGAATAAGAACTGCAACAGCTGTAATTTTGGTGTTACTAATACTTATATCTGTATTTATTATATCAAACACTATTAAACTTACAGTTCATGCAAGAAGAAAAGAAATCTCTATCATGAAATATGTTGGTGCAACAAATGGCTTTATAAGATGGCCTTTTATGGTAGAAGGTATAATTATAGGAATTGTGGCTGCTTTGATTTCAGTAGTAATATTAGGATTTGCATATAATTTTGTGGCAGATAAATTAGTTAATAGTTCTATGGTCACATTAATAGGAGTAAATTTCTTGAGCTTTTCAGATATGCTTACAATGCTATTTATAGTATATATAGTAATGGGAATTGGTATAGGTGCAATTGGTAGTGCGATTTCTATGAAGAAATACTTGGATGTTTAATTTATACTACATACAAAGTATTTAATAAAATATGGAAATATAAAAATACAAAGGAGAGATTTTCTATGAAGAAAACGATTATTTCAATAATTTTAATTATTGCAATACTGTCTATGTATGTGATGCCATCAATAGCGGTAACACAAAGTGATGTAGATGAAATGAAAGAACAACAACAAGAAGTTGAAGATCAAAAACAAGAAGTTACAGCACAAAAAGAATCTGTAATGGATGAGATAAGTGAGCTCACAGCTCAAATTTCACAATATGAAAGTGAAATTTCAGAATTAAATGACAAGATTGATGAATTAGAAAATTCAATATCTGATAAAGAGGAAGAAATAAAGCAATTAGAAAAAGAGACGGAGGAAAAGAAAGAACTTCTTATAGATAGATTAGTTGCTATGTATGAAGCAGGTCAAACTACATATTTAGATGTACTTCTTGCATCAGAAGATATGACCTCTCTAATATCTAACTATTATAGAATAGAAGAAATTGCAGAAGCTGATCAAGCAGTTATCGATTCAATAATCGAAAAACAAGAGCAAACTGAGCAAGCTAAGAAAGAATTAGAGTCAGAGAAAAAAGAAGTAAATGATTCAAAGGCAGAAGTTCAAGAAAAAAATGCTAGTTTGCAAACTGCAAAATCTTCAAAACAAGAAAAAGTTAATAGCTTATCTGCAGAAGAGAAAAAGTTACAATCAAAAATAGATGAATTTGAAGAAGCAATAAAAGATGCTGAAGAAGAAATAAAAAGAGCAGCGCAGCAAGCACAAGAAACTCATACAGGATATGAAGGAAGTTTTCAAGGTATGTTTGCATGGCCACTATCATATAGTTATAATATAATAACATCTGTATTTGGATATAGAACAGCACCTACTGCAGGAGCATCTTCAAACCATGGAGCAATTGATGTGGCAGTAAATTATGTTCCGGTATATGCACCAGCGGACGGAAAAGTTATAATAGCAAGAGCGCTTTCTGGATATGGGAATTATGTTATGATAGACCATGGAAATGGATATTATACAGGATTTGGACATTTGTCTGGATTTAGTGTAAGCCAAGGTCAAGTTGTATCACAAGGGCAACAGATTGCAACATCAGGAAATACTGGTGTTTCAACAGGACCACATTTACATTACGAAGTATACATAGGTGGAACAGCAAATTCATATAGAGTTGACCCACTACAATATACAAGTCATCCAAGCTTAGTATATTATTAATAAGATAAATGATGTTATATCTGCCGTGTGCGAAGTTGCTAAAAGGTGAGAAAAAGTAATGAAAGTTTAACAGATAAGGAGGCAAATATGAAAAGAAAAATAATTTGTATAATATTGGTTATTTTAATATTACAATATTTCTGTACTTTTGTATTTGCCGAAAACACTTTAATTAATAGTACTGCAAATGAATTAGTAACTAACACAGTTGATGAAGAAACAGAAGAATTAGAAAAACAAAAAGAAGAAGTAGAAAATAAAATTAGTGAGACAAACGAAAAATTAGAATATGTACAAGAAGAATTAACTGATTCATTGCTTAAGGTACAAGAAATAGAAGACCAAGTAATATCATATCAAAAAGAAGTTGATGAATTAGGTAAACAAATGAATGAACTTCAAACTTCTATTGATGATGCAACAGAAAAATTGCAAACAGCATCACAGGACTATGATGCGAAAAGTGATATGCTTGCACAAAGATTAGTTGCTATGTATGAGGCTGGAGATACTAGCTATTTAGATGTTTTACTTAAATCTAACAGTTTAACAGATTTTCTATCTAGGTATTATGCTATTGAAGAACTTGCTAAGTATGACAGTGAATTAATTGATCAAGTAAAAATAGAAAAAAACAATATTGAACAGACGAGAGAAAAACTTGAAAAAGAACAAGCAGAAATAAAGATTTTAAAAGCTAAAAGCGAGCAGACTACTGTGGTATTAAATAACATGAAAACATTACAACAAAGCTATATAGATAAATTGTCAGAAGGAGAGAAAACGCTACAAGAACAGATTTCGGCTTATAAAAAGGAACAAGAAGAAATACAAGCTAAAATAATGGAAGCTACAAAAACTATAGTACCAAATATACAATATACAGGTGGAGAAATGTTATGGCCAGTTGCAGCTAGTGGAACGGTGATAACATCAAACTTTGGCATAAGAGAGCATCCAATACAAGGTATTGTTAAGCAACATACGGGACTTGATATAGCCGGAGTTCCTACAGGAACACCGATTGTTGCTGCTTTAGATGGGATTGTAACGCACGCAGGATGGCTGGGAGGCTATGGGAATTGCGTTATGATAAGCCATGGGAATGGAGTAGTAACACTTTATGGACATGGCAATAAAGTATTAACAGAAGTAGGTAAAGAAGTGAAACAAGGCGAAACAATAATGGAATTAGGGTCTACAGGAAACTCAACAGGACCACATTGCCATTTTGAAGTTAGAATAAATGGAAACTATACAAATCCATTGAATTATTTGAAAGTACCATAAAGTAGTTTTGTTCTTTCAGTCCCCGTTGGATTAAAATATTTATAATTTTCTTAAAAAATGATTAAATAGAGGTGAAAAGTGAATGAGTAAAGGACAAAAGATATACCAAATAGTGATGTTAGTGATAATTACTGCATTAATTTCATCATTGGTTACAGCTATAGTAGTAAATGAAAGGTTAACATCATCTACTAGTATTGAAAAAATCGCAGAAGGGGATGGTGTTACAGGAATAGAGACTAGATTAGCATATATAAGAACTATGTTAGAAGAAGGATATTTGGGAGAATTAGATGACACACAAATGTTAGAAATGGCGATTAAAGGCTATGTGGCAGGTGTTGGAGATGAGTACACAACATATTATACACCAGAAGAAATGAACGAGCAATATGAAACTGCAATGGGAAATTATGTTGGAATAGGTATATATATGGTTGTCAGCTATGAAGATGGAACAATAACTGTAGTGGAGCCTATGGAAGGATCACCGGCATTAGAAGCAGGAATTAAAGCTGGAGATTTAATAACTAAAGTTGACGGAGAAGAAGTGACTGTAGATAATGCTTCGGATATGTCAAACAAGATAAAGGGAGAAGAAGGAACAACAGTTAAACTTGAAATAAAAAGAGATGGTGAAACATTTGAGGTAGAAGTAGAGAGAAAGAGAATAGAAGTAAGTCATATAAATTCTAGAATGTTGGAAGATAACATAGCATATATACAAGTAACTGATTTTGATGGCGGAACAGCTAAAGAATTTAAAGAAAATTATCAAGAGTTAAAATCACAAGGCGCTACATCATTAATAATAGACCTTAGAGATAATGGAGGAGGAGTTGTTGATGAGGCAATAGATATGCTAGAAATGATTTGTGACAAGGGAAGTACTTTGCTAATTGAAACTGATAAAAAAGGAAATGAAATAGTGGAAAAATCTAAAGAAGATCCAATTATAGATATTCCAATAGTAGTACTTGTAAATGGCAATTCTGCGAGTGCATCAGAAATATTTGCAGGAGCGTTGAAAGATTATAATAAAGCAACGATAATAGGAACAAAGACATATGGAAAAGGTGTTATTCAAACATTGAGTAAACTTAGCGATGGAAGTGGACTTAAGATGACAACAGCAGAATATTGCACACCAAGTAGTAACAAAATAAACAAAATAGGAATAGAGCCAAACATCACGGTAGAATTGCCTGATGATATAGAAGAATTGACAGATGAGAATGACACACAATTGCAAAGAGCAATAGAGGAATTGAAGTAAAATAGGGGGCGAATTCTAATTTTCTAAAAAAATTTTTGTTACTGTTTAGTTTAGAAATAGATATGTAAAGACCGTTCCATCTTGCTGGTAGATATATATAGCATCTAAAGTCCGCATCATCTTACTGTCACATATATTTTGTACTCTCCATGTTTTCGAGTAAAAAATATATGTGACACGTGAGGCTGTATTGTAAAAAATATTTACCACGTGGAACTATAAATCATAAAAATAAGTTTGATTAATTCTCTAAAACACATTATACTGAAAAGTAACGAACAGTAACAAATTTTTTGAATTTTTTTCAAAAAGTAGTTGACAAATGTTTCAAAATCTAGTATACTAATGAAGTCGAAGGAAATGGGCGCATAGCTCAGCTGGGAGAGCATCTGCCTTACAAGCA
>CAKNQJ010000017.1 GCA_930990645.1 uncultured Clostridium sp. | reverse complement strand
CTTATCACTTCTCCTCATCCATATTTCTTTTTTGAGCATCTTATCACTTCTCCTCATCCATATTTCTTTTTTGAGCATCTTATCACTTCTCCTCTTTTGCTTTTTACTAGATTTTTTCTAATCTTTTGTTTGTTAATTTTCTTTTTTACTCTTCTTCAAAACTTTATAGTACTAAAATATACTTCTAATACCTATATTTCAAAGAATTTCGTACATTATTCAATTTATATTTTAGTACTTTGTTGTTTTGTACTTTCAGTATTGAGTATATTTTATACTATTACGTTTCTTTTGACAAGTTTTTTTTGAATTTTTTCTTTTTCCGTGAAATAAAAATTAAGTGCAAGTATAGTGAATTGAAAAAGTAAATTCTATTCAAACAAAAACAAATAGATTTTAGTTGTATTTTAATTGTTATTGTAAGACTTAATGCAATTTGATTGTCAATGAAAGAAATGTATAAATTGACTATTCTCCTTGTTTTCCTCCTTTATGCCATTTCTGTAATTGACAATTTTGAATATTTTATAATTATTTTTGGTGTTAATCACACGAAAGTTGATTAACACCTTAACAAAGCTAAAATAATGTGTTATAATGAGTTTACTAATTAAATATTGTTATAGCACATAAATATCAAATAGAAGTTAATCTTACATCATTTAAATTAGCTTAAATTTGTTTTATTTATTGTGCTATTTTTTTGCCATATATATCTTCTTTTTACACAAAAACTTATAGAAATTTATTCATTAAATGCTTTTATTTTGTCCACAAATAGCATTTAATCGATAACTAGAAGTTACTTTTTCTAGTTAGATTTTACTTTTACAGTTGACCTTTAAATTGCACTTACCATCATTATTGCATTTAACTTTTCATAATTGCACTTAATTTATAAATTGACGTTTTTCTTTTCTCATTGTAAGTTTGTCAACAAAAATTTTGTAATATTTACTTGTATAAATATTAATTTGCTGATATAATTTTCTAAAATATTAAATACATCATATTTATAATATTTTTATTGGAGGAAAACTATGGAAGAAGTAACAATATACACAGACGGCGCATGTTCTGGTAATCCAGGTCCTGGTGGATGGGGAGCAATTCTTATGTATAAAGATAATAAAAAAGAAATATCTGGCGGAAAAAAAGATACTACTAATAATGTAATGGAGCTTACTGCTGTTATAGAGGCTCTTAAACTTTTAAAATATCCATGTAAAGTAAATGTATATAGTGATAGTGCTTATGTAGTAAATGCCTTCTTGCAGCATTGGATTAACGGATGGCAACGAAATAATTGGAAAACATCTGATAAAAAAGATGTAAAAAATAAAGAGCTTTGGCAGGAATTAATAGCACTAACCAAAGTTCATGATGTAACTTTTTTTAAAGTAAAAGGACATGCAGATAACGAGTATAACAACCGCTGTGACGAACTTGCACGTAATGCAATTTTGTCACTTTAGGGACAGGCCATAAAAGGAATGTCCCTATCGTCCAAGTCCAAGTTTAAGGCGTTCAATTGCTTCATTTGTTTTGTCTCTATCTCCAAATGCTGTTAGTCTAAAGTATCCCTCCCCACTTGGTCCAAAACCTACTCCTGGTGTTCCTACTATATTGTACTTTTCTAGTAACAAGTCGAAAAAGTCCCAAGATTTCATGTTGTTTGGTGTTTTTAGCCACACATATGGTGCATTTATTCCTCCATAAGCTGTAATCCCTGCCTTTTCTAATCCGTGACTTATTATTCTTGCATTTTCCTTGTAATACTCTATATTTTCTTTTATCTTTGCCTTGCCGTCTTTGGTATATGTTGCCTCTGCTCCTCTTTGAATTATGTATGATACTCCATTAAATTTTGTGCTACTTAGTCTTTCCCAGAGTTTATTCAGACTTATTCTTTTATATTCTTCTCTTTCTCCTATATTACCTTTACATTTTTTATTTTCATCTTTTTCTCTCATGCTGCATTTGCATTTTTTTCCTTTGCTTTCTTTTCCCTCCAAGTGCTTTATGCAGTTACTATAATACATCACTTCACATTCTTTTGGTACTACTGTATATGCACATCTTAATCCAGTAAAACCTGCTGTTTTAGAAAAGCTCTTAAATTCTATTGCTACCTCTTTTGCACCCTCTATTTCATAAATACTATGTGGAACATCTTCCTCTTCTATAAATGCCTCATATGCAGCATCATACAAGATAATGCAATTATGTTCTTTGGCAAAGTCTACCCATTTTTTCAAAGTCCCTTTGCTCATAGCCATTCCTGTTGGGTTGTTTGGTGAGCAAATGTATATTAAATCTGGGATTTCTTCTAATTCTTCTGGCTTAGGTTCAAAATTATTTTCTTCCGTTGCTTTCATGTAAATTACGCCGTCATACATTCCTGTTTGCTTGTTAAATTCTCCTGTCCTTCCATACATAACATTTGTGTCCAAATATACTGGATACACAGGATCTGTGATAGCAATTTTTATATCTTTATCAAATATTTCTACTATATTTCCTGTATCACATTTTGCTCCATCTGAAACAAATATCTCATCAATATCTATTCCCAATCCTGCATATTCGTTTTCTACTATTTTTTCTCTTAAGAAGTCATACCCATGCTCTGGTCCATATCCTTTAAAAGTTTCTATATTTCCCATTTCATCAGTTGCTCTTTTTATTGCATCTAATATTACCTGTGGAATTGGTCTTGTTACATCACCTATACCTAATTTTATTATATTTGCATTTGGATTTTGGGCAATATACTCATTTACCTTTTGATTAATTGTCGAAAACAAATAACTGTCTTGCAACTTTAAAAAGTTTTCATTAATTTTAATCATATTCTTACTTCCTTTTCATTTATTTCTCCCTCATACACTGTAGTAGCTGGTCCTTGCATATAAATATGGTTATCCTTTCCCCATTCGACTTTTAATTTTCCTCCTGGCAATTTAACTGTAACATTCTCATCAGTATAACCATTTAAGCCACAGGCAACCACTGCTGCACATGCACCTGTTCCACATGCAAATGTTTCTCCAACACCTCTTTCCCACACTCTCACTTTAATATTATTCTTGTCTATTATCTCTACAAATTCCACATTAGTCCTATTAGGGAAAATCGGATTGTGCTCTATAATTGGTCCACACATTTCAATTTGCAAATCATCTAGATTTTCTACAAAAGTCACAGCATGTGGATTCCCCATAGAAACAACTGTAAAACGCATTTTTTCTCCTTCTATGTTCAAATCCAAATCTTTTGTAAATGGCTCATATACGTGGTATGGAATATTTTTATCATGAAATATTGGCTCTCCCATGTCCACAATCACTTCATTGCAGTTGCCATATTCATCCTCAAGTATCTTTAACTTTTTAACTCCTGCCAATGTCTCTATAGAGATTTTGTCACTATCAGACATCTTATTATCATGTATAAATTTTCCTACGCATCTGATCCCATTTCCACACATTTCTGCCTCGCTGCCATCGCTGTTAAATATCCTCATCTTAAAATCCGACTTTCCATCATCTGCCTTATCAATTAATATAAGTCCATCCGCTCCGATACCAAAATGCCTATCGCTAAGTTCTTTTGCCATCTCTGGAATATTTTTTAAATTTTTTCCATTTGTACAGTCTATATAAATATAATCATTTCCAAGACCTGTCATCTTTGTAAAATTTAGCATAAGTTCCTCCTTTTGAGCCATTCCGCTCTATTATTTTTTTCTTCTAAAAATAATATATGCTAAATTTGGAAATTTATACATTAAAATTGAGCAACGAGAGGAAAGGGGACGGCGCATTCGTTCGCTTCCCCCTTCTCGTTCTATATCTCTAGTTCTGGGCACTCTACCCATTCATATGCTGTTCTGTATCTGCTATTTGGACTGTTTCTATCTGAGCCAATCCATCTACCTAATGCTCCATACATATTTGAACCTGTTCCCCATACTGTTCCATCTGATTTTACTACTATATAAAATCCATTTCCTCTTGCTATTTGTATAACATCGCTCATTCCTGGTATTTCCCTTGTTTCAGTCAAGTTTGAAGATGCGTCATTTATTCCTAGTTGGTTAGCATATCCATATCCAAATAATCTGCCACTGCTTGTTAGTGCTAGCATATTGTAGTTATCTCCTACAACATCAGTTATTGTTTCTCCTCCTGATAATGCCATATTATATGTATATCTACTAAAATAGTTTGTTGGTGTTGCTCCTCCATCATAATTAGTATTAGAGCTCGTCCTATTTCCACTTTTATATATATTTCCAGAGTTAGTTAGTAAGATTAATCTAGAAGAACCCCCTGTAATCTTTTTTGTATTTTCGCAATCACTTACTTGTGCTTTCAAATTATATTCTGTCGGAGTTTTAAGGAATTGAGTGGTCTGTCCATTTGCTCCTCCATAGTTTCCTCCCCATGCATATGCTTTTCCATCATTTGCTATTGCAAGACCAGCTCCATATGTGCCATTGATCACAAAAAATGTTTGTATATTATCTAATAATTTCACAAATGTTGTTTTGTTTTCTTCTTCTGCCCAACCTGCATAACATATATTACCACCACTAGAATAATATCCTGTAGCTAATAATTCTCCATCAGTCGTTAATACATATGTATTTGTGCTTGTTGTTTTTACTTCTTTTACTCTTCCTTGCAAACTTGTATCTGGATGTAATATATAATTATTTATACTCTTTAAAACTTCAGAATCTGCCCCTAGTCCTAGTGTTGCACTATTTGATCCTGCTATATATAAATTATTATTGTTATCTATATATGCAGTATTTGCTGCACTAAATGATTTTACATTAGAAGCTACTAATTTCCATTCCTTTTGTAATACTTTATCTCTAAACACTATTGTACTATTGCCTGTAGTATATATTTTTCCATCTTTTCCTGTAAAACAAATAGGAGCTTGACAAGAATTAGTATTGTTATTATTAATTTTTACAACTTCTGTAGAGTACATTGTTTCTATGTTGTCTAGTCCTGAATATACAATTCCAGTCACTTTTCCACTACTTGAATTCAATCCAGATGTTGTAGCATTTCCACTTACATATACTTTGCCTGCATTACTCAAATAATATACATTCTCTCTAGTAGTAAAAATCTCTTTTATTCCCTCTTGTTCTAATTCGTCAGGCAATTCTATCTGCCAATGCTTATGAGAGCCATATGAGTTTGAATCTGTTAATCCTATGTTATTATCAGCTCCCGGTGTACCCCAAACTTCTAATTCACCTGAATCATTTGTTCTTGTTATTATTCTTCCTTGACTAAGTAATTGATAAATTCCTGTAACATTTGTACCAAAAGTTTCTGGTAGCTGTTCAAAATTATATCTACTTGCAGAAGAAAGGTCATCACCACCAAGAAGGGGATTTCCTGTCTGCCAAATTGTTCCATCATTTTTTAATATCATTACATTTGTCGCATACCATAAAATATCCTTTATATCATTATCTATGTCAGGACCTATCGATCCATCATAAATTTTAGTAAAATATTCTAAGTAATTTGCTGTGGCACTTCCTGTTGAAAGTAAGTATCCTGCCTGATTAGTTCCTGCTGCATAAAATTCATTATTACCACTATTATCTTTATACCATATTAATGTCATATACATATTTGGCATTATTCTATAAATATTTTCTACATTACTTACATTTACTTCAGTAAATCCATCTGTTTCTGTGCTTTTAGTTCCTAATCCTAATGCTCCATGTCCATTATATCCAGCCACATATAATTTATTATCTTCTGTTATTACAAATGTAGAATGTCCATCTATGTTAGCATATACGCTATCACTATATACTTCCTTTACTTTTTTTCCATCAACATTTAACTTTACTGGCTCCATTCCTGTGTATTCAATTAGCTCATTCTGAGTTAATCCTAGTTGGTTATTAGAGTTATCTCCCCAAGCCCACAAATATCCTTCGCTATCTATTATATATACTGTATTACTACCCGGATATATTTGTATGTCATTTGTACTTGCACCTGGTATAGTGCTTGGTACTTCAAATGTTTGCCAAATATTTGCATTTATTTCCTCCATTTCTTCTTCTGTATTATTTAGTTGTATTCCTTTTACTCCTTTTCCATATAGGTCACCATTATTGTATAGCTTAAATATATTATTTGAGCCATCTGCAATTATTTGAAATCCATATTCTGCATCTGGATTTCCTGCTAATGCTTCCCCTGTTGCGCCTGCCTCTGTTTGATTAAAATCTGGCTTGCTACTAACTCCTGTTGTCAAAGCCCCTGCCATATTTTTGCTATATGCCATTACTCCTCCTATTTCTGTTCCTTTTGTAGAATATATAATCCCTGTTGATATATCCATTAAATATGTTTTGTTTAATCCTAATTCTTCACTATTTAAATAATATAAATCCTGTATTCCTGATGGAAATGCTACTAATTCCCCTTCATATGCACTGTTAAACTCTCCTGCATCTGTCTTTATATCTAGTGCTGGCATTGTTCCTGTTATCTGCCATGTTCTATAATATCCGATTTCTCCTTTTAGCCTTTCTGCTTCATCTAGTGTCGTTTGCTGACAAAGTCCATTTTCTGGTATACTTGTTGTACCATCTTCTAAGATTGCATCTATTTGATTATTCGCCATCCACATACCTACTGCTTCTTCTACTGTTGTCATTTCACTTAAGAATGCTGCATACTGCGCCTTTTGTATTAATCCATTTTCTCCAAATACTAAATTTATTGTTATTGTTGATAAGATTATTAGTACTATTATTGTTAAAACTAGTGCAATTAATGTAATTCCTGCTTGTTTTTTATTTTTCGTCATCATTTTTCCTCCTCGTATAAATAAATTATCTATAAATATCTCCATTTATCTTTGTTTTTATATTTTCTTTAGCCTATAAGAAAAATATCTTCACGCGTACTTATCCTTTGTTTCTATTATTTCTAGCACACGCAAAAAGGACAGGCTCTCTCGAAAAAGTCTTACTCTTGTTTTTAAGACTTCTTCAATTAAACCTATCCTTTCCAAGTATATTTCTATTTTATTTCTTACATCAAAATCAGAACATAATTTTGTTAATATTATGCTCTCTCTCTCTCTCTCTCTCTTACAGTCTCAACGGTTGTATCGTTTTTTTCTTTTTTCATAATTCGTTTTTTCTCCCTTGATTTATCTTTATATTTTACTCATCTTTATGATTCGTACTGTGAGTGTAACTTTATTCTACACTAATAGTTTAATTTTGACAAGTAGTTTTTAGAATTTTTTTCACATCTATGGTTACTATTTGTTACAATTCACAGCCTTTTCTTTTAGAGAAGAAGTATATATTTTTTTCTTTTTATTGGAGTGCTTAAGGTGGGGACCGACAAGTTTACAAACTGTTAAACGAAGTTTTTACAGTTTGTACGCAGTTGGGGGCCGGAAATAAAAATAAAAAAATATATACTTCTTCTCGATATTAATGTGCTGTAAATAGTAACTACTATTTGTTACTACTATTTAAAGATTTTGAGTAAAATCTAGGAAATATGTATGTTGTAAACGATGGGATCACACCTAAATGATAAATATAATAAAATATCATAGGTTCGTCCCCTTTGTTTTCATTTAGGAGTGTCCCCAAATGTAAAAAAGAATTGACAAAAAGGAGTGTCCCTTTTGTCAACTTACTTAATCAATTCTTGGAATTCTTCTGCTGAGATTACTTCTTTTTCAAGTAATGCTCCTGCTACTCTATCTAATTTATCTCTATTTTCTATAATTAGTTTTTGTGCAGTTGTGTATGCATTATCAAGCAATATTTTTACTTCTGCTCCTATTGCATCTCCAAATTTTTCTCCAAGCAATTGTAATTCATATGGGTCATTTTCTGTGTTTATTGAAATTGGTCCTAGTGTTTCGCTCATTCCATATTTTGTTATCATATTTTTTGCAATTTCTGTTGCTACTTCTATGTCATTGCTTGCTCCTGTTGATATGTCGTTTAATACTATCTTTTCTGCTGCTCTTCCGCCAAGCAATGCTACAAGTTTTTCTTGCATTTCTGTTTTTGAGATATAGTATTTGTCTTCGTCTGATTTATACATTGTATATCCACCAGCTACTCCTCTTGGTATGATTGATACTTCTTTTACTCCTTTTTGTGTTTCAAGCTGGCTACTTACTATGGCATGTCCTGCTTCATGGTATGCTGTAAGTTTCTTGTCTTTTTCTGATATTACTCTACTTTGTTTTTCTAGTCCTACTGTAACTTTCTTTACAGCATCTTCTATATCTTTATTTGTAATTGCTTCATGCTCATTTATTGTTGCGATTATTGCAGCTTCATTTAAGATATTTGCTAAATCTGCTCCAGTAAATGTTGCTGTATCTTCTGCAATACTTTTTAAATCAACATCATCTGCAAATTTCTTGTCTTTAGCATGTATTTTTAGTATTGCCTCTCTTCCTTTCATGTCTGGAAGTCCTATTGTTATTCTTCTATCAAATCTTCCTGGTCTTAACAATGCTTTATCTAGCATTTCTGGTCTATTTGTTGCAGCTAAGACTATTACTGTTTCCTCTGTATCAAATCCATCCATTTCAACTAATAATTGATTTAATGTTTGATTATTCTCAGATTCAGCTCCTCCACTACTATTTCTTCTTGCTCCTATTGCATCTATTTCATCTATGAAGACTATGCATGGAGAAACTTTTTTAGCTTTTTCAAATAATTTTCTTACTCTTGATGCTCCAAGCCCTGCAAACATTTCTATAAATTCTGAACCACTCATAGATATAAATGGAACTTTTGCTTCTCCTGCTATTGCTTTTGCAATCAATGTTTTTCCTGTACCAGGTTGTCCACAAAGAAGAACACCTCTTGGAATCTTTGCTCCCATTTGGTTAAATCTTTCTGGATTTTTTAAGAAATCTACTATTTCTATCATTTCATGTTTTTCTTCTTCTAGTCCAGCTACATCATCAAATGTAATCTTAGATTTTGTAGTTTCACTATCATATACTTTTCCCTTATCTCCTAAACCTTGCATTTTAAAGAATAGAATAATAAGTGCTACTAAAAGTAATGTTGGTAACAATGAGAATAGTGTTGTAGAAATAGACACTAACACATTGGTTGGATTTTGTATAAGTTCAAACTCATTTCCCTCATCATATTTTTGTTGAATAAGATCCATAAAAGCCTGTGTACTTGGCACAATTCCAGTCTTTTCTTCTTCAACATCTTTTAATTTAACCTTTATTGAAGTACTACCAACAGTCATCTCTATTTTCTCAACATTACCTGCATTAATCTCATCAATCAATTCTGTATATGAAATTTTTCTCTCATCAGCCTCATCTGAATTTGAAGTTGCAAAATATATCATAACAGCTAATGCAATCATCAGAACTACTAAAACTGCTATTAAAACAATTTGCTTTTTGTTATTTTTTTCATTATTTCTTTGCTTCTCTTCCATTTAACTATTCCTTTCTACCATTTATATATTTATTATATTGTATAGTAGCGTATATATTTTTTCTTTTTATTGAAGTCTTAAGTTGGGGACGAAAATAAAAAGAAAAAAATATATACACTACTAGCCCCCAACTGATAAATAGATAAATTGCAATGCTCACGCATTATCCCCCTCAGGCTCTTTACCCAAGTTACCTTTTTCTTCTTTCTTCTCTTCTCTTTCTTTTCTCTCTTTTTCCTTTTTTTCTCTTTTCTCGCGTTCCCTTCTTCTTCTTTCTTGCTCTGCCTGCTCTTTTTCTTCTTCTTCTTTTCTCTTTAATTCTTGTCTTACTCTTTCTTGTTCTTCTACAATTCTATTTAGTTCTAATTGTTTTTTCATTACATCTGATTTTATTATTAATATTGATGTTATTATATATATTGATGCAAGCGCTGTGTACATTAATTGGAAATACTCTATGACAAATCCAGTAAATGCATTTACTACAAAATATATAATATTTAAAATGATTGGTAATGTCAAAGAATATGTTGCAATATTATATATTGCACTATATTTTAATCTTAATCCTGCTACTCTTGTTACTATGTATGCCAAAATAGCAAGTAATAGCATGTCCACTAAAATATTTGATAAATATATTATGAAAATATATATCATTATTCCTACAAATAGCATTGCCATGAATATTTTTATTTCATTTCCAGATAAAATATTCAATAATTCTGTTTTGTCAATTTTATTTATATTGTATGCCTCAGATATGGTTTGATATGAATATTCTACAGTTCTTGTAGAAATTTCGCTTTTTATTATTATTCTATCTTTTAAAATTAATATTCCGTTTTCTGTATTACTTATTTCATTAATAGTATCATTTATTTTTTCTTCATCATTAGTTTGTGCATTTATTATGATTTTTATTCCTGTATTTTCAGGTTCTATTCTTGTAATTTCTTCTCCACTATTAGGCACTACTGTAAGCTGATAATTTTCGTAACTAATTTCAGAAATTTCATTTTCTATATATTCACGTGTAGCATTTGTTCCTTGCACAAATTTGAATACATAAATTGCTCCAACTATTATACTAAATATGAGCATAAGTAAAACAATATATCCTATTGTTCTACTTATTTTCTCTGCTGCTAGCTCTTGATAACCATCGAAGTCTAAAATGCTCATTTTTATTTTCTTAAAAAACGACAATTTTTCTTCTTTCACTTCTTAAGCTCCTTCCGCTTACATTTTTTCTATTGTCATTCCTTCTTTTGTGTCTTTTACTATATAACCTTTATCTTTTATCTTATCTCTTAATTCATCTGATAAAGACCAATTTTTTTCTTCTCTTGCTTTTTTTCTTTCTTCCACAAGTTCTAAAACTTCTTCAGGAACTTCAATATTTTCTTGTTCTTTAATGTATTTTTCTGAATTACTTAAATCTAATCCTAATACTTTATCAAAATCATCTAACAAATCCGATAACTTTCTGGATTTCTTTTCATTTCTTGCGACTTCCCATACTATGCTCATAGCAAGTGGCATATTTAAGTCATCATTTATTGCATCTAAAAATTTTGCTTTATATGCATTTATTTCTTCATCAGAAATCTCTTCATTTCCATTTTTATGTTTTATATAACTCTCTCTTAACCTATTTAAAGCTTTTTGAGAAGAACTTGCTCCTTCAAATGTAAAGTTTAGTTTTGTTCTATAATGTGCAGTATAGCAGAAAAGCTTAAATGCTAATGGTTCTATTCCTTTTTTTTGCAATTGTGATATAGTATACACATTTCCAAGACTTTTGGACATTTTCCCACCATCAACTTGTAAAAATTCTACATGCATCCATACTTTCGCAGGTATTTTTCCAAATGCCCCTTTGCTTTGTGCTATTTCATTTTCATGGTGTGTAGGTATATGGTCAACTCCTCCAGTATGTATGTCAAACTCTTCTCCTAAATACTTTCTTCCCATTGCAGAACATTCTAAATGCCATCCAGGATATGAAAGACCCCATGGACTCTCCCATTTCATAATATGGTTTGCTGGTGCTTTAATCCATATTGCAAAATCATATGGATTTCTTTTTTCTGGATCAACATCCACTCTTGCTCCAGCTATTTGGTCATCTACATTTCTGTTAGAAAGTACTGGATATTTGTCAAGTTTAGATACATCAAAATATATTGCTGTACTTGTTTCGTATCCATATCCATTTTCAACTATCTTTTTGGCAAACTCAAGCATATCATCAATATGTTCTGTTGCTTTTGCAATTATTTCTGGTCTCTCTATATTTAATTTGTTCATATCTTCAAAAAATACTTTTGTGTAAAATTCTGCAATCTCATATGGACTTTTATTCTCTTTCCTTGCTGCCTTTTCCATCTTGTCTTCGCCTTCATCAGCATCAGACTCTAAATGTCCCACATCTGTTATGTTCATTACATGTTTTAACTTATACCCATTATATTCTAGCATTCTTCTTAGATTATCCATAAATATATATGTTCTAAAATTTCCTATGTGGGCATAGCTATACACAGTTGGCCCACATGAATAAATTCTAACTGCATTTTTATCTAAAGGCACAAAATCCTCTTTCGTTTTTGTTAATGTATTATACAATTTAATTGTCATCTTTTTTCCTTTCTATGTATTATTACAAATCACATTACTATCTGCTTAAAGACTGTAATATATTATTAGATAATTTTACTATGTAGTCTCACGTGTCACATATATTTTTTATTCGAATGCGTGGAGAATACGAAATATATGTGACAGCTTTGATAGAGACGGACTTTAGATGTTTATATATCTACCAGAAAGATGGAACGGATTTTAATAGATTATTTAAGCTATGAATTGTAAATCTTACATTTTATTTAATTCACGTTTTCTGTCGTTCTTGCTGCACTTGGAGTTGTCGCAGTATTTGTAGCGGGTGTTGTTGGATTTGTTGGCGTAGTTGGCTCTGTTGTAGTATTTGTTGCTGGAGTTGATGGTTCTTCTGTTACAGTATTTGTTACTGGTGTAGTTGGCTCTTCTGGCTCAGTCTCAACAACCCTATTTATAGATAATGTAATTGAATCTCCTTTTATTAATTCTTCTCCTGGCTCTATACTCTGAGATAATACTATCCCATTTTCTTTTGTATTATCTGTAGCATATACAGTTTTTACTGTTAGCCCTGTAAGTTTTGCTTTCGCTTCCGCCAATGTCATTCCTTCTACATTAGGCACATTTATTGCCATTGTAGCTTTTGTATGTTTATCACATCTAGCAGTTATTTCTTGATATTTATTACCTGCACTTGTTTTCCAAGGAGCATTTATTTCTTTCTCTGGTGTTTGTAAATATGATTTTTTCTCTGTATCTGGACAATATTCTGTTGCAAGTTTTCCTGTTTCTGAACATATTTCTACAGTTTTGTGTCCGTCACATTCTTCTGGAACTGTACCTTCAACGAACTCTTCTGTATATGTTCTTGTACAACTGCTTGTTGCTTTCTTGCCAGAATCCATACAAATCTTAGCAGTCACTATATTGTCTGGTTTTTCAAAATCTGCCGATTCTAAACCTTCATGTATATCAGTCATCACTGCATCCCAAATATTTGCTGCTGGATTGCTCATTCCTAGTCCACTAACTGTTTCTGGCTCATCATAACCAAACCATGTTGCTCCTGCATAATATGGTGTAAATCCACATAGCCATCTATCTTTATATTTATCAGTTGTACCTGTTTTTGCAGCAACATCCATTCCAGAAATTGCACATATACTTGCAGTACCTTCAGACCCTGTTACTGGTGCTCTTAATATACTTGTTAAAATATATGCATTTCCTTCTGTCATTACTCTTTTTGTTTCTTGAGTTGCTTCTAGAATAACATTTCCATTCGCATCTTCTACTTTTGTGTAAAATGTTGGCTCTATATATTCTCCACCATTTGCAATCATTGCATATGCGGCTGCCATTTGTAATGGTGAAGCTCCATGAGCTGTTCCCCCAAGTGCTAGTGATGGATATGCATCATCTGCATTGTATTGTGTCATTCCAATTTCATTTAAGAAATCAAGCCCTTCATTAATTCCGTTGTCTACCAATATTTTTACATTTACTATATTTGAAGATACCTCTATTGCTTTTCTTACAGTTATCAATCCTTTATTCCTACTATATGAATTTGGTGGATCATAATCGCCAAAGTCTGTTGCTGAATCATCGAACACTGTAGCTGCAGTTATTGAATTACTTTCTAGTGCAGGTGCAACTGCAACTATTGGTTTCATAGAAGATCCTGTCTGCCTTTCTGATGTTGCTCTATTCCAGCCATATGTTGGTGAATCTTCTCCAAGGCCTCCAACACAACCTACAACTTGACCATTAGTATGGTCTATTATAACCATTCCAGATTGAGTATGAGCTCCTTCATCAGCATCTTTATTCGTTGCATCTTTTAAGTATTTATCTTTTAAATATTCTTCTTCCATTCTATCTTGAATATCAGAATCTTGTGTTGTATAAATTCTATATCCATTGTTATATACTCTTGCCTCAGCAGCTTCCTTATCTATATCATATTCTTCCATTATGTCGTCCACAACTTGTTCTATTGCTTCAACTTCTAAGAAAGATAAATCTGACCTTGCTGTGAATGTTCCCTCTTTAAAATTTAATCCTCCATCAACTTCTGCAATTGCTTTATCATATTGCTCTTGTGTAATATAAGTATTGCCATTCTCATCTGTCACTTCTAACATTTGACCTAAAACAGTTTTTGTTCTAGTTTTAATAATATCTTCGTTGTCCGAGCCATTAAATGGATTATAGCTATTAGGCGAGTGATTAATACCTGCTAAGAAAGCCGACTCTGCCAAGCTTAATTCTTCTGCAGATTTGCTAAAATAATATTTTGAAGCACTCTCAACGCCATATACAGTACCTCCCATAAATATTTCATTCAAGTATAACTCTAGTATTTGGCTCTTTGATAACATATTTTCTACTTTGTATGCACGAGACCATTCTCTTATTTTTCTAGATACGCTATCTTCATCATCTTCCATCAAGTTTTTAACCAATTGTTGAGTAATTGTACTTCCTCCAAAAGATGAATTCCCACCGTGAGTAACATATGTAAATATAGCTCCTGCTGTTCTGTATAAATCTATACCATTATGTTTATAAAATCTTTCATCTTCAATAGCCACAAATGCTTTAGGAATATATTCTCCCATTTTTTGAAGAGGAATAATCTTTCTATTTTCTTCACCCGTTAACTCATGTAGCTGTTCTCCTTTACTATCATATGTTACTGAGTTTTGCATATTTATTACTAAATCTTCCTCAGTCATATCCCATGTATCGCCAAAGAAAATCGCTGCAAATACTCCAGCTCCTATTAAAAATAGTAAAATACATAAAATGAAAAATATTTTTATGAATTTTCTGAGTTTTGGGTGTTTTTTCTTAGATCTACCATCTTTATTTTTTCCTTTTTTATTTTTTGGAGTTTTTACCCATTTTGTCTCATCATTTTTGGATTTACTTGCTTTCTTTGTGTTTTCACCATTGTTTATTTTGTACATTTTAGTTTTATCATCATCTTTTGACATAATCTAGTCCTCCTTTGATTATATAAGTCATTATATTATCTTGCCTCATAAAAAATTACGCATTTATTATATAATATATTAGAGAAAAAATAAAGCTTTTTCATAAATTTTTAAGAAAGGCAAACTAAAATATATCTTTCATGTTTCTCATAAATATAAAGCTTTCTATTAAATCCATAATTGAATAAACGAGTATTATTACTCCTAGGGTTACAATTAATGCTCCTGGATAGAATGTAACATACAATCCTCCAATAATCATTAAAACTGCAAGTGTCAACACTAATGCCCATACTTTAGTATTAACACCTTTTAGTCTAAATGATAAACTAAACCTTGTAAATCCACTATATATAATCCACACACCAATCATTATTCTAAAAATGCTCTCTATTGTGCTACTGTAGACCATTGTTACTAAACCAATAATTATAGCAATTAATCCCCAAGCAATATCATTTGTAAAAAATGTAGAATTTCCTTTTGAAATAAAATAGTTAATTATTTTTATTACTCCTACTACTATAAAAAATATTCCAAGTACTGTTGAAATAAATTGCATTGTTGTATCTGGATTATATATCATTACTAATCCAATTACTGCTAAGACTAATGATGTTATAATTGATGTCCATCCCGCTTTTTTCAAAAATTTCTCCATAAACATACCTCCTAAAAATAGTTTTATAATTATTATTTCAAAAATCAAAAAGAATTATTACAAAGAATTCTTAAAGTAATTCCCTTCAGATTCTTCATAATAATTCTTTGTTTTGTTTTATGCTGTAGTTGCATTATTATTTGTAGTAACTCTTTTAGTACTGCTTCTTTTTTGAACTTCTTTATTATTGTTTATAATAATTTTTGGTGGCTCCCCATTTGCAACAGTTTCCTTTGTGATTATACATTTTTCTATTTTTGGATTTGAAGGAATCTCAAACATAATATCCCTCATAATTTCTTCGATGATTGAACGTAATCCTCTAGCTCCTGTCTTTCTTTCAATTGCTTTATCAACAATTAAACCAATTGCCTCATCGTCAAATTCCAATTCAACATTATCCATTGCAAACAATTTCTTATATTGCTTTATCAATGCATTTTTTGGCTTTGTCAAAATTTCTATTAAAGCATCTCTGTCTAATTCTTCTAATGTTGCAATAATTGGTAAACGACCTACAAACTCAGGTATTAAACCAAATTTCAATAAATCTTGTGGCAATAATTGCTCAAACACTTTGTATTTATCTATATCTTTAGTGCTATCTATCACAGCTCCAAAGCCTATAGATTTTTTACCAATTCTATCTTTTACTATTTTCTCTAATCCTTCAAAAGCCCCACCACATATGAATAATATATTTGAAGTATCAACTTGTAAAAATTCTTGGTGAGGATGCTTTCTACCACCTTGAGGTGGCACTGATGCAACAGTTCCTTCAACAATTTTAAGCAATGCTTGTTGAACACCTTCACCACTTACATCTCTAGTAATAGATGGATTTTCTGATTTTCTAGAAATTTTGTCAATCTCATCTATATATATAATTCCTTTCTCTGCTTTTTCTATGTCATAATCTGCTGCTTGAACTAATTTTAGCAAAATATTTTCAACATCTTCTCCAACATATCCAGCCTCTGTAAGAGTTGTAGCATCTGCTATAGCAAATGGAACTTTAAGGATTCTTGCAAGAGTTTGAGCCAAAAGCGTTTTTCCACATCCAGTTGGTCCTAACAA
This sequence comes from uncultured Clostridium sp., assembly GCA_930990645.1. Lineage (GTDB taxonomy): Bacteria > Bacillota > Clostridia > TANB77 > CAG-508 > CALXVA01. Next base: position 2,567 of record CAKNQJ010000017.1, on the reverse strand, counting down.
AAGCACATTGCTCTTTTGAAGCTCAACCTCATCCTTGTTTTTCTCTTCAGCATTATTAATACGTTTGTAATGGTTGTACACTGCAACCGCTAATGTTTTCTTAGCCTCATCTTGACCAATAACATAACTATCTAAAATTTCTTTAATCTGTGCTGGATTTGGTAATTCCTCTTTATCTGCAAGTGTATAAGTTATTTCAGCATCTTCATACAAATCATCTTCAACAATATTTGCACAAACTCTAATACACTCATTACAAATAAAAACCCCTGGTCCAGCAATTATTCTATCAACTTCATCTTGTGACTTACCACAAAAAGAACATCTAACATTTTTTTGCTTATTTGCCATTTCTATTTTACCTCTCTAATATATCATACATAATAAAATCTAAAACTTAATCATCATCTAAACGAAGCAAACGCGGTCTCCCTTTGTTTGCTTGTAATTTTGCAAAGAATTGATTTTTGGCTAGGCGTACGAGTTTGAAATTTTTTATATAGCCTTTACCAAATTTCAACCTTAAAACGAAGCAAACGCGGTATATTGCTAGGAAAACGAATAAAAATTTTTGAGATAGTACGTGTGTACATCGAAAAAATTTTTATGAAGTTTGACAACGCAAGATGCCGTGTTTCATTCGTTTTACTTTCTTTTGTCCATAATACCATCAATAAGTCCATACTTCAAAGCCTCTTCAGCTGTCATCCAATGATCTCTTTCTGTATCTCTTTCAATCGTTTCTATACTTTGGCCAGTTTTATCACTTAATAATTTATTTAATTTTTCTCTAGTCTTAATCATATGGTCTGCATGAATTTTAATTTCTGTTGTTTGTCCAGCAATTCCATTACCACCAATAAGAGGTTGATGAATTAATATCTCTGCATTTGGTGTTGCAAATCTTTTCCCTTTTTCACCATTTGCAAGTAGCACTGCTCCAAAACTTGCAGCTAAACCTACACATATTGTAGATACTGGACATTTAATATAGTTCATTGTATCTACAATTCCCATTCCGTCTGTAATTGAGCCTCCTGGGCTATTTATATATAAACTAATCTCTCTGTCTGGATCTTCAGACTCTAAGAATAGTAATTGTGCTATTACTAAACTTGCAGTTGTTGCATTTACATCTTCTCCTAAAAATATAATTCTGTCTTTTAATAATCTTGAGAAAATATCATAAGATCTTTCTCCTTTTGCTGTTTGTTCTATAACATATGGAACTAAACTATTTCTTTCCATTACAAATTCCTCCTTTTTTATTATCACTTTGCCTATTATTAACTATTTTATCAATTTTGTCAAGTTTTTTTGTATTTGTTTTTTGTTTACTGTTAATATTACAAAAAGTTAGTGGAACACTAAAATACTACTACTTTCGTTTTCCCCTAACTTTTCTATTTCTCCTATTTCTTTTTAGCTTCTTTTACTATTAGTTCTATGGCCTTTTCTGATTTTATTGACTCTGTTAAGTAGTCTTTTAATTGCTCATTTTCTGAAAGTTTCTCTACTTCCATTCTATATTGTTCTGCCATTTCTTTTAACTTATCATTTAATTCATCAGGAGTAACCTCTATTTTTTCTTCTTTAGCTATAGCTTCCAAAACAAGACTTACTCTAATGTTTCTTTCAGCTTGTTCTTTATAATCATTTCTTATATCTTCTTCTTTTCTACCCATTATTTGAAGATATTGAGTTAAGTTTAATCCTTGGTATGATAGTCTATTTTCTAAATCTCTTATCATATTGTCTATTTCATTTTCTATCATTCCATTTGGAATATCTATTTTAGCATTTTCACAAACAACTTTGATAGCTTCATTTTCTGTCTCGTTCTTTGTTTTTCTTTCATTCTCAACATCTAATTTCTCTTTTATACTATTCTTTAATTCATCTAGTGTGTCAAATTCGCTAACATCTTTTGCAAATTCATCATCCATTTTTGGTAATTCTTTTTTTCTTATTTCATGTAGTTTTACTTTGAAAACTGCATCTTTTCCAGCTAAATCTTTAGAGAAATAATCATCTGGGAATTTTACCTTTATATCTTTTTCTTCATCTATTTTCATTCCAACAAGTTGGTCTTCAAATCCAGGAATAAAAGTATTGCTTCCTATCTCTAATTCATGATTTTCAGATTTTCCACCTTCGAATGCTACCCCATCAATTGAACCTTCAAAATCTATAACTGTAATATCTCCTTTTTCTACAGGTCTATCTTCAACAGTTACAAGTCTAGCATTTCTTTCAGCCATATGTCCTAATTCATGCTCAACATCTTTGTCAGATGTAGTATACTCAACTTTTTTAATTTCTATACCTTTATATTTTCCAAGTTCTACTTCTGGCTTTGTTTCTACTGTTGCTGTAAAGATTAACTCTTTTCCTTTTTCCATTTGTACTATATCTATATTTGGTCTGCTAACTGCTTCTACTTTATTTTCTCTAATTGCCTCATCATATAAATCTGGCACTAGTTCATTAAAAGCATCTTCATAAAATATAGCTGAACCATATTGTCTTTCAACTAATTGCATTGGTGCTTTTCCTTTTCTAAATCC
>CAKNQJ010000016.1 GCA_930990645.1 uncultured Clostridium sp. | reverse complement strand
ATCCTCTTCTTGGCACTATTCTTCACTCCTTTTCTTGATATTTTTTAATATCTTTGGTATTTAAGCAAATACCTAAGTTACTCTGAAAAGATTTATTCTTTTCCGTATAGTGCTATATATTCTATTATAAATTTAAGTACCTTAAATTAAGTAATTTCATATATGCACCATTTCTAAAATCGCCTAATTATATTAAAATGCTGTAAAATAAAGCAAAAGTGGTATATATTATTGTCGATCCTCATTTATTTTACTCAAAATTCGAATTAGAAGCAAGTATAACAAGGCAACCGAGCTAATTTTTTTGAGACTATACGCCTGTATGTCGAAAAAAAATTATGCGATGGTTAACGCAGTTAGACGTAGCTTATCATTCGAATTTTTATTTTTTTGGTTTTTTGGCGCCATACTTAGATCTACCTTGCATTCTGTCTTTAACTCCGGCAGTATCTAATGTACCTCTAATTATGTGATATCTAACACCTGGAAGGTCTTTTACTCTTCCACCTCTTATTAGAACAACACTGTGCTCTTGTAGGTTGTGTCCTATACCTGGAATATATGAAGTTACTTCATATCCATTTGAAAGTCTAACCCTAGCAACCTTTCTCAAAGCTGAGTTTGGTTTCTTTGGTGTTACTGTTTTTACAACTGTACATACACCTCTTTTTTGTGGTGATCTTTGATTTGTCACTTTTTTGTTTCTTGAGTTATATCCATGTTGTAAAGCTGGTGCTGTAGATTTTGTTGTAGAACTTTTTCTTCCTTTTCTTACTAATTGATTAATTGTTGGCACTTAAATTTCACCTCTTTTCTTATACAATAAAATTACCGTCAGTATAAGCATTTTATACTAACGGTAATATTTTATCACGTTTTGCCCTTTAAGTCAACATTTATTCAGTTTTTTCTATAGATTTGTATGATTAATTTATGATAATGTCTTAAGTAATAACTTTTGAAAATGTCCCAAAAAAGATATATAATAGTCACTTGAGGTGACATAATTGAGAAAGGTGATTTTAAGAATGAAAGAACAAAATAAATACGAAGTAATAAAAGAATTAGTTGATCACAATGGAAACAAAAAACATGCTGCGTTAAAACTTGGTTTATCTGTTAGGCAAGTTAATCGTTTGATAAAAAAATATAAGGAGAAAGGTAAATCTCGGCTTTGTTCATGGAAACCGAGATAGAAAGCCCGCTAAGACCTTAGATAAACCAATCTCCGAAAATATTATACTACTTTATCGTAATAAATATCAAGGGTTTAACTTTAAACATTTTCAAGAATATTTAGAAAGTGATGAGAATATTAGTGTTTCATACCATTTTGTTTATACAACTTTAATGAATGCTGGTATTAGCTCTCCTAAAGTCAGAAAAGCTACCAAACGTAGATTAGCTAAGGAAAAATTGGAAAGAGAAAATAAATTAAAAAACAAAACCGAAGAAGAAATTGAAGTTATTGTTAATCATGAAGTAGCATTAGAAGATTCTCATCCTAGAGGAGAAAAGCCTAAATATTTTGGTGAAGTTACAGAAATGGATGGCTCTAACCATTTATGGTTTGGAGATAAAAAGGCTTGCCTTCATTTGGCTGCTGATGAGGCTACAAACCATATTGTAGGAGGATATTTTGATTGGCAAGAAACATTAAATGGATACTACCATGTTTATGAGCAAATTCTGGTAAATTATGGTATTCCTAATAAATTTAAAACTGACAATAGAACAGTATTCAATTATCAACGTTTAAATGAAGATAAACGTACCCCTGATAAAGATGTTTTAACGCAATTCGGATATGCTCGTAAACAATTTGGAACAGCCCTTGATACAACAAGTGTTTCACAAGCCAAAGGTTTGATTGAAAGAGATAACGGCACATTTCAAGATAGATTAGTTAATGAATTAAAATTAAATAATATTACAACAATAGATGAAGCAAATAAATACTTGATAAATGTATTTATACCTAAATTTAACACTAAATTCGCTTTGGATTACAAAAAATTCGAGTCAGTATATGAAACATCTCCAAGTAGGGAAAAAATCAATTATACGCTTGCAATTTTAACACCTAGAAAGATAGATAATGGAAACGCATTAAAATACAAAAATGTGTATTATCAACCATATGAAAATGGACAATTACGATGTTTTAGACCAAAAACTGAATGTCTTGTAATTAAAGCATATGATGGAGAACTATTTGTAACAATTGATGAAAAAATTTATGAACTAAGAAAATTAGAAACACATAAAAAGTATTCTGAAGAATTTGATTTTGCTGAAGAGCCACCAAAAGTTGAAAGGAAAAAATACATTCCGCCAATAACTCATCCTTGGAAACTAGCATCATTTAAAAGACAACTTGTAATGGCTCATGAGCATAAAATATATGCTTAAATTTTAAAAAAACGGGAATTATTTTCCCGTTAATGTTTAAAAAATTTTAGGACATTTTCAAAAACTATTGACAATTGTTTCGCATGTGAGAATTTAGTATTGGTTTTTTGTAAATTGTTTCGTATTTGAGAAATAATTTAATTTTGGTGATTAATCTCATATTTTTTCGACTTTTATGTTTGTTTTATTAATAGACTCGAGCAATTTAGTATAATAAGTTTATACATAAATAAAATGTTTTGTTTTTCTTTCATTATATTTTTAATTTTTATAAACTTTCTGTATCAATTTTTAGTTGATTTTTATCAATATATATTCCTTGTTTCAATTGTACAACAGCTCTTACTTTTAATGATGCTGCACTGTCTAAGATTGTATTATCCGCCGCCTTATAATATTCTGAGTGACCTTCTGGTGCACTTTCACCTGTAACTTTAAAAATAGCATAATTTTCTTGCATAGGACTGTTTAAACTAGGATTCGCATGAGCACTATGTAAGACATCATAAGTTGAACAGTATAATTGCTCATAATTTTTTATGTTTTCACAATCAGACCTTTTATCCCCTCTGCCTTTTCCAGCATTATAATATCCACCACTATCTAATCTTCCATACCCGTACACTACTCCATATGCTTTAGAATTCTGTATGTTTCCTGTAGTAACTATATTATCATTTTCTACACAATATATTCTCCAAACTGCGCAAATATTATTTGCGCCTGTACATGTAGAAAGTCCACACCCACCACAAACTTTTCCTAGTTTTGTATTTAGCCAATATGCTCCTTCAATATTGTTTAATACTTCATTGTTTTTTATAACATTTTCATAATCATTATAATCCACAGACCTTGCACTCTCTGCAAAATTATGATTTATAAATTCTTTTGCCTTTTCATTTAATAAATTTTCACTATTTAAATAGTCTTGATTCCCAGATAAGCAAATTTCTTTTGTAGAATCCATATTAATTATTTCAACATATCCGTCTTTTCCACTTCCAACCTTGTTAAATACTCTCCAATTTGATGTGCCTCCCCCTTCATAATTAATTTGGTCCCCTATATTAACTTCATCTACTAAATAATTGATTTTTTCTAGTTCCCCTCTTTCGCCTGCTAATATTTCATCCAAATAACTTTCTACATTTGTCATTGAGCCTTCTGTATATTTTGTATCATTTGCATAAAAATCTTTTGCTTGCTCTGCTCTATTTATTAAACCATTATCTCCAAATGCAAAATTTATTGCAACTGTCGCTAAAATGATAATTATTATTATTGTAATTACTAACGCTACCAGCGTTATTCCTTTTTGGCTTTTCGCCATGTTTTTGTTCTTACTTTTGTTGTTTGTGTTTCTTGTCTTTTCCATGTTTTTCTGTTCCTCCTCTATTTTTTCATTATTCATTCGTTTAACACTTTCGGTGTGTATTTATTATACCAAAATAGTTTTGTTTGTCAAGTCTTTTATGCGTTATTTTTAACGCATGTGCTAACTTATTTTTTGCTATACTTTGTTTTGGTGATTTTATGCGTTTGTCAGAAGCTATTAAACTTAGAATAATTGAATTATGTAATAACAATAATTTAAATGTAAATTCTCTTAGCAACAGGGCTGGTATTAATCCATCTACTATTAGAAGTATCTTAAAATCAAGGTGCAACACACCCAACACTCAGACTATTTATTACATTTGCTTAGCTTTAAATATGGATTTAAAGGATTTCTTTAATTCTTCTTTGTTTTCTAACTTAGACGATGACTAGGCTTTTATTTTTCTGTCTTTTTTTCTTTTCCTTTAATTATATTATTAACAATTTCTTGTAATTTATTTATAATTTTATCAAAATTTTCTTTTTCTATTACATATGGAAAAAAATAAAAGCACTCAAGTTTATTTGAGTACTCTTTTTTTGGCAAGTAGTTTTTTGATTTTTTTAAATTTATTCAGTTTTTTATATTATAATCTAGCTTTTATCATACTATCTACTCATTCCTTGTGTTTGACTATTTTTACCCTCTTGCATCTCTATTTTCTCTGAAATTTCAGTAATCATGTCTTCTGGCAAGCCCTCTTCTCTTAGTTGTTGTAAATATTCTGCTTTGTCTTTTGCATTAATATCTTTTGCTTCAGTTTGCTCCCCTCTTGCCATGTACGCATTCACATAAGATGCAATTTCAGGTTTACTATATTGGTTGACTTTTATTCTTTCTGAGAATGCCTCTTTTTCATCTAAATCTTTTGAAGGTATTTCTTGTCCATTGATATCTTTAATAGTACTATCATGTGTTTGTTGCTCTTCAGGAGCTGGTAAAGATTTTGTTCTTACTCTCTTGAATAAATCTTTAATAGCCTTAGTTATTACATTTTCATTTCTTTCTACTTTTGCTCCTATATATTCTTCACTTCTTTTTGCCATTCTATTTTGCCTAAAATTGTTTATAATTCCTAAAGTTCTTTTTCCTTTTAAATTATAAGTAACATCTAAATTAGATTTACCATTTCCATCTAAGCTCTCAATATATTCACCTGCTCTGTTTGTTCCTGCAATTTTGTCATATTCTACTAAACAATTGTATAAATTAGCATCTATCATAGAAGCAATGTCAAGAGTAAATTCTTTTCCTCTTTTTGCTTCAATCATTTCAACAAGTTCTACTGCATTTTTTCTTTTTAAATAGTTTTGATTTAAGTTAAACTCTTGCTTGTATTGTATTGCGTCATCTGTAAGTTCATATTTATTTGTTTCTCTGTTATACACAATTTTCAAATTAGATATCACTGTTCTAGGATTTGCAGGAGTAGGTTCAGTTTTTGCTGTTGTTTTTGTTTGTTGTTTTTTAGATTGTTCTTGCTCTTTTCTCTTCTCTATATCTGGATTAAATACAGCTAATCTCTTAAGCTTTTCATTAACTTTATCTAATTGATTGTGCTGTTCTCCTGATAAATATATACCATTTGCATCATTTTCATCTATAGAATTAATTTTATCTTCTAATTGTGATTTTTCTTGTTTTAATTTATCTATTTCAACTATAGCTCTATCAATTTGTTGTCTCGTAAAGTTGCCAGATTTTAATGTTTCAATCTGACTGTTTATTTCGTTTAACTCTGCTTGAAGGTTTCCTAACATATATTGTGACATATAATCATTTCCATCAGTTTTACTTTCAATTTCTTTTTCAAGCTCTTGCTTTCTTACTTCAAGTTTTGCTAATTCTTCATCAATAATCTCTTTTTTTATTTTTCCAAATTCTTCTCTTTCATTTTCTTTGTCACTAATTTCTTTTATAGTATTTATCTGTCCATCTAATTTACTAACTTTAGCTTGTAACTCCCCAACCAAATACATAGAATTATAATCTTCTGTATTGGTTAATTTGTCTTCTATCTCTTTCTCCAATTTGTCTTTTTCAGTTTCAAATTTCTTTAAAGAGTCTTCTACAGTTTTATCAAACTCTTCTTTTAATTTTTCAGGAGTATTAGCATTAGCTTTTGTAATTTCTTCTGTCTTTAAAAATTGCTCTGTGTAATCCATGTTTTCATCTTCAATTTCAATCTCAGGTTCCTTATCAGCCTTTTCTTCGGCTATCTTGATTTTCTCAATCAATTCATTTAATTTTTTTACTACATCATTATATTCCATATTCATTTGCCAACTTATATGTTGGCTTCCTCCCCTCACAAATTTTATTATTTTGTAGTTTGTGATGTATTGCGTATCTTTAGTCAAATCTATATTTAATTATACCACAACATAGTGTTAGTGTCAATTTTTTATGTATACTGAATGTTGTGTTTTTACATTTAAAGTTTAACAATAAATTTGAAATATTTCAACACTTTTCCCAAATGTCATAAAAATGTCATAATTTTGTAATATTACTGTAATATTTCACTTAATTTTTCTAATGCCCTATCTGCCAATTTTCCATATTTTAGTTTTTTATCTTTAATTCTCTCAGGAAGTTCTGGTAGTATTCCAAAATTTGCATTCATTGGTTGAAAGTTTTTGTTTTCGCTTGCAATGTATTTTGATAAAGCACCTATCATCGTCTCTTTTGGAAATGTTATTTGTCGCATTGGGGACAGGCCTTTTTGCGACATCTCTACTGCATTTAATGCTGCAACTAATCCTGATGCTATTGATTCTACATATCCCTCTACACCAGTTATTTGTCCAGCGAAAAATATATTCCTGTTTTTCTTTAGGTTATATGTTTCATCAAGTAATTCAGGTGAATTTATAAACGTATTTCTATGCATCACACCATATTTTGCAAAATCTGCATTTTGAAGTCCTGGTATTAAGCTAAATACTCTTTTTTGTTCTCCATATTTTAAATTTGTTTGAAAACCTACCATATTAAATAAATTTCCTTCACTATTGTCCTGCCTTAGCTGAACAATTGCATATGGTCTTTTACCTGTTCTAGGGTCTGTAAATCCAACTGGTTTTAGTGGTCCATATCTCAATGTGTCTATTCCTCTTTTTGCCATTACCTCTATAGGCATACAACCTTCAAAAATCTCTCTTTTTTCAAAATTATGTAGTTCGACCACTTCTGCTTTTACAAGTTCATTCCAAAATTTTTCATACTCTTCTTTATTCATTGGAAGATTTATATAGTTATTTTTATTGCTATTTTTTATTCTTTCTTGCCACGTTTCTATCTCTTCATCTTTGCCTCTTTCTTGGCTATATCTGTCTCCCCAAAATGCAATACTCATATCTATGCTTTCTTTTTCTATTATAGGGGCTGCCGCATCATAGAAATGTAATCCCTCATCTCCTGTAAGATTAACTATCTCCCCAGATAATGCATCTGAAGTTAATGGTCCTGTAGCAATAATTACTATTCCATCTTTTGAGAGTTCCTCTAATGAAACTACCTCATTCTCTTTGTTTTGTGTTTTAGAAACACTTTCACTATCTCCACTTTTGCCTACTTCTTTCCTTATGATTTCCACATTTTCTAAACTTTCTAACTTTTTGGTTATCTCTTGTGAAAATCTTTCTCTATCTACAGCCAATGCTTGTCCTGCTGGAACAGCTACTTTATCTGCTGTTTTTATTAAAAGTGAATCCAACATACGTAATTCTTCTTTTAATAATCCGCATGCATTTGTATGTAAATTTGATTTAAATGAATTGCTACATACAATTTCTGCCAGATTTGTATTACTATGAGCTGGCGAGAATTTGTCTGGCTTCATCTCATAAAGCTTTACCTTTATTCCTCTTTTTGCAATTTGATATGCCGCTTCTGAGCCAGCTAATCCGCCGCCTATTATTGTTATATAATTTTTCATACTTCCTCCATTTTTCAAATCCTGCCTACAACTATTTACACAGCTATCGTTTTTAGTCTAGCAATGTATGTTTATAAATTCTCATTTGAGTGCTTAAGGTGGGGACCGACAAGTTACAGTCTGTAGAAAAAATACTCATGAATAAAAAACTTGTTTTTTATTCATGGTAGAAAGTATGCATATCTCTTGTGTTTTTTCTTACAGACTGTACGCAGTTGGGGGCCGAAAATGAGAATTTATAAACATACATTGCTAGACATGAATAACTGTAGTAGAACAACGCCAAAATGCAATTATATTGCAACGGTCTATTCAAACAATGCCATAATATCTTCCCTAGTAAGTTTATTTATGAATGTTTGCTCTGTAGAAAGCATTGCTTTTGCAAGATTTGCTTTCTTTTGTTGCAATTCATAAATTCTCTCTTCTATAGAGTCCTTTGTAATTAGCTTGTATACTTGTACATTCTTTTTCTGTCCTATTCTGTATGTTCTATCTGTAGCCTGATTTTCTGCTGACAAATTCCACCATGGGTCATAATGTATTACCATGTCAGCTCCTATTAAGTTAAGTCCTGTTCCTCCTGCTTTAAGTGATATCAAAAATACTTTTATGTCGTCATTATTATTAAACTCTTCAACAAGTTTTATTCTGTCTCCTACTTTAGTTTGTCCTGTTAATTTGAAGTATTTTATATCTTCTTTTTTCAAGCTATTTTCTATGATTTCTAGCATGCTAGAATAACCTGAGAATAACAATATTTTGTGTCCAGATGCTATAGCATCTTTTAATACTTCTATACATTGGTTTAGCTTGCTACTCTCTCCTTTATAGTTCGATATAAATAGAGATGGATGGCAACAAATTTGTCTTAGTCTCATTAATAGTGACAATATTTTAATTTGACTTTTTTCGAATCCATTTTTGTTTAGTTCTTCTTTCACTTCTTGTCTAGCATTTGCCATATATGATTTATATATATTTAATTGCTCATCTTGCATTTCGTTGTTAAGCACACTTATCGTTTTGTCTGGTAATTCAGTCAAAACTTGTTTTTTAGTTCTCCTTAGAACAAATGGCTCTATTAACATTTTTAGTTTTTCCATAATAAAGCTATCATTTTCTTTAACTATAGGAACTTCATAACAGTCCTTAAATTTCTTGTAACTAAATAGATATCCTGGCATTATAAAGTCAAATATAGACCATAATTCTGATAATGAATTTTCAATAGGTGTACCAGTTAACGCATACCTTGTTTCTGACCTTATTTCTTTTATTGCCTTTGCATTTTGAGTACTATTATTCTTTATGTATTGGGCTTCATCTGCAATTATATACTTAAACTCATAGTTTGCTTCTTTATAATCTTCTATATCTCTTTTTAGCAAATCATATGATGTAATTACCAAATTATATTTTTTTATGCTTTTTATTTGAGCTTTTCTTTCTTCTGCAGTTCCATGAATAACTAGAGTTTTTATACTTGGCGCAAATTTATCTATCTCACTTTTCCAGTTCAAAGAAAGTGAACTTGGACAAACTACAATACTTGGCTTTGGATTTTTATTTTCTTCCAAATATGATAAGATAACTGCTAATAACTGAACTGTTTTGCCAAGTCCCATATCATCTGCAAGAATTCCTCCAAATTTGTAATTATCCAATACTTTTAGCCATTCAAAACCTATTTTTTGGTAATTTCTCAAACTTGTTTGCAATCCTGTAGGAAGTTTTATCTCTTCCTCAATTTCCTTTTTAGATACTTGATTTACTATTTTCTTATACTCTTCATTCTTAGAAACAGTAGTGTTCACTTGATTCAATATTCTGTCTAAATACATACTTCTAGAAATTGGAAGCCTAATTTCTCCTTTTTTTATTTCATCATAAGTGATTTCCTCATTTTCAAGCAATCCTGTTATAAAGTCCATAGTCTCATTTTGCTCTAAATCAAGAAAACTTCCATCTTTTAATCTATGATATTTCTTTTTTAGAGTGTACTTTTGCATTATATTTCTAATTTCTTTTATATCAAAATCTATATCTTGCAAATCTACTCTAAGCAAATCATTTTCTAGCTTAACACCTATTGATCCAATTTTTGGCTTTCTTATTTCTCTTTTCTTAAAATTGTCTGTAGCTAAAACTTCAAATTTTTGCATATATTTTTCAATTTCTTCAGATAAGAAATTGTAAATTTTCTCTTCATCAACTAAAATAAGTCTGCTATTCTCTTTATCTAGCATAAAACCTGTATTTACAAACACATCTAGATACTCATTTTCTTTAGCAATATCTCTTGCAATAGTTATCTTCTCCTCTTTCAAAGGATTAAACTCGTACTCTCCATACACAAATTTTATATCAGCAGTTATATAGTTGTTTTTATCATAGTCTAAATAAATTTTAACAAACAAATCCTCTGGTATATATTTATTAATTAAACTATCATCTAGTTTTTGTAATGATATTTTGTCCTTTAACTTAGGATAAATCAATGAACAAAAATTAGGCAAATCTTCTCTTTTAAATCTTATTACATCTGTATAATTTTCTTTGTATATCTCTAAAAGCTTTAATGTAGTATTTTCAAAATCCTTATCACATCTATATAAAGATTTTCCTGTAAGTAAGTATATATATAATTTTCCTTTGAATATGTCATATGGAAACACTTTTTTATTTGGTGTGATTTTATAGTTTCCATCTCTTTCTTGCTCTATAATAAAGTTTATATCTGGATTACGATTTTCAAAAGAAATTTTCTGCTCTTCTGTATCTCTTTTGAAAAGAACTTTCTTACCTTGCAATACATCAAATAATTCATCTAATCCAGTATTTGAAATAGTTATAAATTCATTACTCATAGTCCTCATATATTTGCTATAACTTCCTACAGTTTCATTTGCATATTTAATTATTTCTGCATATTTCAAAACAAAGTTTAGCAACGGAAGACACTCTTTTTTGAAAGCTTCCTCTGTATGAACAAACTCTAATTTTGGTCCATATTTATATACTTCTTTATTTAACATTCTTTCAAAAAATTCTGGCAGGCTTTTTATTTGATATAACTGATTATCTCCAATCTTAAACTCTGCTTTCAATGTTTTATTAAATGTATCATATATTAATTTTGGCTCTATATTTAAATTATTTATTTTACTTTTTTCTTTCTCCTCTTGTTCTTTTTCATTATGATAAAAAGTATGCACAATCTGTTTAAATATCTTATATTGTTCTTCGTTCCTATTCATTTTTAAGATATCCCTTCTCATTTTTTCTAGTATGGTATTATATCACATTTTGCTGGCTCGCGCAAGAGAAGGGCTTGCAATTTTTCGAACAAAGGGGACGGAGCATTTGTTTCATTTTTGCAACAAAAGGGACACACCTAGTTTTTGTTTACTAGATGTGTCCCTAAAACGAATTTTTTTTCGTTTTGAGACCTGTCCCCAAAACGAAAAATTTATTTCTTTGGCTTGTTCCATGAGATGTAATCACATGATTTTGGATTATTCTCACAAATATAGAATTTTCTCTTTTTCTTTGACTTACGCACTTGTATTTTCCCTCCGCATTTAGGGCAAGGTACATCAATTGTTTCTACTATTGGTTTTGTGTTTTTACACTCTGGGTATCCAGGGCATGCCAAAAACTTTCCGAATCTTCCATATTTTACTACCATCATTCTTCCACATTTATCACATGGTACATCTGATACTTCTTCTACTAATTCTACATGTTCTAATTCGTTTTCTACTTTTTCTACTTCTTTTTCAAAAGGTCCATAGAATTCACGTATTACTTGTTTCCATTCCTCTTTTCCTTCTGCTACTTCGTCAAATTCTTCCTCTATTTTTGCTGTAAATTCTACATTTATTATATCTGAAAAGTTTTCTGTAAGCAGTTTGTTTACAACCTTTCCAAGTTCTGTTGGTATTAATTGTTTTTGTTCCTTTTCTATATATCTTCTCTCTAAAATAGTTGTTATTGTTGGAGAATACGTACTTGGTCTACCAATTCCTTTCTCTTCCAATGCTTTTACTAAGCTTGCCTCTGTATATCTTGGTGGTGGCCCAGTAAAGCTTTGCTTTGAGTCTAGCTTCTTTTTTTGTACTTCTTGATTTTCTTTTAAATCTGGTACAAAAGATTCTTCGTCCTCACTGTTTTGGTTATCTGATGTTTCTACATACAATGTCATGAAACCTTTAAATTTAAGCGATTGCCCACTTGCTCTGAAATTATATTCATTTACATCAATGTTTGCAGAAATCGTATCATATACAGCTGCTTGCATTTGACTTGCTAAAAATCTATTGTATATTAATTTATATAATTTGTATTGGTCTTTGCTTAAACTATCCTTTATTTCTTCTGGATTTAAATCCACATATGTTGGACGTATACCTTCATGTGCGTCTTGAGAATTTTGCTTTGTTTTATAGTATCTGTTCTCATAGTATTCTTCTCCATATAGTTTTACTATTTCCTTTTTAGCAGCTGCTCTTGCCTCATCAGATATTCTTGTTGAGTCTGTTCTCATATATGTTATTAAACCAACTGTTCCTCTTCCGTCAACCTTTACACCTTCATACAATCCTTGTGCAACTGACATTGTTTTCTTTAATGTAAATCCTAATTTTCTTGAAGCCTCTTGTTGCATTGTACTTGTTGTGAATGGTGGTGCTGGTGTTCTTTTCTTTTGACCTTTCTTTACTTCTGTTACAATATATTTTCCGTTTTCAATGTTCTTTAATATCTCGTCTACTTCTTCTTTAGAATGCAACTCTATCTTCTTTTTATTCTTGCCATATAGCTTAGCTATAAATGTTTTGTTTGAGTTTTCATCTAATAATGTAGCTATTATATTCCAGTACTCTTCTGGTATGAATTTTTCAATCTCCTCTTCACGGTCACAGATAAGCTTTACTGCCACAGATTGAACTCTACCAGCAGATAGTCCTCTTCTTACTTTTTTCCATAATACAGGGCTAATCTTATATCCCACAATTCTATCTAATACACGTCTTGCTTGCTGTGCATTTGTTAAGTTCATATCTATTTTTCTAGGATGTTTTATTGATTCTTGTACAGTTTCTTTTGTAATTTCATTAAAAGTTACTCTACAAACACTATCTTCTGGAATTCCCAATATATATGCTAAATGCCATGCAATAGCCTCTCCCTCACGGTCAGGGTCAGTTGCAAGATACACTTTTTTTGCTTTTTTTGCATCTGCCTTTAAAGATTTTATTAAATCCCCTTTTCCACGTATATTTATATATTCTGGTTCAAAATCATGTTCTATATCTACACCCATTTTTGACTTAGGTAAATCTCTTATATGTCCCATTGAGGCAACAACTTTTGTACTTCCACCAAGAAATTTCTTTATTGTATTTGCCTTTGCAGGTGACTCAACAATTATTAATTTATCTGCCATATATTATTTTTTCCTTTCGTAATTTATTCTACATTTTATATAAACTAACCTTATTATATGTAGTTTTTTGAAAAATAGTCTATATAGTATAATACAGCATATTTTTTATTTTTGCAAGCGATTTACACAATTTTCACATACGGAATTTAGGGACAGGTCTCAAATTCCACAAAAGTGGAAAATGAGACCTGTCCCTAAATTCTTACATGTTCAATAGCCAATATGGTATAAAATATAAGTTTTCTTCTTTCTTCAAAATATCTTTCGTGACAACAATTCCAAACTTTGCATGATTTATGCCTATATCATGATGTTCTTCTATAAATTTATTAATCACTTTTTTATCAGCATTTTCTATTTGATTTGTATATTTTACCTCTATCGGAATTATATCTATATTTCTATCAATAACTAAATCTATCTCTTCTTTGTCCGAATTTCTATAATAGAATTCCTTGTAATTCTCTTTTTCACATAATAGTCTAAAATCAAAGTCCACCATTGACTCCACAATGTGCCCGGCCATATTACTATCAATTTCTTTCTGCTTAAGCAAGCTGTTTTGTATTCCGTTATCAAGAATGCTTAACTTTTTGTTTGTACGAATTACTTTTGCAATACTATTTGAATAATTTTCCAATATGTTAATCAAAAATGCTTGTTTTAAATACCCCAAATAAGTCATTATTGTTACAGTGTCAATCCCAAATGTACTTGCTATTCCTGAATATGAAAAATTTTGTGAATTATTTGCTGCAATGTAGTATAGTAATTTTTCTAATATTTCAGGTGATTTAATGTTATATATCGTTAGAATATCTTTATATATTCCTCTTGTGATTATATCTTCTGATAATTGTTTTTGCCATACTTCAATATCTCTAACCTCAAAATACTCAGGATAACCTCCTACTAAAATATATTGCTTTAGAATTTTTTGTATTTTGTTTTTTAATTTTACATCGTTGTATATTTTCTCTAATTTCTTTACAGATTTGTCCATATTATCCAAATCAATTCTAGGAATATTTATATCGTCAGCTTTTGCAATATATGTCATATGAAAGTTCATAAATTGATTAAATGTTAGTGGCAATACATATATATTTTCAATTCTACCAAGTAAAGATTCATTTGCATCTTTATATAAATGCATAGATGATGAACCAGTGACAATAAATTTGATGTTATACTTTCTGTCAAAATATGTTTTTAGATAATTTTGCCAGTTTTTTATGAAGTGTATTTCATCTATAAAAATATACACTTTTGATGTAATTTTTGAAATCTCTTCTTCCAATATATCTTTAAAATATACATCTATTACAGATGATAATTTGTCATTATCATCAAAAAACAAACTTGGGTCATCTCCACTAAAGAATAGTATTCTTTTATTGTCTATTTTCTTTTCTTCTAGTAAATAGTTAATTGTTTGGTACATGAGCGTGGACTTTCCTACCCTTCTCGGTCCGATAATACTTAAAATCCTTTTGCCATTCATTTTCTCTATAATGTCATTAAATTCATTTCTTTTTCTACCAAGTAGAAACTGTTCGTTTATTTTTTCATTGTTCCACCATGGGTTTGTGGCTATTAGGCTTGACTTTATGTCCATTTTACTTTCACCTCTTAAACCATTATATCATTTTTGTTGAATGAATTCAACAAATTTCAAGAATTTGTTTATGAGTTTCTGGAAAATTTGACCGGAAAAAGTAGCATAAACAATTAAACTTTATGCTACTTTTTCTCTTATTTACAGTCTCATAATGCATTTATACTCTTATAATGCTAAAATGATCGTTTTCCCTTAGCCTGGTCCCCATCCGAGTTTCTTAACTAGATGCACTAGTTCCTAAGGTATATGGATTAGTTTCTGTTCCATCTCCTCCTGTAACTTTGATACCTGTTTTTAGTTTAAATACTGGACGAAGACCTGCAGTTACTTCATCCCAAGGTATAAATCCACTTCCAGTGAAAGCAATTTCTGCCTCACTTAAATCCCCAGTATTTGTCACATAACGTATACAATTATATTCTCCACTTACTACTCTTGATGCTAACCAGTATTCTTTTCCAATACTGTTAATATTTAGAGATAACATTTTATTCAAATCGGTTAGATAATTATTATCGGTTTCTCCCACTTGACTATTTTTATTATCAGGTACACTTCCTACACATCTTGTATTATTTGCATAATCATTATTTATATATTCATCTGCTTTTTCATTTAATTGACTAATTCCTGTATCATAGTCACTACTATTTTTTTGACCGATAAAAGTTACATCTTCCACACTTTCCATAGTTATTATCTCTATTCCATATTCAGAACTATTATCATATAATACCACGCATTTCCTTGTTGTTCCTTTTCCATCTATATAGTTTATATAGTCTCCTTCCTTTAATGTTTCTTCTATTGTAGGTAGCGGTATCGTTGTTACATTTCTTGTCTCTGTTGTTTCATTTCCTGCTTTATCTCCATTTACTTCTACTCTTACTGTGTAATTTGTTCCTTGGGTTAGCCCTGTAAATGTGTATGTGTTGCTCGTTAGATTACTTGCATTGCTGGGTGTTGTATATGTGCTCTCATCTGTTCCTGTTACTTTTATGCTATATGTGTATGTTGGATTTGCTACCATTCCACTTTGTCCATCACTTGCTGCTACACTTACGCTTACACTATTTGATGTTGTTCCTGTGCCTGTTACTGTTACACTTGGTGCTATTTTATCTTCCAAGCTTACACTTGCATGTTCACTTTCATTTGTTCCATCAAATATTCTTGCATATACTGTACTTGGGTATGTTAGATTATCTATTGTTCCACCATTTTCTATGTTTTTCCATCCGTTACTTTCTACTGCATTTATTTGATATTGTAACTGGTATCCTTCTGCACTTGTGTTTATTGTTGTCTTTGCTGTTCCATCTCCTAACCATTCTACCGGTGTATATGTTATTGTTCCTTCTGGCAATTCTCCTAGATGTACTCCTCTCTCTCTTGTTACACTCCCTTTATTTGTTTCTACTGTTACTCGTATATCATATGTCTCTCCTTGGGTAAGATTTTCTATTGTGCATGTGTTACTTTTGCTTGTTTCTACTTCTTTCCAGCTGTCTTCTCCTTCACTGCTCTTTTTATATTCATATTTATAATTTGCATTATTTGCATTTCTTGCATCTACCTTTACTGTTGCACTATTTGTTGTCTTTTCTGTTATTTCTATTTTTACTATTCTTGGTCCTTCTGATGTTCCACTATATTCTATCTCTATATCTCTTACTTCATCTGGTGTTGGCAATAATGTTATTATGAAAATATATCCTTCTGTTGTTGTTATCTCATATGTCCCATCTCCATTATCTATTACATCATTTTCTCTATCTCCTATTATTCCTTCTTCATAGATTATATCAAAATAGTGCTCTGGATCTATGTAGCCTCTTCCATCTGCTAATGCTGTTCCCTCTGCCATTGCTAGTTTTTCTCTTACGCTCTCTATTTCTGCTTGTTCTGCTGCTTGTTGTGCTTTTGTTATTAAGCCATTATCACCTATTACATAACTTATTGCTACTGTTGCTAAAATTATTAACACTATTATTGTTAGTACTAGCGCAACTAAAGTTATTCCTTTTCGACTTTTCAATTTATTTCCTTGCAATTCCTTCACGCCTCCATTTCTTTTATTTTACTCAGCTACCTCTATTTTAAAATCTTTCGCATTTGCCACATCTGCTGTTATACTTGCATTTAATTTTATTGTCTCTCCTGGCTCTATTTCTCCTATTACTGGTTTTATCTGGGTTATTACTTCTCCATTTTCTCCTAATATTGTTATTTTTACTATCTCTACCTCATGTTTTGTACTTCCATTGTTTGTTACATCTGCTAACAATACACTCATTCCATTTTTCTCTGTATATTGCACATTGCTTATTGTTAAATTTCCATATGTTTTGCTATTGTTAAACTCTTCACTTGTATTTAGTTTTGTTCCATCATCTAATACTGTTGTATACTTTTCTTCATTTACTGCTGTTTCTTCTTCTTGTTGTATTTCCTCTTTTTTCTTACTATTTGATAATCCTACTATTAACACTATGGCTATTATTACTACTGCCACCAATAATATTATCCCTCTTTTTTCATTTTTACTCATTTCCTTTTTCCTCCTTCAATTTTATTATTAACGCTTTCGTTTATTAAAATGAAACTTTATTTTCTAACCTTTTGCTTTCTAAACTTATTAGCCTCATGCATATTTATCCTTATCTTCTATCTTTTCACAGGCACACAAAAAGGACAGGCTTTCTCGAAAAAGTCTTATTTTTGTTTGCATGACTCTTTCTATTAAACCTATCCTTTCTATATATCTATTTGTTTTATTTTTTTCATCAAAATCAAAGTCTACTTTTTCTAGACTTTTACTCTCTCTCTCTCTCTCTCTCTCTTACAGTATCAACGGTTTACTCTATTTTTTCTTTTATCATTTTGCTACCTCTTTTCTGCTTTGTTTTGCTTTATTTATACCTTTATGCTATTTTTAACATAGTCTAAATCTTACAATCAGTTTCTGCTTGTAAAATAAACACTAACAGTGCAATTTCATTTTACACTATTAGTGTTTCTTTTTCAACGTTTTTACAAAAATGTAATATAACTGTAATATTTCTGTAATGTTTTTGTAATATTTGACACTTGGGGACACTAGATTTTGTCAATTTTTTTTGACAAAAAAGAGTGTCCCTTTTGTCAAAGTTTTATTTAAACTACTTGCATTTTACATTCTTTTCCCTTGAACGCAAACACCATTTTAGTTATATTATTAAATCCTCTTTCACGCAAATTGCTCTCATAATCTCTTTCTTCTATTTGTTTTTTTGCACTCTCTATTACATCTTCTATAGTGCTTTCTTCCATATCATCTGCTACTTTAAACTCTATTATAAAACTGTTTTTGCTTTTGTCTTGTGGCTCCAGCATTATGTCGTATCTTCCCATTCCTGATTCTCTATTTGAATTTACATAGTAGCTGTCTTTTAATCCAACTAGCATGCCCAAAACAAATGCATGATAAAAGTTTTCTGCTGTGTTTTCCCCTACATCCATATAACTAAACATTTCTTCTACTAATCTTTTGAATTTCTTTTCAAATTCACTTAAGTTTAGTTCAACTAAGTCTTTTAAAATGCTATTCAAATCATTACCTATTACTTTGTCATTAAACCATGACCTAACTATTGATTGGAATAATAGTTTTATTTCATAATTTGGCAACTTTACTTTATATATTCCTTCTGCCAAATTTACTACTTCATCTACCTTCAAATAACCCGTTCCTAGCATTAATCCCCAAATATTGTTTTCGTTTTCTTCTATTCCATTTATTACTGTTTCTAAATCTATTGGTACCTCTATTGTCTCTCCTTTTAGCAATCTTTCCATCTTTTCTTTTACTGTTGTCGATTTTTTTATTGTCATTTTTATTAAATCATTTGAGCTCGTATTTACCCAATATGGTTTTAGTTGCTTATCTGTCAAATAATTCAATATACTCCATGGATTATATATGCCTTCTACATTTCCTATTCTATATCCATCATACCATTTCTTTATCTCGTCTTTCTCATCTTCCACATTAAAATCTTCTATTACTTTATCCATTTCTTCTGATGTTATTCCAAAGTCATCTGCAAACTCATTGTCTAACACTGTAAATACTTTGAAGTTATTTGCTCCACTAAATATGCTTTCTTTTGCTACTCTACTTACACCTGTTAGCACTGTTTTCTCCAAGTATGAGTTATCTTTGAAAGTCGTAGCATAAAAATTCTTTAAAAATTTTATAGCTTGTTCATAATACTTTTCTACATATGCAGATTGAATTGGCACATCATATTCATCTATGAATAGCATTACTGGCTTTTCATAATGTCTGTACAAGTATCCACTTAATTCTTTGATACTTTTAATTAATGTCTCTTGATCTTCTCTTACATATAAGATGTCATTTATTCTATCTTTTTCAAATTGATATATTTTATCACTATCTAATAAATACATATGCTCCCTATATGCGTCTAATACTGCTGATTTAAAGCCTGTTACCATACGTTCATAATTATCTACATTTACATCTTTCAAAGTCAAATATATACATGGATATGCTCCTAGTTTCAATGTGTATTTTTCCCCTTGTTCCATTATTTTTAAGCCTTCAAACAATTCTTTTGAATCTTTTTTATCACAATCAAAAAAGTATCTTAGCATACTCATATTTAAAGTTTTTCCAAATCTACGTGGACGTGTTACTAATACTACTCCAGCTTGATTGTCTATAATATCTTTAATAAACATTGTTTTGTCTATAAAGTAATTCTTCCTTAACCTTAGCATTTTATAATCACTTATACCTATACCAATTCCTTCAAATTCCATAGCTTTATCACAGCCTTTCTCTCTGCTTTTTTCATATATATTTTACATATTGCTTATAAATATAACTTTTCTCTTGATATTCCAATACTATTGTACCACAGATATTACCTTATTGCCATATGTTTTAGTAAAAAATTATCCACATTTGTTACTATTTAAAGGAATTATCAGAACAAAAGTGAAACTTCGTTTCACACTGGCACTAAATTTAATTAGTGCCTTTT